>JAUYEI010000084.1 GCA_030691385.1 Azonexus sp.
TGGTGCGCCTGGGCGGGCGCCCGGCTTTGTCGCGCCTTCTTGCCGGCATGAGCCTGCTGCGGCGTCGCTTCGCGCCGGCCATCCCGCCCCGGCGCACCATCTGCCACGTCCAACTGAGGTTTCAAGGTTCAATTACGCCAAAAGGCCTACTGGTCACGGTACAATTCCCGGCTCGCCAATCAACACTCTCAACCCGGCAAGCAGCGAACGATTTTCTGGCAATTATTCGACAAATAGCTGTCCAACTCGTACCCGAGCATTTCTGTAGAGAACCATGAACACAGTGCACCAACTGTCCCAAGTACCGAGTACTACCGACACCCCCCCGGAAGGCACGCGTCGCATCATCGACGGCCTGGAGCGCGTTTTCTACGATGGTTACTGGATCAAGACCTACCCGGTCCCGGCCGATACGCTGGAAGCCAAGAAAAAACTGATCGACGCCCTGACCCGGCGCCTGTTCAACCACACCGAACACGGCCTCAACATTCCCGGCACGCGTCTCCACGAAGCACGCAGCACCTACCAAGCCGAAACCGATCCGGCGCGCAAACGCGTCAAGGGCGCCATGCTGGCCGGCGCGCTGTTCAACCGGGCGGCCGATATTTTCCGCAAGCTGGTCGAACTGCAGGCTTGCGGCATTGAAATCCTGAGCGACAACCCGCTCATGCGCGAATGCGGCAAATGCCTGCTCGAGGCCATGGAACTGGGCCGCTGCGTCATGCACCGGAGCGGCGAAGAAGGCATCGACGAACTGTGGGGCGAACCCTTCCGCGCCTTCTCCATCCCGCTCGAAGACTTTTACGAAAGCCGCTACATCAAGATCGGCCAGGTCCTGCGCGACATCGATCTGATTTCGAATGCGATGATCGACAATTTCAGCGGCATTCCGGCCTTCTCCGACATCGAAGCACCAGTCCGCGACCTCGCCATCGCCGCCAAGATCAAGACCGAAACCCTGCGCACCGACAGCGACATATTCGATGTCTGGGCGCGCATGGTGACGGCGGGGGAACGCCTCGCCGACCTTACCCTGCTGACCGGGCCTGGCGTGTTCAGTGCCCCGTTCACCTACAATATGTCGGACGGCCTGCAACTGATCCGCCAGGGTCGCGACCTCATTTTCTACATTTCCCGAGCCAGAACGGCCATGCCGAAAAGCACCCGGGAATATATCGAGCGCTGCAAGAACTACCTGGCCACCGGCCGGGCACCGCTCTTTCCGGCGCACTTTCCGGCTTAACGCAGGCGCCGGATCAACGCGCCGAGCTCGACAACCAGCGTCGTATTGCCCAGCCGGGCCTTGACCGGCGTAGCCAGAATATCGCCCTTGCCTGGTTCGGCGCTGCCGCTTCTCGAAATCCTGGCTGTCACGAGCACTTCAGAGAATTGCGAAATCGTCCGTCCCGGCATGATCCTTGAAACCTCAGTTGACCGCTTATCCAGCCTTGGCCAGCCGCATGAATACAGGCCTTTGCGCCTTCGATGCCATTCACCCGTTGGGTGACAGCGCGACGCGGCTGCTGGCACGTCTGGTCGGGCGTCCGGCTTGGTCGCTCCGGCCATCCCGCCCAGACGCACCATCAGCCGCGTCCAACCGAGGTTTCAAGGTTTATAATCGAACGCTTATGGCAGCCCCCACCTCACTGGCTCAACATCTGCAGCAGGCCGCGGCCGAACGTCCGCATGCCACCGCATTGCGGGTTGCCGGCCACTGCCTGAGCTTTGCCGATCTGTTCGCCGACAGCGAAAAACTCGCCGGTCAGCTTGCCAGCCGCCGGGGGGCCATCATCGAAGCCGGCGACAGCCTGCACCTGGCGCGCCATGCCTGCGCCTGCAGTTTTCAGAATTGGCCGTTTTTTCCGGTTGACCGTGGGAATGCCTTCCCGGCGATCAAGCAGCCGCTGACCGACGTCGCCCTGATCATCGCGACCAGCGGCAGCGCGGGGAAGCCGCGCGCCGTGCTACTCGGCAACGCCCAGCTCGACGCCGCGGCCGCCAACTCGAACGAACGCCTGCCGCTGCACCCCGGCGATCTGTGGCTGAACTGCCTGCCGCTCTACCACATCGGCGGCCAGTCCATTTTGTGGCGCTGCGCCCGGGCTGGCGCGACCGTGCTGCTCCATGACGGTTTCGCCGCCGAGCAGGTTGCCACCGACCTCGCCACCCAAGCAGCCACCCACATTTCGCTGGTCCCGGCCATGCTCGCCCGGCTCCTCGACCTTGGCGCCAAACCGCCGGCCAGCCTGCGCGTTGCGCTGATCGGCGGGGCCGCGCTCTCGCAGACGCTCCACGACCGGGCCGTCGCCGCCGGCTGGCCGCTCTACCCGAGCTACGGCATGAGCGAAACGGCAGCCCAGTTCGCCACCTTCGACCCAGCCGAGGGCGCCTGGCACCAAGGCCTGGTCGGCCGGCCCATGCCCGGCCACAACATCCGCCTCGGCGCCGACGGCCACCTCCAGGTGCGCGGCCCGCAGGTCATGCGCGGCTATCTCGACGGCAGCGGCATCGACGCCGACGGCTGGCTGACCACCGGCGACCTCGGCCGGATCGACGCCGCCGGCCGCCTGACCATCCTCGGCCGGGCCGACGACATGCTGATCAGCGGCGGCCGCAATGTGCATCCGCAGGAAATCGAATCCTGCCTCGCCGCCTGCCCCGGTGTGCTTGATGTCGCCGTCACCGGCCAGCCCGACCCGGTGTGGGGCGACCTCATCGTCGCCCTCGTCGTCGGCCCCGTCGCGCCGGCCGACCTGCTCGCCCACGCCCGCCGCCATCTGCCATCGGCCGCCTTGCCGCGAAAAATCCACACCGTCGAGTGCCTGCCGCGCAATGCCACCGGCAAGCTTGAACGCGCCGCGCTACGCCGCCTCGCGGTGGAGGCAGGGCAATGATCCACGCCCTGCGCCGCTGCCTGAGCGCCCCGGCAACGCTAGCCCGGCTCGAAGCGCTGGCTGTCGGCGCCCCCGCCTCGGCCCCGGTCAGCCTGCGTGTTTCGCTCGGCCGCGGCACGACCGACTGGCTGCCGCTGCTGCCGGCCGACGCCCCGTACTGGTATCGCGCCCGCCCCGATCACCACGAATATCGTCTCGCCATCGGCCACGCCCTGCATGTCAGCAGCGCCGGCCCCAACCGTCTGGCCGCGCTGGACAACGCCTTCGCCGGTTTCTGCCGCGACTGGCGGCGCAACGGGCCGGCCTTCGCCTTCGCCGGTTTTGCCTTCGACGCCGGCAACAACGCGCCACTGCCCAACGCCCTGCTCGCCATCCCGACCATCCTGCTCGAATCGCTCGCCGGCGAATGCTCGGTCACACTGAGCGTACCGGCCGGCCGCCTCGCCCAGGCCGCGGCCGAATGGCCGCACTGGCTGGCCGCACCGGCCATCGCCAGCGCCCCACCACAGCACCCCGGCCGCCCCGAAACGCTGGCCGAGCGGGCCTGGATAGCCCGCGTCAACGCCGCGCTGCGCGACATCGAGGCCGGCCGGGTGGACAAGATCGTCCTCGCCCGCAGCCGGAAAATCGAGGCCGATGCACCGTTTTCGGCCGCCACCGTGCTCAGCCAACTGCTTGCCCAGCAACCATCGAGCCTGGTCTACGCCTACGGCAACAGCCTGCACAGCTTTGTCGGTGCCACGCCGGAACGCTTGGTCCGCCTCGCCGGCACACGTGTCGATGCCGACGCGCTGGCCGGCACATCCTGGCCTGGCTCGCTGGCCCTGTCCGAAACCAAGAACCGGCGCGAACAGGCACTGGTCGTTCAGGCGATCTGTGCGGCACTCGCGCCATTCTGCGAGAAACCCCCGCTCGCCGAGCCGGCGCGGGAACATGCGGCCGGCCAACTGCTCCATCTGCGCAGCCGGGTGGCCGCCATCGTCCGGCCGGGGACGACGCTGTTCGAACTGGTTCGCGCCCTGCATCCAACGCCGGCCATCGGCGGCTTTCCGGTCGCCGCGGCACTGGCCTGGCTGGCCGAACACCACGAGCAGCGCAGCGGCTGGTACAGCGGCGGCATCGGCCTGCTGACGCCGGACGGCGACGGCGAGTTTTCGGTCGCCCTGCGCTCGGCCCTGCTCGCCGGCAATACGGCCGAATTGCAGGCCGGCGCCGGCATTGTCACCGGCTCCGACGCGCAGCATGAACTGGCTGAAACCACCGCCAAACTGGGTACCGTACTCGCCGCGCTGATCCCGCCGCTCACGCCGGAATCCGGCGACAGTCTCCGCGCCTGAGAATTTGGCGAAAATTTACGTTTCACGCAGTAAACCCGGTTGACCGTAGCAATCAACGACAGAACGTCATCTCCCTGCAATTTTTATGCAACAAAATGATGGGCTTAAAGCCTATACTTCAGAAAAAACATGGAGATGACGCGATGACCCATCCGCTGCCAAAACCCCGCTTCCCGACCGAAAATTACCTCAACCGCGAACTCGGCTTGCTCGCCTTCAACCGGCGCGTTCTGGCCCAGGCCGAAGACGAGCGCATGCCGCTGCTCGAACGCCTGCGCTTCCTGTGCATCGTCTCGAGCAACCTCGACGAATTCTTCGAAATCCGCATGGCCGGGCTCAAGGAGCAGGTCAAGGCGCACGCCACCGTGGTCACCACCGACGGCAAGACAGCGCAGGAAGCCTACCGGCTGGTCTCGGCCGAGGCGCACGCCATCGTCAACGAACAGTATCAGCACCTCAATGACATCACCCTGCCGGCGCTGGCCAACGAGGGCATCCGCTTCCTGCGCCGCTCGACGTGGAACGAGGCGCAGCGCGAGTGGATCCGCAATTATTTCATCCACGAAATGGTGCCGGTACTGACGCCGATCGGGCTCGACCCGTCGCACCCCTTCCCGAAAGTGCTGAACAAGAGTTTGAACTTTGCCATCGAACTCGAAGGCAAGGATGCCTTCGGGCGCAGTTCCAACGCCGCCATCGTCCAGGCGCCGCGCGTCCTGCCGCGCGTCATCCAGTTGCCGGAAGAACTGGCCGGCTGCGCCTACGGCTTCGTTTTCCTGTCGTCGATCCTGCATGAATTCGTCGGCGAACTGTTCACCGGCATGACCGTGCTCGGCTGCTACCAGTTCCGCGCCACGCGCAATTCCGACCTTTTCGTCGACGAGGAAGAAGTCACCAACCTGCGCACCAAGCTGCAGGGCGAGTTGCCCCAGCGCCATTTCGGCAACGCCGTGCGTCTCGAAGTCGCCAACAATTGTTCGGAGGCGATGACCGAATTCCTGCTCGCCCAGTTTGCCCTCAAGCCGACCGATCTTTACCGCGTCAATGGTCCGGTCAATCTCGTCCGCCTCATGCAGGTGCCGGACTGGGTCGATCGCCCCGACATGAAATTCCGCCCCTTCGTGCCCGGCCTGCCCAAGGCCGTCGGCAAGGGCGTCAATATTTTCGACAGCATCCGCAAGACCGACGTGCTGCTCCACCACCCCTACCAGTCTTTCGCGCCGGTCATCGAGTTTCTGAGTCAGGCGGCGACCGACCCGGCCGTGGTCGCCATCAAGATGACGGTCTATCGCACCGGCACCGACTCGGTGCTCATGGAGTCGCTGATCCGCGCCGCCCAGAACGGCAAGGAAGTCACCGTCGTCGTCGAACTCATGGCGCGCTTCGACGAGGAAGCCAACATCAGCTGGGCGACCAAGCTCGAAGACGTCGGCGCCCACGTGGTTTATGGCGTCGTCGGCTACAAGACGCACGCCAAGGCCCTGCTCATCGTGCGCCGCGAAGAAGGCGGCCTCAAGCGCTACGCCCACCTCGGCACCGGCAACTACCACCCGCGCACCGCCCGCCTTTATTCCGACTTCGGCCTGATGACGGCCAACGACGAAGTCACCCGCGACGTCAGCGAAGTCTTCAAGCAACTGACCGGGCTGGGTCAGGCGCGCACGCTCAAGCACCTGTGGCAGGCGCCTTTCACGCTGCACGCCAATGTCGTCGCCGGCATTCTTGCCGAGGCAGAAACCGCCAGGGCCGGCGGCAAGAGCCGCATCGTCGCCAAGATGAATTCGCTGCTCGAACCGGAAGTCATCGACGCGCTCTACCAGGCCTCGCAGGCCGGCGTCGATATCGACCTCATCATCCGTGGCGTCTGCGCCCTGCGCCCCGGCGTCCCGGGGCTGTCGGAAAACATCCGCGTCCGCTCCATCATCGGCCGCTTCCTCGAACACCACCGGATCTTCTACTTCCTGGCCGGCGGCAAGGAAACCGTCTACCTCTCCAGCGCCGACTGGATGGAGCGTAATTTCTTCAAACGCATCGAACTCGCCTTCCCCATCCTCGACCCCAAGCTCAAAAAGCGCGTCATCACCGAAGGCCTCAAGTTCTACCTGGCCGACAACCAGCAAGGCTGGGACATGAACGGCCAGGGCGCCTACCAGCGCCGTCGCTCGTCGCGCAGCAAGCCGCACAACGCCCAGGGCGAACTGATGGTGACGCTGGGCACCAGCTAAAAACCATTCCGACGGTCAACCGGAAAAAAGGGCGAAAAATGAAATGCGGCTTGCGGGCCGCATTTTTGTTGTGCGAGACCACGTCCAACTGAGGTTTCAAGTCAAATGCTGATTTTCTCGCCATACCCGGTCATCTCCAGATAGCCGTATCCGACGTTCCGGCCGTCTTCCGCGACGCGTACCGCGCCTTCCCAATAGACGGCACCGGTCGAGGCACGGCTGTCGAGTTCCTGATCGTCGATCAGCGGTCGCAACAGCAGGATCCGCCGGCCTATGCGGACCCGCCATTCGACCGGATAGACAATGCCGGTACGCCCGGAGCGCCAGTGGCGCAAGGGCTCGAAAGCGACATCCGCCGGCGCCAGCACTTGCGCCTGGCCACCGGCCGGCCGGAAGGTCGCCGCCGACCACAGCGGCGACCCATCCCGGTGGCGCAGACGAAAGGCCATCAGCGCACCGCCATCGTCAAGATTGACCCCGAGCCAGTCCCAGCCCTGCGCCGCCTCCGGCAGTAGCTGGCTGGACCACTCGTGATCCAGCCAGGCACGGCCGGTCACCGGATGGGGCCGACCGGCGAGCGTCACCGTGCCGCTCGCCGCCAGTTGCGGACGGCTGTAGTAATAGCTGGCATGGCGCGGGTCGGGGGCCTTGACGCTATACCCCGAGCGGCCGTGGAGCAGCGGCGGCGCGGCGGCGACGAGATCGAGCGCGTAGGCGAAATCCGCGGCCTTGGCCTCGATGCGATAGTGCTCGCCGTGCTGCGCGAAACGCCAGTCGCCGATCCATAGACCGGTTTGCCCGGTGGCAAAGCCGGCGCGGCCAAAACCGGTGCGTGCGGCGCGCTGGTCGTGATGCAGGCGCCCCCATTGCGGGTCGGCGATCGCGGCATGGGCGAGCACTAGCTGGCGCGGCGCGAAGGCACTCGGGTTGTCCTCGGCGAGGCCGGTGCGCAGGCGGAAGAAAGTGCTCTGAAAACCCAGCGGCCTGCCGTCCGCCAGACTCAGCCAGCCGGTGGCATACCACCACTCGATGCGAAAATCCGGATGCGCGCCGTGATCGCGCGGAAAAACCAGTTTGTAACCGGGGACAACGGCAGCGAAATCCTCTGCCGCACCGCGCTGCGGGCCGGCCCATACGGCCATGGCGCGCCATGCCGGCAGGCTGGCCAGGGCAAGGAGCAAGGCGCGGCGTCGGGACATGATCACCAGTCCTCGCGCACCGCGAGCACCGCCTCCTGGCGCATCGCCTGACGTCCGGCAGCGACGGCGGCCAAGGCCGCCAGGGCAAGCAGGGCGGCGGCGAAAATGGCCAGCGACAGCCAGGGGATGTGGAGGTCCATGCTCCAGTGGAAGCTCTGCCGGTTGACCACTTCGACCAGGACCAGCCCGATCGCCGCACCGGCCAGCAGACCGCCGAGCACGCCGACGCCGGCCGCCAGCGCCCCTTCCTGGGCCAGCATCCAGCCGATCTGGCGGCGGGTCAGGCCGAGATGGCGGAGCATGCCGAATTCGCCGCGGCGCGCCGCCGCCAGGGCGGCGAAACTGGCCGCCACGCCGGCCAGACCGATGACAATGGCGACCGCCTCGAGCAGATAGGTGACGGCAAAAGTGCGATCAAAAATGCCCAGGCTAAGGGCGCGGATTTCTCCCGGATAGGCGATTTCTAGGCTTCCCGGATCAGCCGTGGCGATCAGCGCCGCGGCAACGGACGCGGCGCTGGCTCCGGGGGCGAGGTCAATGGCCGCATCGTTCACCAGCGGGTCGCCAGTCATCCTGCGGTAATCGGCAAGGTCGATCAGCACGGCGCCGGTCTGCCGCGCGTAGTCGCGCCAGATGCCGGCGACGTGAAAACGCTCGGCGCGCCCGGCGAGCGGCAGCGCCACCTGTTGCCCGGGCTGCCAGCCATACAGGTCGCGCATGGCTTCGGAAATCCACACCGCCGGATTGCCGCCGCCCGCCAGTTGCGCCTTGCCGACCAGCGGGAGCTCACGGCCGTCCGCTGACACCGGCCGGGCAATCAGCGCCACCGGCGCCTTCCCGGCCGCGAGGCGCAGGCTGTCGTGGCGGGTGAAACGGCTGCTCGCGACCCCGGAAACGGCACCAATCCGGGCTTGCAGAGCCGCATCGAGATGCCCGCTGGTATTGGCGCGGCCGGCGCGCAGGTAAAAATCGGCCGGCAGGATCTGGTCAAGCCATTGGTCTACCGACTCACGAAACGACGTCACCATGATCGCCATCGCCGCCGCCAGCGCAACGCTGACCAACACCCCGGCGGCGGCCACCACGGCATGCCCGGGCGCCGCGATCAGCCGGGCCGCCGCCAGGCGCCCCGGCACCGACCGGCGTGCCCGCAGCAAGCAGCCGAGCAGCGTGGCCATCGCCGGCAGCAACAGGACGCTCCCGGCCAGCAGCAAAGCGATGGCCAGATAACCGCCCACCGGCAGGCCATGCAGCGGCGGAATCCAGCAGGCGGCCAGGCTCGCCAGCAACAGGACGATGGCCTGCCCGGCGCTGCCGCCTCCGCCGGGCAGCCTTGCCTCGTCGCCGGCCTTCAAGGCCTGTGCTGGCGCCACGCTGGCGGCCTCGCGCGCCGGCAGCCAGGCACCGGCGACGCCGGCAAGCAGTCCGAGTGCGACATAGGACGCGATCGCCGCGGGCTGAAACTGCAGGCTCGGCTGCAGACCGGAAAAATAACCGGCCCCCAGGTCGCCACCGAGTAGTGCCAGGGCGCCCCAGGCCAGACCAAGGCCGAGCGCCGCACCCAGCACGCCGCCGAGCAGCCCGACCAGCGCCCCCTCGGCCAGCAGCCAGGCGAACAGGCTGCGGCGGGCAAGCCCGATGGCGCGCAGGAAGGCGAACTCGGTGCGCCGCCGGACGACCGACAGGGCCTGCGCCGAGAAGACGAGAAAGCCGCCGGTCAGCAAGGCCATCGCCGCCAGCAGGGTCAGATTGACCCGGTAGGCGCGCGACAGGTTGGCCGCTTCGTTGGCAGCGGCCTGCGGCGTCTCGATCAGCACGCCGACCGGCAATACGGCTTGCAGCGCGGTGCGCGCCGCGGCCGGCGCCACCCCTTCGGCCAGGCGCAGATCGATGCGCGTCAAGCGGCCAAGCCGGGCAAAGCGGGCCTGCACGGCGGCAATATCCATCACCGCCAGGCGGCGATTGTCGCGCGCGCCGGGCAGATCACCGGCCACCCGCAAATTCAGGGAACGGGTTCCCGACTGAACGCGCAGGGTCGCACCAGGCTCTACGCCAAGCGCCGTTTGCGCTGCCGCAGCGAGGAAGATTGCGTCCTCCGACAGCGCGGCAAAGCGCTCCGCCGCCGACGTTCCGGGCAGCAAGGCCGGCCTCACTCGGGCCAGCGTAAAGACATCGATGCCGAGCAGTTGCAGGGTTTCCTCATGCCCGGCCAGCTTCACCTCGACCTCGACCATGGGGCTCGCCGCTGCCACCTCGGGGCGGGCAGCGAGCAGGGCGTAGAGATTTTCATCGAAACCGCCGCGCGGCCCGACGACGCTGAGATCGGCCTCGCCGGCCACGGTCTGCAGTCCGCGCCCGAACTCGGCGAGGGCCGCCTCATGTACCGCCTGCACCGCCATGCCGAGAGCCACACCGAGGACAATTGCCACGCAGGAAAACAAGGTCGCCACCCGCCGTCGGGCCAGTGAGCCGAGAAAGACGGGGGCCAGTCTCACGTCTGCAGCCCATCGACGGTCAGGCGCAGGATGCGGTCGGCCGTCGCCGCAGCTTCCCGCGAATGGGTGACCAGGATGCCGATGGCGCCGGCCCGGTGTATATGATCGGCGAGCAGGGCCAGCACTTTCGCCCCGTTCGCCGGGTCGAGATTGCCGGTAGGCTCATCGGCCAGCACCAGGCGCGGGCCATGGATCAGTGCCCGGGCAATCGCCACCCGCTGCAGTTCCCCCCCGGACAACTCGCGCGGCCAGCTCGCGGCGCGCTGGCCGAGGCCGACCGCGTCGAGCAAGGCCTGCGCCGGCTCGTCCGCCGCCTTGCCATCGACGCCCTGCAGCCACAGGGGCAGGGCCACGTTTTGGCGCACGGTCAGGTGCGGCAGCACGTGAAAGGCCTGAAAGACGAATCCCATCTTGTTCCGGCGCAGACGGGTCAGGGCATCGTCGTCGAGTCCGGCGTAGTCATCGCCGTCAAGCGCCAGCCGCCCGCTGTCGGGCCGGTCCAGTCCGGCGACAAGGTTGAGCAGGGTCGATTTGCCGACCCCTGATTCGCCGACGATCGCCACGTATTCACCCGAGCGCAGACAAAGGGACACCCCATCAAGCACAATGCGCTGATTGAACTGACGACAGAGAGCTTCGATTTCAAGCATATGGCTAGGAGGCTTCCAGACCCGGCCAGTTCCCCTTGAGTGAGGAGCGATGTGCTAGGGTAAGCAAGGGCATCACAATTGATTTGGCCGTTAACCATCCACCATACACACCATTGCAGCCATGTTCTACCGCCTTGCCGCCGAAGCTGTCCTGCTTCTCCATCTGGCCTTCATCGTCTTCGTCGTATTGGGCGCGGCGCTGGCCGCTCGCTGGCCATGGCTGCCTCTCGCCCACGTGCCGGCGGCGGCATGGGGGGTTTTCGTCGAGATCACCGGGCGCCTCTGCCCGCTGACGTCCGCAGAAAACTACCTGCGCGTCAAGGCTGGTCAATTGGGCTACACCGAGAGCTTCATCGAGCACTATCTGCTGACCATCATCTATCCAGCCGGTCTCACCAGGGAAATCCAGTTGGCGCTGGCCGCCGCGGTCGTCGCCATCAATATCGCAATCTACGGCTGGCTCTTCTACCATCGCCGCTCATCGAGCCATGGCGATGCTTGAACCTTGAAACCTCAGTTGATCGAGACTTCCACGGTCAACCGGAAAAATTGGCAAAAAATGAAATGCGGCTGGCGGGCCACATTTTTATTGGCGTCACACCACTGGCATTCCAATCGCCAGTCACAACGCCGTAACGTAATGATGTTATCAATGATGACCCTCTCCAAGCATGCAGGGAGGGCGAGTTGCTCCCCAGGCGCTTGAGAATGAATGCGGTTTCGCAGAGGGAATCATGGATACAAATATGGCTTCGAAAAAACAGGCTCACGGTCTCGGTCAACCGGGAGCCAATGTAATCGAAGAAGCGATGGCATCGCTGCAGCAACGTTTCGATCCCTTCGGCGTGACGACCTCACTGCTTAACGCGCAGGCGGCCTGGATGATGCATCCCCAGGAATTGTCGCGGGCAATCGGCGCCATGTCCGGCGATGTCATCGCGCTGCAGACCCACCTCATGCGCCGTGCCTTTGGCCTGCCGAGCGACGATGTTGTCACGCCGAAAGCTGACGACGCGCGCTTCGCCGGTCCGGTCTGGAGCGAAACGGCGACCTGGGATATCGTCAAGGAAACCTATCTGGCGATTACGCACCGTCTCGAAGACATGCTCTTCGAAACCCCCGGACTCTCGGACAAGGAACGTCGGCGGGCGGCGTTCTGGGTACGCAAATGGCTCAATGCCATGGCGCCGACCAATTTCTTCCTGACCAATCCGGTCGCCCTGGGCAAGTACGTCGAGACCCATGGCGAAAGTCTGGTCCGCGGTTTCGGCAATTTCGTGCGCGATGTACAGGCAAAAAACATCCGCATCGTCGACGAGGATGCCTTCAAGGTCGGCACCGATCTGGCGATCACCCCCGGCCGCGTGGTCTTTCGCAACCGGCTGGTCGAACTGCTCCACTACACGCCGACCACGGCCCAAGTCCACCAGACGCCGATCGTCATCATCACGCCGTGGATCAACAAGTTCTACGTCCTCGACCTGACGCCGCGGCGCAGCATGGTCAAGTACCTGACCGACCAGGGCTATCGCGTTTTCATCACCAGTTGGAAAAACCCGACGGCCGAGATGGCCAATGTCAGCTTTGACAACTATCTGCTGGAGGGCGTCGATCAAGTCGTCGACGTGGCGCGCCAGCTAAGCCAGTCGGCGCAGGTGCATCTGGCCGGCTATTGCATCGGCGGCACGCTGGTCGCCACCTATATGGCGTGGGCCAGCCGTCACTACGGCGGAAAGAAAATGCCGGTGGCGCACTGGACCTTGCTGACGACGCTGACGGATTTTTCCAAGCCCGGCGACATCGATGTCTACATCGACGAAGGGTCGATTGCCGCCCTCGAAGAGAAAATGGCCAAGACCGGTTTTCTCGAAGGCGACGATATGGCGTCGAGCTTCCGCATGCTGCGTTCGAACAGCCTGATCTGGCACTACTTTGAGCGGAGCTACCTGTTTGGCGAGCCGCTGCCGCCGATCGACGTGCTGTTCTGGAATACCGACACGACGCGCATGCCGGCGGCGATGCACTCGTTCTACCTGCGCGAGATGTACCTGAACAACAATCTGGTCAAGCGCGATGCGCTGACCATTGCCGGCGAGCCGATCGATCTGGACCGCATCACCCAGCCGCTCTACGCCGTGGGGGCCGAAGACGATCATATCGTTCCCTGGCGGCAGTCCTACAAAATCCGCCGCTACGTCAATATCGAGGCGCCGGTGCGCTATGTCCTGACTACGTCAGGCCACATTTTCGGCATCGTCAACGCCGTGGTGACGCCGCCCAGACGCAGTTTCTGGGTAGCCGCCCCCGAGTGCAATGAAAGCCACGAACATTGGCAGGCCCGCGCCGACAAGAAGGCTGGCAGCTGGTGGGAAGACTGGCTGGCCTGGCTGTCGCCGCAGTGCGGGCCGCTGGTGACACCGCCCGACATCGACGCCAAGGTCGATCCCGAGCTCGGTCCGGCACCCGGAACCTACGTTTTTGAAAAATAGGCCCAATTTTCGAAGGGCTGGTTTGTAATCAGCCCTCCGCTCGTCAAGAACCGGATTGCCGCAGAGTCATGCCTTTGCAACATCATCGTCGTAGGGTGACCCGATAACCTGTCGACGCGAAGAAATCCTTTGACTGCTGCTTCGGCCTCTCGCCACCGCTATCCGCTGCACGTCTACATTGGCGTGTTGTTCACTGCATTGGTGCTGTCTACCGGTGCTTTGATCGCTGCGGTCGACTATGCCAATGCGCGCCGAATGGTGCTCGATGTCATCAGCGCGCTGTTCGAAAGTTCGGCCCGCGAAACGCTGGCCGAACTGCGCGCCAGCCACGAGCCCATCCGCACCCTGGTCGTGCAGCTTGCCCAGCGTCCCAATGCGTCCAGCGGTGGCCCGCAGGGGCAATTGAGCATCCTGCCCGTGATCAGCCGGGCATTGGATTTGACCCCGATGCTCTCGGCCATCTACGTCGGTTTCGCCGACGGCGGGATGTTCTATATCCGGCGACTCGACTACAGGGCAGCCCAGCGCAATGAAAATGCACCGGCCCAGGCGGCCTACATGGTGCAACTCTCGGAGCCCGGCCCGCGCGGAAACACTGTGCGCTTTTACGATGAAGAGATGGTGCTCTTGTCGACGCGCTCGGAAGAACTCCACCGCCCCTACGACATGACCTGGTTTCATGCCGCGCGGGAACGCTCCGGGTTGATTCGCACGCCGGCATTCATGCTGCCTTCGCGCGATATCGGCTTTGCCATCGCCCAGGCAACCCCGGACGGCAAGGCCGTCATCGGTGCCGATCTCGCCCTCAAAGATCTTTCGGCATCGTTGTCGCGCCAGCGCGCCTCGCCATCGGCGCAACTGGCGCTGACTGACCTGTCCGGGCAGGTACTGGCGGCGTCGCATGGCGCGTGGGGCTTGTCTGAAGGCGCGCAGGTTCAACTACCAACGCTGACCACCCTGGAAATGCCCATTCTGGTCAAGGCGTTTTCCGGCGCTGCATCTGCCAAAGGGGCTCGCACCCTGAGCAGCGACGGGCGCGACTGGGAGACCCTGGCCGTTACCGCCCAACTGGCCGATGGCGAGCCGCTCTACCTGGTCATGGCGGCGCCGCATGACGAATTGCTGGCCGGGGTCGGCACCCTGCGGCGCTATGCCATCGCCTCGATTCTTGCCGTGCTCCTGTTCGCCATACCGATAACCTGGTGGATCGCCCGCCGGATTTCGCATGACCTGCGCAATCTGGCCTCCGATGCGCTGGCCATTCGCCACTTCAGGTTCGACGGCAAGGATGTGCAGTCGTTTGTCCTGGAAGTGGACGATCTGGCGCAGGCCATGGCCGGCATGCGGTCGACGGTCAGGCAGTTCCTCGACATCGCATCGCAACTGTCGGCCGAGCGCCATTTCAAGAGCCTGCTCGACGGCCTGATCGTCCAGACGGTCGCCGCCGCTCACGCCGATGCAGGTGCCATCTACCTGATGGATGACGAGGCTAAGGAACTGCTGCCGTCGGCCTGGCAAAACGTCAACCTGGATCGCCTGTTAACCGAGCCACCGGCAGTCGCGGTGGACGACGGGGAATCCGGCCATCCCTTACGTGATGCCTGCCGCGAAAAGAACATGGTCATCGGCCAGCTATCCGCGGTCGGCATGCCGGCCGGACTCGGTTGGCTGGCGGCCCGCTTTCCCGGCCAGAGCGTGTCATTCCTGGCGGTTCCCCTGAGCAATCGCGAAAACAGGACAATCGGCGTCCTCTTCCTCGCCAAGTCGGCTGTCGAAACCGCTTTCAGCTCCGAACAGGCCGCTTTCGTTAACGCCCTTTCCGGGACGCTGGCCGTTGCCATCGACAATCAACGACTGATGCGGGCCCAGAAAGCCCTGCTCGATGCCGTGATCCGCGTCGTCGCCGGGGCCATCGACGCCAAATCACCCTATACCGGCGGCCATTGCCAGCGCGTGCCGGAATTGACGCTGATGCTGGCCGAAGCAGCCTGCCAGAGTGAGAGCGGGCCGTTCCGCGACTTCAGGCTGGACGAGGATGAGTGGGAAACGCTGACTATCGCGGCCTGGCTGCATGACTGCGGCAAGCTGACGACCCCCGAATATGTGGTTGACAAGGCCACCAAACTGGAAACACTGTCCGATCGCATTCACGAGATTCGCACCCGCTTTGAAGTACTCAAGCGCGATGCCGAAATTGCCTATTGGCGAAGCCTTGCCGAGGGTGGCGACAAGGCGGCGCTGGCTGCGGCCAGGCAAGTCGAACTGGCCGCTCTCGACGATGACTTTGCCTTTGTCGCCGCCTGCAATATCGGCGGTGAAGCCTTGGCTGAAGGGGCTGATGAACGACTGCGGCAGATTGCCGCCCGCACCTGGCAACGCACGCTGGATGACCGACTGGGTATTTCCCAGATCGAGAAACGACGCAAGGAGCGCCAGCCGGCACCAGAGTTGCCTGTGGTCGAGGCCCTGATCGCCGACCGCGAGGACCACCGCATCGAACATCAGGCGGCCGGCCCCTTGCCGGCCGACATCAAGGTCACCGCGCCCACTTATCGCCTCGACCTCGGCGAACTGCATTGCCTATCCGTCAATCGCGGCACGCTGACCGCCGAGGAACGCTTTCTCATCAACAATCACATCGTCCAGACCATCGTCATGCTGCGCGGCCTGCCCTTCCCGGATTACCTGAAAGACGTGCCCGACATTGCCGGCAATCACCACGAGCATCTTGACGGCAGCGGCTATCCGCGCGGCCTGGAAGCGGCCGCGATGATCCCGCAGGCCCGCATGATGGCCATCGCCGACATCTTCGAAGCGCTGACCGCCTCGGACCGCCCCTACAAGCTGGGCAAGCCCCTTTCCGAAGCAGTTACCCTGCTGGCCGGATACGTGCGCATGGGGCATCTTGATCGAGATCTGTTCGAACTCTTCTTGCGCGAAGGCGTTCATCTGCATTTTGCCCAACGCTTTCTCGATGCGCGCCAGATTGACGAAGTCGATATCGAAGCAGCACTCAGGCGAGCGGGTTAAGTCGATAAGGCTGTCTGCTGATTTGCTGGCACGCAGCCAGGAAGCCGTTTATCCTTGAAACCTCGGTTGGACGCGGCAGATGGTGCGCCTGGGCGGGATGGCCGGCGCCAAGCGACGCCGCAGCAGGCTCATGCCTGCAAGGAGCAGCGACAAGGCCGGACGCCCGACCAGTCGTGCCAGCGGCCACGTAGCGCTGTCAGCCAAGGGGTGAATGTCTCGAAGGGACAAAAGCCCGTATTCATGCGACTGGTCAGGGATAGGTAAGCGGTCAACTGAGGTTTCAAGGCTCAAGGTTAACCTTGAAACCAGCCGTTTGCACCACAAGCCGCGGTAAGTCATTCCGACGGTCAACCGGAAAAAAGCCGCCAAATTGAAATCTGGCGGCTTTTTCTTCTGACGGTTGGGAAACCTCTCCGTCGGTTACCAGATCGGCGTTTCCGCCGCCGGCGGCGGAGGCGGCTCGGGCAACCAGGCCCCGCTGGCGCCATAGACTGCAGCAGCGGCAACGATCAAGGCAACGATCGATACCTTCAGGCCGCCGCCCCTGGCTGGCTCGCCACTTACGCCCTCCTTCCAGCCGGTCAGCATGGGCTTGATCAGGTCGTCCTTCTTGAAGTGACCATGGAAGGCAACAGCAACAACATGGAGGACGACGAGGGCGATGAGCACGTTGGAAAGCAGGTGGTGGATGCCGGTCAGGCGGTCGCTCAGCACCTTGCTGACCAATTCGTACAGCGGGCCGACAAAGGCGATATCGTCGTTGGCGAACAGGCCGCTGGCGACTTGCACGGTCAACAGGAAAATCAGGCTGAAAACGGAAAGCCCGCCCAGCGGATTGTGACCCAGGCCGCGCCATTCGCCTTTCAGATAAACCTTGATCCTGGCCGGCGTCGGGAAGAACTGGGCGAAGCGCGCGTAGGTCGAACCGGCGAAGCCCCAGACGAGACGAAAGGCAATAAGGCCGACGATGGCCAGACCGATCTTGCCGTGCACGTCGATCAGCTTGCCGCCCACCTGCCCGCTGACGATGGCGACGACAAAGGCCAGTACGAGCAGCCAGTGAAACAGGCGGGTGGGCAGATCCCAGAGGCGAATGCGTTGGCTGATCATATTCTTACCTTATCGGCTTCGTAAAAAACAGGCACCCGCAGGTGCCTGTGCTGCGATTGGCGATGTCTTATTTCTTGGCCTTGAAGTCGTCGTGACAGCCCTTGCAGGTATCGCCGAGTTTGCCCAATTGTGCGCCGACCGCGGCTGCGTCGCCGGTAGCGGCGACCTTGGCCATTTCGTTGGCTTCCTTGTTGAAGGCCATGGCGACCTTGCCGACCTTTTCCTTGTCGGTGAAGATGGCCGGCTTGGCGCGGGTTTCGTCCCAACCCTTGCCCTTGTCACTTCCCGGCACATACAACGCGCCCATGCCGGAATTGGCGATGGCCTGGATGGCGTTGGCGGCCTTGATGACTTCTTCCTTGTTGTAGGTGCCGCCTTCGACATTCATCTTGATACGACCCATGTTCCAGGCCATGAAGCCGTAGCCCGACTGACGGAACTTGATGGCGTCTTCAACCTTGACCTGGGCAGCGGCGGTGCCAGCCAGAGCAAGGGTCAGCAGGGCGAGCAGAAGCTTCGATTTCATTGAGTTTTCTCCGTTGTTATTGAGGAAAGAAGGGATACACCCGGTAAACGACGGCCGGCCGCCATTTATTCCACAAGAATTATAAGTTTCTTATATGACGGATTTTCTGCTTTACGCTGAGCGTTTTTCATGCCGCCGTTGAGCTATTTTGAAGAGCCCGCGTCAGACGGCAAAGACATGCTTGACGCGCAGCGCCGGCCCGCCCTGCTCAATGGCGATCAAGCGGGCGATGTTGGGGTGCTTGCCCGGGTTGGCGCGCTCGTCTTCGGTGTGCTCGGCGAAGATTTCCAGACCCTTCTTCGCGGCCTCGACGTTGATCGAGCCGAAGGTCTGCGCCAGATGGTTATAAACGGCCAGCGAACCCTGGCTGCCGGCCTTGTTTTCGATGCTGGCGACGACGTTGCCGTCGGCGTCGAGCAGGTTGATCGCAGCCAGATGAGAGATGCCCGGGAGTTTTTTCAGGTTTTCGGCAAAAGACATTTTAGTTGTTAGTCGGTGGTGGCGTTTGGTTAAGGATTGGCTCGGCGCTACGCGGCCGCATTCGGTTTTGCTAACAGCTAATGACTAGCCGCTAGCAACTAGCACCTATTTCCATTCCCGCTTGGCTTTGACCAGGCCGATGATCAACCCGGTCGTGAAGGTGATGGCCGGCACGATGAAGGCAATCGCCTTGATGCCGCGTTCGGCGCCAAAGTCAAAGAGCAGCCAGGCGGCCGGCAGCAGGCCGAGAAACAGGCCGATCAACCCGCCCCGGATGCCGCCGGCGATGACCTGTCGATCCGTCGTCTTGCGCTCACCGGTGCAGTGCGGACAGTAAATGGCGTCGGCCGGCACTTCCTGGCCGCATTTGCTGCACTTCATGTCAGATCCTGCGAGCCAGTTCGGCTGCCTTGCCGGTGTAATCCCAGGGCGTCAGTTTGAGCAGTTCGGCCTTGGCAGCTTCCGGAATTTCCAGCGTGGACACGAAAGCCTGCATGCCTTCGCGGGAAACGCGCGTGCCGCGGGTCAGCTCCTTGAGCTTTTCGTAGGCATTCGGCACGGCGTAGCGGCGCATGACGGTCTGGATCGGCTCGGCGAGCAGCTCCCAGTTGGCGTCGAGGTCGGCCTTCATGTTGTCGGCGTTGACTTCCAGCTTGCCCATGCCTTTGAGCAGCGAATCGTAGGCGAGCAGCGTGTAGCCGAGGCCGACGCCCATGTTGCGGAGCACGGTGGAGTCGGTCAGGTCGCGCTGCCAGCGCGAGATCGGCAGCTTTTCGGCGAGGTGCTTGAGGACGGCGTTGGCCAGACCGAGGTTGCCTTCGGAGTTTTCGAAGTCGATCGGATTGACCTTGTGCGGCATGGTCGACGAGCCAATTTCACCGGCCTTGACCTTCTGCTTGAAGAAACCGAGCGAGATGTAGCCCCAGATGTCGCGGTCGAGGTCGATCAGGATGCTGTTGGCGCGGGCGAAGGCATCGAACAGCTCGGCCAGTGCGTCGTGCGGCTCGATCTGGATGGTATAGGGGTTGAAGGTCAGGCCGAGCGATTCGACAAAACGCTTGGCGAAGCCTTCCCAGTCGTAGCCCGGGTAGGCGATCAGGTGGGCGTTGTAGTTGCCGACCGCGCCGTTGATCTTGCCGAGCAGTTCGACGGCGGCGATGCGGGCGCGGGCGCGTTCCAGGCGGTAGGCGACGTTGGCCATTTCCTTGCCGAGCGTCGTCGGCGTCGCCGGCTGGCCGTGCGTGCGGCTCATCATCGGCACTTCGGCGTTGACGTGGGCGAGTTCCTTGAGGCGGGCGACGACCTTGTCGAGCGCCGGCAGCATGGCCTGCTCGCGGGCGCCCTGGCACATCAGGGCGTGCGACAGGTTGTTGATGTCTTCGGAGGTGCAGGCGAAGTGGATGAACTCGCTGACCTTGGTCACTTCGGCATTGCCCTTGGTGTTCTTCTTGATCCAGTATTCGAGCGCCTTGACGTCATGGTTGGTGACGGCTTCCTCGGCCTTCACCTCGGCCGCCTGCTCAACCGTGAAGTTGGCGACCAGCGCATCGAGCTCGGCTACGGTCGACGGCGAAAAAGCGGCAATTTCCGAAAAATGCGGCTCGGCGGCCAGCGCCTTGAGCCACTCGATCTCGACCTTGAGGCGCGCCTTGATCAGGCCGAATTCGGAAAAATGCTCGCGCAGGGCGTCAACCTTGCCGGCATAGCGGCCATCGAGCGGGGAAAGGGCAGTCAGCGGATTGAAGGTCATCGAATCATCCTTTTCGGTAAGCCCGCCATTTTACCCGCCCGGCGAAGCCGTCGCCATACGCTATAATCGAACTCCCCAAATCAGAGAGCGCACGATGAAGCTGATCGGCTCCCATACCAGCCCCTTCGTACGCAAAGTGCGGATCGTGCTGGCCGAAAAAAAGATCGACTACGAATTCGTCATCGATTCACCGTGGACGGAAGACAGCAAGGTTCCCGACATCAACCCGCTGGGCAAGATCCCCGTGCTGCTGCTCGACGACCATACCCCGCTCTTCGACTCGCGCGTCATCGTCGAGTACATCGACAACGTCACGCCCAACAACAAGCTGTTTCCGGCCCCCAATCGCGAGCGCACCGAGGTCAAGCGCTGGGAAGCGCTGGCCGACGGCGTGCTCGATGCGGCGGTCAGCGCCCTGCTCGAAGGCAAGCGCCCGAAAAAGGAGCAAAGCGCCGGCTGGATAGCACGCCAGCACGACAAGGTGGCGCGCGGCCTCGCCTTCATGGCGACCGAACTCGGCGACAAGAGCTTCTGCATGGGCACCCACATCTCGATGGGCGACATGGCCGTCGGCACCGCCCTCGGTTACCTGCGCTTCCGCTTCCCGGAAATCAACTGGCCGGAAAGCCACCCGAACCTCGGCAAGCTCTACGACAAGCTCATGCTGCGCCCGTCCTTCGCGGATACCGTGCCGCACGACTGAAACACCGGATCAGCCATAACGACAGGGGTGCCCGCGGGCACCCCTTGTTTTTTGCGGAACGAAATCACGATCGGCCTTGTTTCAAATGAACCCCTGAGCCAATCTGGCAGTCAACTCTTTAGACCCGATAACCGGCGCGAGGCATAAAACTGTGAAAACCATACCCGATGATGTACCGATGCAGAAAGTCGCCCTCTCGCTGGCCACTGCGCTGGGCGCGCGCGATCTGCACACCCGGGCGCATTCCGACCGGGTCGTCCAGCTCTCGACCGAAATGGGTCAGCACATCGAACTCTCGGATGAAGAGCTGGAAATGCTCGCCTTGGGCGCGCAATTTCACGATCTGGGCAAGATTGGCATTCCCGACAATGTATTGCGCAAACCAGCCGCTTTCGAAGAAGACGAATGGATCTGCATGAAGCAGCATGCGGTGATCGGCGAACAGATCATTCTCGCCATCAATGGCGAACAATCGCCGGCCATCGCCCGCACCGTGCGCCATCACCATGAACATTTCGATGGTTCAGGCTATCCGGACGGACTGCGCGGAACGGACATTCCGCTCTATTCGCGGATCATCTCGCTGGCCGACAGCTACGACGCAATGGTCGAAACCCGGGCCTACCACCCGCCACGCCGGCACCAGGAAGTCATGGCCATCCTGGACAGAGAGGCCGGGAGCAAACATGATCCCGACCTGCTCAATGCCTTCCGGGTCATTATCGAAAAATCGTCGATGCGCGGCCAGGACGGCTGAACGCGTTCAGCGGATGACCCCGCCCCCCAGGCAGACGCGGCTCTCGTAGAGCACCACCGACTGCCCCGGCGTGAGCGCCCACTGGGGCTCGGCAAAGCGGATTTCGCAGCTTTCACCATCGACACGTTCGACCTCGCAGGCTTGATCCACCGTCCGGTAACGCGGCTTGGCGGTATAAACCCAGTGCGTATGCGGCGCCTGCGCCGACACCCATGAAAGCTGCTCGGCGACCAGATCGTCTCGCAGCAGGGCCGGATGGTCGTGCCCTTGGACGACGTACAGCACATTTTTTTCCATGTCCTTGCCGACCACGAACCAGGCGTCGTGATCGCCGCCGCCGGGCTGACCTTTTTCCTTGAGGCCGCCAATGTGCAGGCCCTTGCGCTGCCCCATGGTGTGGAACATCAGGCCGTCGTGCTCGCCGAGCACCTTGCCGTCATCGAGGCGGCGGATTTCGCCTTTCTTGGGCGGCAGGTAGCGACTGAGAAAATCCTTGAACGGCCGTTCGCCGATGAAACAAATGCCGGTCGAATCCTTCTTCGCCGCGACGTGCAAGCCTTCGGCCTCGGCGATCTTGCGCACTTCGCGCTTGTAGATGTCGGCCAGCGGAAAAAGCGTTTTCGACAACTGCGCCTGATTCAGGCGATAAAGAAAATAGCTCTGGTCCTTGGTCCCGTCCTCGGCCTTGAGCAGCTGGAATTCGCCGTTGAATTCGCGCACGCCGGCGTAGTGGCCGGTGGCGATCTTGTCGGCGCCGAGTTGCATGGCGTGGTCGAGGAAGGCCTTGAACTTGATTTCGGAATTGCACAGGATGTCCGGATTCGGCGTCCGCCCGGCCTGGTATTCGCGCAGGAACTCGGCGAAGACGCGCTCGCGGTATTCGCCGGCGAAATTGACCACCTCGACGTCGATGCCGATACGGTCGGCGACGCTCATCACGTCGATCAGATCCTGGCGCGACGAACAGTATTCCTCGGTGTCGTCGTCTTCCCAGTTCTTCATGAACAGGCCGATCACCTTCCAGCCCTGCTGCTTCAACAGCAAGGCCGCCACGGACGAATCAACGCCGCCGGACAAACCGACGACCACAGTTTTTTCAGACATCGGGCCCAGCCCCTTTCTTCCATTCACCCAGCGGCAAAACCACCGCCGGCTGTCCATTATCGACGAACCAGCTATCGACGACGAAGCGCGGCGCTTCGCCATCCATTTTTTCCTCGATCACCGCTGACCAGTGCACGAAAAACACCGTGATGGCGTCCCGCGCCACCGGTTCAAGAACCCTGTGCCAACGCAGGTAGCCGCGCGCTTCGAGCAGCTTGAGCAGGCGCGTCGTCGAGGTCGAATGATCGATGCAGTCCATCTTGCCCGAGACATGGCCGTCGGCGTAATTGCCGCCACGGTCGTTGTGGATGTCCGACTGCTCGCCAGCCCAGGCGTAGAGAAGGCCGATCGCCTCCGATATCATTTTTCGCTCATTTTCCGGGTTGACCGTGGAAATGAGCATGCGCCGCACCTCGCCGAACTGCCCCTCGGTGTAGCGGATATCCGCCTGCACCAGGCACCCGTAGCCGTAGCAGATGCGCACCGTTTCATCGGCCGCAACCGCGCCCGGAAGCGCCAGCAACAAGGCGAGCAGCCAGCGACGCATCAGTCGTAATGCACGAGCAGGTCGAGCGGGTATTGCTTGCCGGCAATGAAATCCTCGATGCACTGGAGGATCAGCGGGCTGCGGTGCCTTTCCTGCGTCGACCTGACTTCGTCGAGCGTCAGCCAGCGGGCAGCAACAATACCTTCATCAAGCGGCCGATCGGCCTCATAACCGTGTAATTCGCCAGCGAAGGCGAAGCGCAGGTAGGTCGCATCGTCCTTGGTCGGATGCGTCCAGTTATAGACGCCGACCAGATGCGTCGGCTTGAAGTGGTAGGCGGTTTCTTCGAGCGCCTCGCGGACCACGGCAGCGAGCAAGGACTCGCCCTTCTCAAGATGGCCGGCCGGCTGGTTGAAGGCCAGTCCGGCCTCGGTTTCTTCCTCGACCAGCAGGAATTTGCCGTCACGCTGGACAACGGCGGCGACGGTGACATGGGGTTTCCAGATCATGCTCGGGTTCAATCGGCAAAGGCGCTATTTTACCCGCTGATTTCGGCTAGAATTATGGGCTTTTACAGGCGCAACACGGAGAATCGAACATGTCCATGTCGGATCGCGACGGCTTTATTTGGCAAGACGGCAAACTGGTGCCCTGGCGCGAAGCCACCACCCACGTCCTCACCCACTCCCTGCACTACGGGATGAGTGTCTTCGAGGGCGTCCGTGCCTACAAGACCGAACGCGGCACCGCCATCTTCCGCCTGGAAGAGCACACCGACCGCCTGTTCAACTCCGCCCACATCTTCCAGATGGTCATGCCTTTCGACAAGGCGACCATCAACGAAGCGCACAAGGAAGTGCTGCGCGCCAACAAGCTCGAATCCGGCTACCTGCGTCCGATTGCCTTCTACGGCTCGGAAAAGATGGGCGTCTCGCCGAAGGGCGCCAAGGTCCATGTCGCCATCGCCGCCTGGCCGTGGGGCGCCTACCTCGGCGAAGAAGGCCTGGAGCGCGGCATTCGCGTCAAGGTGTCGAGTTTCACCCGCCACCACGTCAATATCTCGATGGTCCGCGCCAAGGCCTCGGGCCACTACATCAATTCCATCCTGGCCAATAACGAAGTGACCAACGAAGGTTACGACGAAGCCATGCTGCTCGACCCTGAAGGCTACGTCGCCGAAGGTGCCGGCGAGAACCTGTTCATCGTCAAGAAGGGCAAGCTGTACACGCCGGACCTGACCTCCTGCCTGGAAGGCATTACCCGCGCCACCGTGCTGCAGATCGCCGAAGAGCTGGGCCTTGCCGTCCAGGAAAAACGCATCACCCGCGACGAAGTCTATTGCTGCGACGAAGCCTTCTTCACCGGCACCGCAGCCGAAGTCACGCCGATCCGCGAACTCGACGGCCGGCAGATCGGCATCGGCCGCCGCGGCCCGATCACCGAGAAGATCCAGGCCAAGTATTTCGACGTGGTCTATGGCCGCTCGGCCCAGCACGACAACTGGCTGGCCTACATTTAAGTTCAGGGAGAACGAGATGTCCGACAACAAGACCGTTGAAATCACCGCCCACGACCTGCCGCTGCACTGCCCGACGCCGAGCGTCGCGCTGTGGAGCCAGCATCCGCGCGTCTTCCTCGACGTCCTGAAGACCGGCGAAGTGACCTGCCCGTACTGCTCGACCAAGTACGTCTTCACGGGCGAAGCGCCCAAGGGGCACCACTGATAGTCGCTAGTAGCAAGTCGTTAGTTGCTAGCAACTAACAACTAGTAACTACCGACTAGCTTTATGAAAGCGCTCATCGTCGCCCCCTCCTGGATCGGCGACACCATCATGGCGCAGCCGCTGTTTGCCCGCCTGCATGCCAGACATCCCGGCCTCCAGCTCGACGCCATCGCCCCGCGCTGGGTGGCGCCCGTCCTGCACCGCATGGCGGAAATCAGCGACGTCCTTGACAGCCCCTTCGGCCACGGCCAACTGTCGCTCAAGCCGCGCTGGAAACTCGCCCGCCAGCTCGCCGCCCGCCATTACGACGCTGTCTACGTCCTGCCCAATTCGCTCAAGTCGGCGCTCGTGCCGTGGCTGGCCGGCATTCCGCAGCGCGTCGGCTTCACTGGCGAATCGCGCTACGGCCTGATCAACGTCCGTCACACCCTCGACAAGGCCGCCCTGCCGCTCATGGTCGAACGCTTTGCCCAACTGGCCGAAACGCCGGGCAGTCGATTGGGAAATTTCATTTTCAGGCCAAAAATCCGGTCGACCGTGGAAGACCAGCAAAAAGCCCTGACCGAACTGGCCATCGCGCGCCCGGCCCGCGTTGTCGCCTTTTGCCCCGGTGCCGAATACGGCCCGGCCAAACGCTGGCCGGCTACCCATTTCGCGGCGCTGGCCAAAAAACTGGCCGAACAGGGTTGCGCCATCTGGCTCTTCGGTTCGCCCAAGGACCACGCCGTCGCTGAGGAAATTTCGCAACTCGCCCCCGGCCTCTGCCGCAACCTGTGTGGCGCCACCTCGCTGACCCAGGCCGTCGACCTGCTGGCCATGGCCGAACTCGTCGTCTGCAACGATTCCGGTCTCATGCACGTCGCCGCCGCACTGGACCGGCCGATCGTCGCGCTCTACGGCTCCTCGTCGCCCGGCTTCACGCCGCCGCTTTCCGACCGCGCCGACATCCTGAGCCTCAATCTCGACTGCAGCCCCTGCTTCAAGCGCGAATGCCCGCTCGGCCACCTCGACTGCCTCAACAAACTGCTCCCCGAGCAAGTCTTTGCCGCCTGCCAGAAAAGGATGACGCCATGAGCGGGCCAACCGTTTATGCCCTGCCCGACGACGTCGAACGCGCCTTCTACGAAGCCATCGTCGAGGGTGACGCCGACCGCATGATGCAGCTCTGGGCCGAAGACGACGAAACGCTGTGCGTCCACCCGACCGGCGTTCGCCTGCTCGGCCTCGTGCCGATCCGCGAAAGCTGGCGCAGCATCTTTGTCAATGCCCGCCTGCGCGTCCAGGCCGAACCCGTCGCCCACTGGAACGGCACGATCATCGCCGTCCATCACCTGACCGAAATCCTTTTCGTCGGCGACGACCCGAACCCGCACGGTCCGCTCTACGTCACCCACGTCTACGTCCGCGGCCCGCATGGCTGGCGCCTGGCCAGCCGCCACGCCTCGGCCGCCGACGACAGCCATCAGGCGATGGCCGAGGCCGTGCCGCACACCCTGCATTGAAGCCGCCCAAGCCCTATCACGCACCGAGCTGGCTGCCCGGCGGTCAGGCGCAAACCTTGTGGCCGCTGCTCATCAAGCCGCAGCCGCTCAAGCTGCGCCGCGAACGCTGGACAACGCCCGATGGCGATTTCATCGATGTCGATCACCTTGACGGCCCGCCAGAAGCACCGCTGCTCGCCCTCTTCCACGGCCTCGAAGGCAGCGCCAACAGCCATTACGCCATCTCGACCGCCCACGCCTGCAAAGCCGCCGGCTGGCGCCTTGCCCTGCCGCATTTCCGCGGTTGCTCGGGCGAACTGAACCACCGGCCGCGCGCTTACCATTCCGGCGACGCCGAAGAAATCGACTGGATCCTGCGCCGCCTGCATGCTGCCAACGGCGGCCGCAAGCTCCACGCCGCCGGCGTTTCGCTCGGCGGCAACGCCCTGCTCAAATGGGCCGGCGAACGCGGCGTGGCGGCTGGCGAACTGGTCACCGGCGTTGCCGCGTTCTGCGCGCCGCTCGACCTCACCGCCTGCGGCCACCATCTGGCCAACGGTTTCAACCGCATCTACACCCGCCACTTCCTGACCACGCTCAAAGCCGTTTCGGCCAGCCGCCTGCAGCAGTTCCCCGGACTATTCGACGAAACCCGCATGCGCCGGGCAATCAATCTCTACGAATTCGACGATGCGGTGACCGCCCCCATCCACGGCTTTGCCGGTGCCGACGACTACTGGCGACGCGCCTCGGCCAAACCGTGGCTCAAATCGATCGCCGTACCGACGCTCACGGTCAACCCGAAAAATGACCCGTTTTTGCCATCCCGCTATCTGCCGACGGCCGCCGACGTCAGCCCCTGCATCCGCCTCGAACAGCCCGAAAGCGGCGGCCATGTGGGATTTGTCACAGGTTCTTTTCCGGGAAATCTGGACTGGCTACCGCAAAGGCTTTTACACTTCTTCCTTTTTGAAACGTCATAAACGCATGACATCCGGGCAAGGGGCGTTGGCTACAGAGTTTGAAACAATATTCATGCATCATCCACACCTCCCCTCGCCGCAAACCTGACAACTGGACAACCATGAGCCAACTCCCCGCAGAAATCTTCAAGGCCTACGACATTCGTGGCATCGTCAATAAATCGCTGACCGCCGACGTCGTTCGCCAGGTTGGTCACGCCCTCGGTTCGCTGGCCGTCGAGCAAGGCCAGAAGGCCATCGCCGTCGGCCGCGACGGTCGCTTGTCCGGCCCCGAACTGGCCGGCGCACTGATGGACGGCATCTGCGCCGCCGGTTGCGACGCCATCGACGTCGGCTGCGTGCCGACCCCGGTCACCTATTTCGCCGCCTACGAACTGGGCGTTCACTCCTGCGTCTCGGTCACCGGCAGCCACAACCCGCCGGACTACAACGGCCTCAAGATGGTCATCGGTGGCACGACGCTGGCGCTGGACGCCATCCAGGACCTCAAAAAACGCATCGAAGCCGGCAACCTCAAGCACGGCCAGGGCAAGCGCACTTCGGCTGACGTCCTCAGCGCCTACGTCGAAAAAATCGTCGGCGACGTCAAGCTGGCCCGCCCGATGAAGATCGTCATGGATTGCGGCAACGGCGTCGCCGGCGCCATCGCCCCGGAACTCTTCAAGCGCCTCGGCTGCGACATCGTGCCGCTGTTCTGCGAAGTCGATGGCAATTTCCCGAACCACCACCCGGACCCGTCCAAGCCGGAAAACCTGGCCGATGTCGTCAAGGCCCTCAAGGAAACCGACGCTGAAATCGGCATCGCCTTCGACGGCGACGGTGACCGCCTTGGCGTCGTGACCAAGGACGGCGAAATCATCTTCCCGGATCGCCAACTCATGCTCTTTGCCGCCGACGTGCTGTCGCGCGTGCCCGGTGGCACGGTCATTTACGACGTCAAATGCACGCGGCTCCTCGCCCCGTGGATTCGGCAACACGGCGGCGTGCCGCTCATGTGGAACACCGGCCACGCGCTGGTCAAGGCCAAGCTGCGCGAAACCAGTGCTCCGCTGGCCGGCGAAATGTCCGGCCACACCTTCTTCAAGGAACGCTGGTACGGCTTCGACGACGGCCTGTACACGGGCGCTCGCCTGCTCGAAATTCTCTCCCGCTCGGCCGACGCCAACGCGCCGCTGAAAGACCTGCCGAATTCGCCGTCGACCCCGGAACTCAATATCAAGATGGCCGAGGGCGAACCCTTCACGCTGATCGACAAGTTGAAGGCCAACGGCAAGTTTACTGGCGCCGAGGAGATCATCACCATCGACGGCGTACGCGTAGAATACGCCGATGGCTTCGGTCTGGCCCGCCCGTCGAACACGACACCGGTGGTGGTGCTGCGTTTCGAGGCCGATAACGCCGTCGCGCTCGAACGCATCCAGGCCGATTTCCGCCAGGCCCTCAATGCCGTCTGGCCGGGGATTCAAGTGCCGTTTTAAGGGTTAACGTGAGCGAAAACGCCGCCGACCAGCTATTTCTAGGACGCCAGCCCATCCTGGACCGCAATCAGCAGCTTTTCGCTTACGAACTGCTTTTCCGCAGCGGTAGCCGCAATTTCGCCGACATCACCTGCGGCGTGCAGGCTACCGCCACGGTCATCGCCAACGCTTTTACCGAGCTCGGCGTCGAAGCGGCACTAGGCGAATGCCGCGGCTTCATCAATGTCGACGAGGCCTTCCTGTTCAGCGACCTGCTCGAATTGCTGCCGCGCCACGCCGTCGTTCTCGAAATTCTCGAAACCGTCCCGCCGACGCCGGCTATCATCGAACGCTGCATCGCCCTCAAAGCGGCCGGCTTTACGCTGGCGCTCGACGACGTCATCCAGCTTGAACCCGAATACACCGAATTGCTGGCGCTGGTCGAGATCGTCAAGGTCGATATCCAGCCGCTGTCACGCATCCAGCTCATGCAACTGGTCATGAAACTGAAACCGATGGGCAAGCAATTGCTGGCCGAAAAAGTCGATTCGCGCGAGCAGATGGAGCAATGCCTGAAACTCGGCTTTTCGCTGTTCCAGGGCTACTACTTCGCCAAGCCGACGATCATTTCCGGCAAGAAGCTCGATCATTCGCAGATTTCGCTCATGAAACTCATGGGCCTGCTGCTCGGCGATGCACCGACGTCGGAAATCGAAACGGCGCTCAAGCCCGAACCCGGCCTGACCATCAATCTGCTGCGCATGACCAATTCGGTTGGCTCAGGCAGCAGCCAAAAAATCACCTCGCTCGGCCACGCCATCACCGTCCTTGGCCGCCGGCAACTGCAGCGCTGGCTGCAACTGCTGGTTTTCTCGGCCGGCAACGCCAGCTTCACGAGCAACCCCTTGCTGCTCCTGTCCGCGACGCGCGGCCGGCTCATGGAACTGCTGGCAGCCGAATTGCAGCCAGGCGACACCGGCTTTGCCGACCAGGCCTTCATGGCTGGCATCATGTCGTTGATGCCAGCGCTGGTCGGCCAGCCCATTGCCGAGATTGCTGCCCCTCTGGGTCTGACGGCCAACGTGCGCGACGCCCTGTGCGAGGGCAGTGGCCCGCTCGGCGCCCTGCTCCGCCTGGCCGAGAGCAGCGAATCCGGTGACATTCCGCTGTTGAGCGCAGCCCTGGATGCGCTGCCTGGCCTCAGCCCGAAAGCCCTTAACCGCGCCCAGACGCAGGCCCTGCAATGGGCCAACAGCATCGGTCAGGAAGCAACGGCCTAGCTTGCACTCACCGTTACAAAAATCGGACAGCCCCGGTACAAAACGGGACCGCCACTCGTCTACAATCTGGCCATTTTCACCACGCGAAACAGCCCATGGACAACACCCGGCAGAACCCTCCGTTTAAACAAGGCACACCATCCGGCCCATTGGCCAAGGTGGTCGCCTTCGTACTGAGCGCGACCTTTCTGGTCCTGGCCTTCATGTTCTCGCTGGTTGCGCTGGCCGTTGTTGCCGTCGTCGGCGTGCTGCTGGGCGGCTGGCTGTGGTGGAAGACGCGCGCGCTGCGCAAGCAGATGAAACAAATGCGCGAGGCCCAACAGATGGGCCAGGGTGAGGAACAAGCTGCGCGGAATAATCAGGTGATCGAGGGCGAATTCATCCGCGAAGTACCGCCCGGCCAGCGCCTGGGTTGATCAGCGCAACTTGGGGTTGAGCGAGCCGCGGTTGTAATCCTTGTCGCCGGGCATCACTGTCCGGCCGATGCCAAAAACGCCGCCCTGCGCTTCGGCCGGGCGGGCCTTGTTTTCGGGATATTCCGCCGCCAGCTTCTGCGCCTCGGCCGCCATCGCGGCATCGACAAACTCCCAGCGACCGTTAGGAAAAAGACGTACTTTTTGCCCGTCGACCGTAGCCGCCTCGAGCGGCGTACGATCAAGCTCGGCGGCGAGACCCTGCCCCGCCGTCAGCGCCAGGATCAGCGCCAAAGCCGCTTTCACAGCTTGCCGTCAACCCAGGCAGCCACCGAAGCCAGCGCCGCCGGCAGGTTTTCCGGCTGCGTACCGCCAGCCTGTGCCATATCCGGGCGACCGCCGCCCTTGCCGCCAACCTGCTGGGCGACCATGTTGACCAGCTCGCCAGCCTTGACCTTGCCGGTCAGGTCAGCCGTCACGCCGGCAATCAGCGTCACCTTGCCATCGACCACCGAGGCCAGCACGATGGCCGCCGATTTGAGCTTGTCGCGCAGCTTGTCCATGGTTTCGCGCAGCGCATTGACGTCGGCGCCCTCGAGCGTTGCCGCCAGAACCTTGGCGCCCTTGACGTCGACCGCGTTGGCCAGCATGTCGTCGCCCTGCGCCGAGGCCAGCTTGCCCTTGAGGGCAGCCAGTTCGCGTTCGAGCTTCTTGACCTGATCGAGCACAGCCAGCACACGGCCATGGACGTCCTTGGGCAACACCTTGAGCGTACCGGCGACGCCGCCGAGGGCGGTTTCCATGTCCTGCATGTAGGCCAGCGCGTTGTCGCCGGTGACTGCTTCGACACGACGCACGCCAGCCGCGACACCACCTTCGGCCGTGATGCTGAACAGGCCGATGTCGCCGGTACGCGAAACGTGCGTGCCACCGCACAGTTCGCGCGAGGAACCGATGTCGAGCACGCGCACGTCGTCGCCGTATTTTTCGCCGAAGAGCATCATGGCGCCAAGTTTCTGGGCTTCGACGATGGGCAGGACGCGGGTTTCGGTGGCGACGTTGGCGAGAATCTCGGCGTTGACAATGTTCTCGACGCGGCGGATTTCCTCGTCGCTCATCGGCTGGTTATGCACGAAGTCGAAGCGGGTCTTGTCCGGATCGACCTGCGAGCCCTTTTGCTGGACGTGCTCGCCGAGCACTTCGCGCAGCGCCTTGTGCAGCAGGTGAGTCGCCGAGTGGTTGCGCATGATGCGCTGGCGGGCCAGCACGTCGACCTTGGCATTGACGCCGTTGCCAACTGAAATGGTGCCAGTCTTGACGACGCCGTGGTGGCCGAAGACGGTGGCTTGAATTTTCTGCGTATCTTCGACAGCGAAAATGCCATGCACCGACTGCAGCGCGCCGCAGTCGCCGACCTGACCGCCGGATTCGGCGTAGAACGGTGTGTCGTCGAGAACGACGACGCCCATTTCGCCTTCATTCAGTTGATTGACCGCAGCACCGTCCTTGTACAGGGCGAGCACGTTGGCTTTGTGCTCCAGCGCCGAATAGCCGTGGAAGGTCGTGGCCGGGCCGTCGTAGTCGAGGCTGGTCGCCATCTTGAACTTGCCGGCGGCGCGCGCCAGTTCCTTCTGGCGAGCCATGGCGGCGTCAAAGGCAGCGGCATCGACAGTGATCTTGTGTTCGCGGCAGATGTCCTGCGTCAGGTCGAGCGGGAAGCCGTAGGTGTCGTGCAGCTTGAAGGCCGTGTCGCCGCTGAAGACGCCGCCATCGCCAAGAGCTTTCAGTTCGCCGTCGAGGATGGCCATGCCGTGCTCGATGGTTTCGAAGAAACGGTCTTCTTCCTGCTTGAGCGTGGCGATGATCTTGAACTGGTTCTGGCCGAGTTCCGGGTAGGCCATGCCCATTTCGGCAACGAGGTCGGGCACCATCTTGTGGAAGAAGGCAGCGCGGGCGCCGAGCTTGTAGCCGTGGCGGATGGCGCGGCGGATGATGCGGCGCAGGACGTAGCCACGGCCTTCGTTGCCCGGGATGACGCCATCGGCGATGAGGAAGGAGCAGGCGCGGATGTGGTCGGCCAGCACCTTGAATGAGGGATTGATTCCCCCTTCAACTCTATCTCTAGCA
>JAUYEI010000107.1 GCA_030691385.1 Azonexus sp.
TATAGTCGCTATCTGCGCAAATACAAGTTATTTTAGTGACTACACTTAGAGGCCAAAAGAAAGCGCCGATTGCCCCTATTTAGCAGCAGGGGCGGGCGCTTCCGCGATACTGGGTGACTACAAAATCAAAAGAACTTCAGATTAGATGTTAGCGAAGTTTGGGGGCGCCATGGCGCCCCCTGTTTTTTGCTAACGACGAACGACTGCCTTTTCACGCGCCCGGTGCGCCGGATTGCGACAGGCAGGCGAAGTAGAGCATCGGCCATTGCTGCGACCATTGGGTCAGCGGCTCGCGGGTAAAACCGCTGCGGGCGTATTGCTCCCAGCGGCCGACGACGTAGCAGCGCAGCAGGTTGGCCAAAGCGCCGAAATCGGCGTCGGGTTTGAGGTTTTCTTGCGTCGCGGCGACGCGCAGGGCCTGCTTCATGGCCGCTTCGACCTTGTCGAGCAGGGCGTTGATGCGGGTCTGCAGGCGCTCGTTTTCATTGACCAGGGCGTCACCGATCAGGACGCGGGTCATGCCGCGATTGCGCTGGGCAAAACGCAGCAGCAGGCCGATGATTTGCTCGATTTGCTTGAAGCCCTCGCTTTCTTCCGAGGTGATCTGGTTGATGACGCTGAACAGGCTTTGTTCGATGAAATCGATCAGGCCTTCGAACATCTGGGCCTTGCTGGCGAAATGGCGGTAGAGCGCCGCTTCGGAACAGCCCAGTCTGGCGGCCAGTGCGGCGGTGGTGATCTTTTCCCCTTTCGGGGTTTCCAGCATTTCGGCTAGCGTCTGCAGGATTTGCAGGCGGCGTTCGCCCGGTTTTGTCGTCATGTTTTCCCCTTCTCAAATTTCATTTTTGGCCGAAATTTCCAGTCGACCGTAGCAATTTGATAATTGTGTTGCTGAGCGAATTTTAACGTCAACAAACGGTGATTGACGTAAGCCAGCACTCACCCACACCGTTTTCATGCCGAGCTTTTTGGCAGTGACCAGATTGGCCAGGCTGTCCTCGATCATGATGCAGCGACGCGGGTCGAGCCGCTCGGCGCGGAGCAGGGTGCGGAATCCGGCAAACATGGGTTTGGGCTGGAAGCGGAGGTTTTCCACAGCGTAAACGGCGTCGAAATGGCGGCCGAGGCCGGTCAGTTCGAGGATGGCTTCGGTGTAGTGGCGCGGTGCGTTGGAGAAGATGATCTTGCGACCGGGCAGGTGGCGCAGGGTGTGGCGCAGTGCCTTGTCGAAGACGACCATGCGTGGCAGATCGGGAAACTGGTGCGTTTCCCACAGGAAATGTCGCGGGTCGGTGGCGTGGTGGCGCATCAGGCCGAGCAGCGTGGCGCCGTAGCGTTCCCAGTAATGCTGGCGAATGCGTGTGGCTTCATGCTCGCCGACGCCGAGGTGGCGCTCGATGTATTGGCGCATCGAGCGGTTGATGTGGGGAAAGATGTGTGGCGTCGCGTTGTGCAGCGTGTTGTCGAGGTCGAACAGCCAGACCGGGTTTTTCATGGCAGTTTCCGTTGCGGAAAGGAAAAAGCCCGCTGGCGCGGGCTTTTCGGGCTAGCTGGCCGCATCAGTGCGACTTGATCATCGTGCCGACCCCGTGGTCGGTCAGAATTTCGAGTAGCAGCGCGTGTTCGACCCGGCCATCGATGATGTGCACACCCTTGACGCCATTGCGCGCGGCGTCGAGCGCCGAGCCGATCTTCGGTAGCATGCCGCCGGACAGCGTGCCGTCCTCGACCATTTCGTCGATCTGCTTGGGCGTGATGCCGGTGATCAGTTTGCCTTCCTTGTCGAGTACGCCCGGCGTGTTGGTCAGCAGGACCAGTTTTTCGGCCTTGAGGACTTCGGCGATCTTGCCGGCGACGACGTCGGCATTGATGTTGTAGGTTTCGCCCTCCTTGCCGACACCGATCGGGGCAATGACCGGGATGAAGGAGCCCTTGTCGAGATGATCGATCAGGGTCGGATCGATCGAGGTGATTTCACCCACTTGTCCAACGTCGATCAGATCGCCCGGGTGGTCCTTGTTTTCCAGCATGAGCTTCTTGGCGCGGATGAAGTTGCCATCCTTGCCGGTCAGGCCGACGGCCTTGCCGCCGTGCTGGTTGATCAGATTGACGATGTCCTTGTTGACCTGGCCGCCAAGGACCATTTCGACGACTTCCATGGTTTCGGCATCGGTGACGCGCATGCCCTGGATGAACTCGCCTTTCTTGCCGACACGGGCCAGCAAATTTTCAATCTGCGGGCCGCCACCATGGACGACGACGATGTTGAAGCCGACCAGTTCGAGCAGGACGACATCACGGGCAAAGCAGCTTTTCAGGTGCTCGTCGGTCATCGCGTTGCCGCCGTATTTGACGACGATGGTCTTGCCGTGGAAACGCTTGATGTAGGGCAGGGCTTCGGCCAGAACGGCGGCCTTGATGCCGGGGGTGAGGTCTTCGATGCTCATGGCGGGCTCCAAGTGGAATCGCCGCGGATTGTACAAAGAAAAAGGCCGGAACGGGGTCCGGCCTTGGCTTGGGGTGACGTGAAGTCAGGCGATATTCAGCCGCTTGCTCTGGCTGGTTGTCCGCTTGGGTAGCGTCAATTCCAGCACGCCGTCGTTGAATTTGGCGTCAGCCTTACTGTCGTCGATGTCCTGCTCCAGTTGGAAGGAGCGGGAGACCTTGCCGAAATAGCGCTCCGAGCGCAGGACGCGCTCACCTTCCTTGGTCTCCTTTTCCTGCTTGACTTCGGCGCTGATCGAGACCTGGTTGCCGTCGACGATGACATGAATATCATCCTTGGCGACGCCGGGAAGTTCGGCGTGAACCTGATAGCTGTCCCCCTGATCCTTGACGTCCATCTTGATCGACGGCGGCTGGACTGGCGCCCCGTTGAATTCGACGGGGCGAACGAAGAAACCGCGGAACAGGTCGTCGAACGGATCGATGCGAGTGATGTTTGCCATGATTGCCTCCTTGGTTGATCAAGCTCTCCTGATCCCAATATAGGAGGGGTTTCGGCAGTTTCAAGACCGCGCTGAAAAGTGTTCCGGCAGCAGCAGGATCGCATCCCGGTTGCTCCATGAGAAGCAACGTTCGGCGGCCTCGTGCCAGGGGAGCCACTGCCAGTCGCGGTGCTCGGCCGGGGCTGTGGCGACCTCGATCGGTTCGGGAACGCGAAGGCTGAAAACGTGTTCGACGTTGTGGGTGACGCCCGCTGCGTAGCGGTGTCGCCATTCGCTGAATATCTCGAAGGTGTTGCTCAGCGACCAGTCGGAAAAAGCCGACAAGGGTGCGTCGATGCCGGTTTCCTCGAGGACTTCGCGCCGTGCGGTTTCGTTCAGGGCTTCATTGCCTTCGCGGCTGCCGGTGACCGACTGCCAGAAGCCGGGATGAGCGGAGCGCTCGAGCAACAAGACGTCGAGCGCCGGGGTGTGGATGACGACCAGCACCGAAACGGGCTGCTTGGGCGGGGTCATGCCTCGGGAAAGGCGGGGATGCCCCGGGCCGGGGTGTCGATCAGGATCCAGAAGGGTTCCAGCCGCTCGCGCCGGGCCTCGGCCACGGCCTGAAAGACCTCGATCAGCGTCGTAAAGTCATCGGGGTCGGTCGCCCTCAGGCGCGCCATGCCGTTGATCAGCAGCACATGGCCCGTGGCCGGCTGCCAGTCCGGGTCGCACAGGCAGTCGTACAGCGCATCGAAATTGGCACCGTACCAGATCGGAAACTTGAGGGCGCTGCCTAGCTGGGAGAGTACGTTTTCGACCGGCGCAGGTTCGGCAATGTCCGCCTTGAGCAGGCAGAAATGGGCGCCGCAGGCCGCCGACTCGACGATCGGCAGACGGGATGGCGGTAAATGGTAGAGCCCGGAAGCGGCGGCATCTGTCAGCGGGTTATCGCTCATCGTTCCATTCCTATTCCGAGATTCGCCGAAAAGTCCGGTAATGGTCGTCGGTGTAGTAATACTCGTCGCGTTGCCCGGCGATGATCCGGCGCGGCCCACGGTCCCGGCGCCACGGGGTTTTCACCGTGTATTCCCGGTAGTAGCCGCGGGCATGCAGCGGCAGTCTTTTCTCGAAATTGCCGAAGACGATGCCGTCACGTTCGTAGGGGAAAGGCCCGCCGGCCTTGATCAGGGCCAGCGTCTGCCGGGCTTCGGGCGGCAAATTTGCCGAAAAAATTGGCTCGACCGTAGCATTGCGGTCGAAGCTGAACCCGAAGGCGCTCCCGATCGCCAGCCAGGCGACGATCAGGAAGCGCAGACCGATCTGCATGGCGGTTTAGGCCGGGCCGACTTCGACCTGGGTTTCAACCTTCTGGCGCAGGCGGACATGCAGTTCGCGCAGTTGCTTCTCGTCCACCGCCGACGGCGCGTCGGTCAGCAGGCACTGGGCGCGCTGGGTCTTCGGGAAGGCAATGACGTCGCGGATCGACTCGGCGCCGGTCATCATCGTGACGATGCGGTCGAGGCCGAAAGCCAGGCCGCCGTGCGGCGGAGCGCCGTACTTCAGGGCGTCGAGCAGGAAGCCGAACTTGGCTTGCTGTTCGTCCGGGCCGATGTTGAGGGCACTGAACACCTTTTCCTGGACGTCGGCGCGGTGGATACGCACCGAGCCGCCGCCCAGTTCCCAGCCGTTCAGCGCCAGGTCGTAGGCCTTGGCCAGACACTTGCCCGGATCGCTGGTCAGCAGGTCGAGATGCTCGTCCTTGGGGCTGGTGAACGGATGGTGGCAGGCCGTCCAGCGCTTGGATTCATCGTCGTATTCAAACATCGGGAAGTCGATGACCCACAGTGGCGCCCACTTGGCGCCGGTGACGAAGCCCTTCTCGTGGCCGATCTTGATGCGCAACGCGCCGAGGGCGTCATTGACGATCTTGGCCTTGTCGGCGCCGAAGAAAATCAGGTCGCCGGACTGGGCGCCGGTACGCTCGATGACCGCGCGCAGGGAGGCTTCCGAGAGGTTCTTGACGATCGGCGACTGGAGGCCGGTCTCGTTGATTTGCGTGACGTCGTTGACCTTGATGTAGGCCAGGCCCTTGGCGCCGTAGATGCCGACGAACTGGGTGTAGGCATCGTTCTCGCCGCGGGTCAGCGTGGCGCCGCCCGGGATGCGCATGGCGGCGATGCGGCCGCCTTCGCTGTTGGCGACGCCGGCGAAGACCTTGAAGGCGACGTCCTTGAAGGCGTCGGTGACTTCAGTCAGTTCCAGGGTGACGCGCAGGTCCGGCTTGTCCGAACCGAAGCGGTGCATGGCTTCGGCGTAGGTCATGCGCGGGAATTCCGGCAGGTCGACGTCGATCGCTTCCATGAACACGGTGCGGATCAGCTTTTCCATCAGCGCGGTGATTTCGGCCTCGCTCATGAACGAGGTCTCGATATCGACCTGGGTGAATTCCGGCTGGCGGTCGGCGCGCAGATCCTCGTCGCGGAAGCATTTGACGATCTGGTAGTAGCGGTCGTAGCCGGCGACCATCAACAGTTGCTTGAACAACTGCGGCGACTGCGGCAGGGCGAAGAACTGGCCGGGATGGACGCGCGACGGCACGAGGTAGTCGCGGGCGCCTTCCGGGGTGGACTTGGTCAGCATCGGCGTTTCGATATCGATGAAGCCGTGGTCGTCGAGGAAGCGGCGGAAGGCACGGGCCGTCTTGTAGCGCAACATCAGGTTGTTCTGCATCTGCGGCCGGCGCAGGTCGATGACGCGGTGGGTCAGGCGGACGTTCTCGGAGAGGTTTTCCTCGTCGAGCTGGAACGGTGGGGTGACCGACGGGTTCAAGACCTCGATCTCATGGCAGAGGATTTCGATCTCGCCGGAAGCCAGGTTGGTATTGGTCGTGCCGGCCGGGCGGGGGCGGACCTTGCCGGTGATCTTCAGGCAAAACTCGTTGCGGACCGATTCGGCGATGGCGAAAGTGGCGGCTCGATCAGGGTCGCAAACGACCTGAGCCAGGCCTTCGCGGTCGCGCAGGTCGATGAAGATAACGCCGCCGTGGTCGCGCCGACGATGGGCCCAGCCGCACAGGGTGACGATTTGCCCGTCGAGGGCGGCATTGAGTTGTCCGCAATAATGGGTACGCATGAAGCTTTCCGGTTGATTCAGGTGTTGGTGATGACGCGGGGGTGTGGCTGGGGAGCCACGACGCCCATCGAGATGATGTATTTGAGAGCTTCGTCGACGGTCATCTCGAGTTCGATGACATCTTTGGCCGGTAGCATCAGGAAAAACCCCGAGGTCGGGTTTGGCGTGGTCGGCACGTAAACGCTGACATGCTCACCGTCGAGATGGTTGACGATATCGCCGCCGGGCTGTCCGGTCTGGAAGGCGATGGTCCAACTCCCCTGGTGGGGATAATGGATGAGCAGTGCTTTGCGAAAGGCATTGCCATTCGGCGAAAAAAGCGTGTCGGAAACCTGCTTGACGCTATGGTAAACCGAGTTGACGACCGGAATACGGGCCAGAATTTTTTCCGACCAGACAACCAGTTTCTGGCCAATGAAATTGGTGGCGAGCAGGCCGGTAAACAGAATCATCGCCAGCGTCAGGACCGCGCCGGCGCCAGGTATGGCAAATCCAACCAGGCTTTGCGGATGCATGCCATTGGGCAGTAGTCGCAAGGACTGATCAAGCGTACTGACGATCATCGACAGAACCCAGCCGGTGATAACCAGCGGGACCCAGATCAGAAGGCCCGTGATGAAATAGCGTTTGATTAGTTGACCACGCACGACGAGCAGCTTCCTTCTCCGGTCTGGCATGGGGGCGCGGCATCTGCTTTCTTGCTACCACCCTTGAAGTCGGTGGCATACCAGCCATTGCCCTTGAACTGAAAGCCGGCGGCGGAAAGTAGCTTGCTGTAGCTTCCCTTGCTGCATTCCGGGCAAATCGTGAGCACAGGATCGCTCATCTTTTGCAGATGTTCTTTCTGGAAGCCGCAGGAGTCACAGCGATATTCGTAAATCGGCATGGGAGTCCTCCAAAACCTTGAATTATAACCGAGAGTCGGAGTTGGCTATATCGGGGCGAGGACGGCTTTTTTCAACCGATCAGACCAAGATAGCTGTGCGTGATTGCCTCACCCCAGAAAAGGGCGATCGCGCCAGCTGCCGCAAGATAAGGGCCGAACGGAATCGGAACGTTGCGCCCATGCCGGGTGGCAACGATCAGCGTGATGCCGACGATGGCGCCAACCACCGAGGAGAGCAGGATAATGGCCGGCAGCATCTGCCAGCCCAGCCATGCCCCGAGTGCGGCAAGGAGCTTGAAGTCGCCGTAACCCATGCCTTCCTTGCCGGTAGCCAGCTTGAATAGCCAAAATACGCTCCACAGCGCCAGATAGCCTAGCATCGCGCCGACGACTGCAGAGGGCAGATCGGCATATGCTCCCCACAGGTTAAGAGCGAGACCCAACCAGAGCAGTGGCAGGGTGATCGAGTCCGGCAGCAGTTGGGTGTCAAGGTCGATGGCGGCGAGTGCAATCAGGGCCCAGACCAATATGAGTGCGCCGGCTGCTTGAAGTGTTGGGCCGAAATGCCAGGCAACATAAGCCGATATGAGGCCGGTAAGCGCTTCGATGATCGGATAGCGGGGCGAAATGCGTGCATGACATCCAGAGCATTTTCCCTTGAGAATCAACAGATAGCTGATGAGCGGGATATTTTCGATAGCCGTGATTTGGTGACCACAGGCAGGGCAGCGTGAGCGTGGTTTGGCCAGCGATAGGGATTCTGTCACGGTCGGCACCGCTTCTTCCCGCAATTCGGCACATTGCGCCTGCCATTCCTGTTCCATCATTTTGGGCAGTCGATGAATGACTACATTTAGAAAGCTGCCAACACACAGGCCAAGCAGCCCGGCCGCAGCAGCCAGGCCGCCCAGGGTTTCCGGAATCATTAGACGACTGACCCCAGCTTGAAGATAGGCAGGTACATGGCAACGACCATGCCGCCAATCAAGGTACCGAGAACAACCATGATCATCGGTTCCATCAGGCTGGACATGGCATCTACGGCATCATCAACTTCCTGCTCGAAGAAGTCTGCCACTTTGGACAGCATCGAGTCCAAGGCGCCAGACTCTTCGCCAATTGAGACCATTTGCGTCACCATGTTTGGAAAAAGGTTAACGTTTTGCATTGCGGTAGTCAGATTGGTGCCAGACGATACTTCGCTTTGAATCTGCCGGGTGGCGACTTTGTAGACGTGATTGCCGGCCGCGCCGCCTACTGACTCCAAGGACTCAACCAGTGGTACGCCGGCAGCGAACATCGTGGCCAAGGTTCTGGTCCAGCGAGCAATCACCGATTTGCGAACGATATCCCCGAATATTGGCGTGCGAAGTAGCAGGCGGTCCATGACCATCTGTACCTTCTCCGAGCGTTTCCAACTTTCGAAAAATGCATACAAACCGCCACCGATAGCGCCAAATATAGCCCACCAGTAACTAACAAAAAAATCGGAAATGGCGATGACGAACAATGTTGGTGCTGGCAGGTCAGCGCCAAAGCTCTTGAACACATCCTTGAAGGCTGGGATCACGAAGATCATGATCACTGCCGTGATAACGAATGCCACCACAATGACTGAAATTGGATAGAAAAGTGCGGACTTTATCTTGCCCTTGATCGCCAGAATTTTTTCCTTGTAGGTTGCAAGGCGGTCGAGCAATGTGTCCAGAATACCGGCCTGTTCGCCAGCGGCGACGAGATTGCAATACAGCGCATCGAAGTGCAGAGGGAACTTGCGGAAGGCTTGAGACAGCGAGCTACCGGTTTCGACGTCTGATTTTATGTCGAGCAACAATTTGCCTACTGCGGGATTGGAGTGTCCTCGACCGACGATATCGAATGACTGCAATAACGGGACGCCTGATTTCATCATGGTTGCCAACTGGCGGGTGAAAAGGGCGATGTCCTTTTCGGTAATCTTGCCGCCAGTCTTGAAACGGACTTTCTTGGCCTTGACGCTGCTTATGCCTTGCCGACGCAGCGTGGTTTGCACGACGGAGTCGCTCGCTGCGCGCATTTCACCACGAACGGTTTTTCCGTCCTTGTTCTTCCCTTCCCAGAGGAAGGTGCTTTCCTTGACTGCCGAGGCCTTAGATCTTGCGGCGGTAGCCATGTTTTTTCCTTTTCATTAGGCGTTGGTAGTGCTTAAGACTTCGTCAAGTGACGTCATGCCTTGTTTTACCTTCAACAAACCGGATTCGCGCAGGTTTTTCACGCCTTCGGCCTTGGCTTGGGCGCCCAGATCAAGCGCAGTGGCTCCGCTCAGGATCAGGCGCTGCATGGCCTCGGATATTGGCATGACCTGATAGATGCCAACTCGCCCTTTGTAGCCGGTACCTTTGCAGCGATCGCAACCGCCCGGACCAAACAGTGTCCAGGATCCGTCGAGGTCGGCCTCCGCATAGCCTGCGTCAAGAAGGGCCTGTTCTGGAACTGTAATGGGTTTTTTGCAATTGCAGAGCCGGCGGGCCAAGCGCTGAGCGGTGATCAGGAGAACGCTGGAGGCAATGTTGAACATGGGAACTCCCATGTTCATCAGGCGAGTCAAGGTTTGCGGTGCGTCATTGGTATGCAGTGTCGAAAGTACAAGGTGGCCTGTCTGGGCAGCCTTGATCGATATCTCGGCGGTTTCCAGGTCGCGGATTTCGCCGACCATGATGATGTCCGGATCCTGGCGCAGAAAGGCTTTTAGCGCGACCGGGAAAGTTAGTCCTGCGCGATCGTCGACGTTAACCTGGTTGACGCCGGGGAGGTTTATTTCAGCAGGATCTTCGGCCGTCGAAATATTGATGCCATCCTTGTTCAGGATGTTGAGGCAGGTATAAAGCGATACTGTCTTGCCGGAGCCGGTCGGGCCGGTCACCAAAATCATTCCATACGGCCTGCTGATGGCTTCCATCAGAACTGCTTTTTGTTCCGGCTCATAGCCGAGCGCCTCAATGCCCAGTGTGGCTGAAGTGGGGTCGAGAATCCGCATGACGATCTTTTCGCCCTGCAATGTCGGCAGGGTGCTGACCCGGAAATCGATGGCGCGATTCTTTGATAGAACGAGCCGCATGCGCCCGTCCTGCGGAACGCGCTTTTCGGCAATGTTCAGTCGGGAAATGACCTTGATGCGCGAGGCAATTTTTTCCTTGATCGCCAAGGGGGGGGTGGCTACTTCACGCAAGATGCCGTCTACACGAAAGCGGATGCGGTAGAACTTTTCGTAGGGCTCGAAGTGGATGTCGGAAGCGCCGTCGTTGATGGCGTCGAGCAGCATTTTCTGGATGAATTTGACAACCGGTGCATCATCGATCTCTTGGCCGGCCGCTTCGTCTGCCTTGCCTGCAGCTTCGTCGTCGAGAAAGTCGAGGTTGATGTCTTCGCTAGTGAGGCTCTTGAGTGCATCCGTAGCGGATTCGGCGTACTTGGCAACCAAAGGCGCGAGTTTCGATTGCTCGACGACGATGGGGTCGACAGCGAGTCCGGTCTGAAAGCGTATTTCGTCGAGGGCACGCAGATTGGTCGGGTCGGCGATGGCGACCGAAAGACGGTTGCCGCGCTTGTTGAGGGGGATCACCTTGTGGGTAGCGATCAGCTTTCGGTCTATCGCATCTGACGGGATGTGCGCCTCGTCGAACGCGGCGAGATCGAGCAGTGGATAGCCAAAGGTGTCGGCAACGAAACGCGCGATATCCAGCGCGCCGGCTTTCTGGCTGATGATGATCTGCTCGATCAACGATGTCTTGCTGCTGTGAGCTTGTGCCAGCAATTGTTCTGCCTCGGCCTCCTTGAGTTGCCCAGCCTGTACAAGGGCTCGTGCCAGGCCGCCGAGTGGAGGATTTTGAGGTGTTGCTGCCATTGATCGATAAGGAAATGCCGATTAGATCGCTTGATGATGCTACGCAGGCGCCAGTTTGTAAAGGATGGCTGGGTTGCCAGGTGCTTGCCGGTCGAAAGATCCGGACGTTAACGACACTGCTGCCCTGGGTCTGAAGCACTTCGACGGCGACCCCGCGAGTTTGATGTTGGTGCCGGACTCCGGAATACAAGCAGCGCCGATAAGGGGGTATCTATTTCTTAGAGGCGTCCCAGGATGACTTCGGCGACGAAGCTGCTGCCGACGTAGGCCAGAATCAGCAGCGCAAATCCGGCCAGTGTCCAGCGCAGGGCGCGCTTGCCACGCCAGCCCCAGGCATGGCGTCCGACCAGCAAGGTGGCGAAGATGCCCCACGAAGCGAAGGCGAACAGGGTTTTGTGATCCACTGTCAGAGGCTTGCCAAACAGGGCTTCAGAGAAGAAAACGCCGCTGCCGACGGTCAGGGTCAGCAACACAAAACCGACGAGCAGCATCCGGAACAGCAGCTTTTCCATGGTCAGCAGGGGGGGCAGGCTGTTCAGGCTGCGTTTCAGCGAGTGCTTGTGAAGGGCGTTTTCGGTAAAGCCCATGAAGATGGCGTGCAGCGCGGACAGCGTGAGCAGGCTGTAGGCCAGCATGGCGGCCAGGAAGTGGAGTTTGAAGCCGGTGGCGCTGGCGTGGGCGACCAGATGTACGTTCGGAAACACAACCGGCAGGGCTGTGCAGGCGGCCGCCAGCGGCAGCACCATGGGCTGCATGCCTTCCATGCGCGCCATGAAGCTTTCCAGCCAGTAAATGAGAACGGCGAGCCACATCATGAGTGACAGGGCAAAGCTGAACGAGAAGCGCATGCCGACTTCGGCAAACAGGGCGTCGTAGAGGCCGGCGGCGTGAATGAGCAGCGCTGCGGCAATGGCAACCCGTTCCCAGGTTTGCATCGGGCAGGCGACGCACTGGTTTTCTCCCTCGCGCCAGCGGGTGTTCCAGAAATGGAAGCCAAGTGCACCATAAAGCAGGGCGGCGAGAATGTGCGGCAGAAGCTGAATTACAATATCAACCATCCTTAGATTCTACTAGAAGCCCAAACGACATGCTCGATAACCTGACCAATCGCCTTGCTCGCGTCATGAAGACGCTGAAGGGCGAAGCTCGCCTGACCGAAACCAACATTGCCGATGCCTTGCGCGAAGTGCGCATGGCGCTGCTCGAGGCCGACGTGGCCTTGCCGGTGGTCAAGGATTTCATTGCCGCCGTGAAGGAAAAGGCGGTTGGCGAGGCCGTGATCGGTTCGTTGAGCCCGGGTCAGGCGTTGATTGGTGTCGTGCACGCCGAGTTGACCAGGATCATGGGCGACGCCCACGAGGGGATCAATTTCAATACCCAGCCGCCGGCGATCATCCTGATGGCCGGTTTGCAGGGCGCCGGCAAGACGACGACGGTTGGCAAGCTGGGCAAGTTCCTCAAGGAAAATCACAAGAAGAAGGTGCTGGTGGTTTCCTGTGACGTTTATCGTCCGGCGGCGATCGAGCAGTTGAAGTCGGTGGCCGGGCAGGCTGGAATCGACTTCTTCCCGTCGACTATCGGCGAAAAGCCGGAAGCGATTGCCGTGGCGGCGATTGACTGGGCCAAGCGTCATTATCACGACGTGCTGCTCGTCGATACGGCCGGTCGTCTGGCCATCGACGAAGAAATGATGGCCGAAATCAAGCGGCTGCACGCGGCAATCAATCCGATCGAAACGCTGTTCGTCGTCGATGCCATGTTGGGTCAGGATGCGGTCAACACAGCCAAATCCTTCAACGAAGCACTGCCGCTGACCGGCGTCGTACTGACCAAGCTGGACGGCGACTCGCGTGGTGGTGCGGCCTTGTCTGTGCGGCATGTTACCGGCAAGCCGATCAAGTTCTCGGGTGTTGGCGAGAAGCTGACGGGCCTCGAGGCTTTCCATCCCGAGCGCATGGCCTCGCGGATTCTCGGTATGGGCGACGTACTGTCGCTGATCGAGGATGCCAAGAGGGGTCTGGATGAGGAAAAGGCAATTGCCTTCGCCAAGAAGCTCAAATCCGGCAAGGGTTTTGACCTCAACGACTTCAAGGAACAGATCGCCCAGATGCGCAACATGGGCGGCCTGACCGCGATGATGGACAAGATGCCGGCGCAGATTGCCCAGATGGCCGGCCAGATGCCGGCCGGCGCCGAGAACAAGATGGTCGGTCGCGTCGAGGGCATCATCAATTCGATGACGCCGCTCGAGCGGGCCAAGCCGGAACTGATCAAGGCCAGCCGCAAACGCCGTATCGCGATGGGGGCGGGCGTTCAGGTGCAGGAAGTCAATCGCCTGCTCAACCAGTTCGAGCAGTCGCAGAAAATGATGAAGATGATGACCAAGGGCGGCATCGGCAAGCTCATGCGCGGCATGAAGGGCATGCTGCCCGGTATGCGCTGATTTCATTTTTGCCCGTTTTTTCCGGTTGACCGTGGCAATCCCACGGTCAACCGGAAAAATCGCCCAAAATCAAAGTCCTGACCGGGCCAGTCGGGCGGGCTTATCGTAACCCCACTGGTTCTGCCAGGCGGCGCGAACCATGTTCGGATATTCCGCTTTGCCCAGGCTGCCGTTGTAGCGGCCGAGGGCGCGGAACAGATCGCCCCTTTCGATATCCAGATAATGACGCAGGATGGTGCAGCCATAGCGCAGGCTGGTCCGCAGATCGAACAATGAGTCGTCCGGCCGGCCGATCACCTTGACCCAGAAGGGCATGACCTGCATGTAGCCGCGCGCCCCGGCTGAAGATACGGCGTACTTGCGGAAGCCGGATTCGACCTGCATCAGGCCGAGCACCAGTTGCGGATCCAGCCCGGCGCGGGTCGCTTCGTAATGCACGCTGCGCAGCAGATCGATGCGGTATTCCCGATTCGGGATGCGTTTTTCCAGCCGGCGTGACATTTCGCCCAGCCAGTCGGCCGCCTCCATTGGGTTCCTGAACGAGCTGACCGAAGGGCGGGAATCCGAAACAGCCTTGTGCAGCGCGGCCTGGACGCTGGCCGACAGCGGTTCATACTTTTGCGCGCCGGCGAAGGCCGCCGACGCGCCACACAAACAAAGGGCCGCAATCAGGCGGCGCACAGCTTTCCTTTGAGGACGCTGAGCGCATCGGCCTGGGCGATCATCGTAGCTTCTTCATCGCGCCGACCTTTGTACTCGAGCTGACCTTCCTTGAGGCCGCGCTCGCCAATGACGACGCGGTGCGGGATACCGATCAGTTCCATGTCGGCAAACATGACGCCGGGACGTTCGTTGCGGTCATCGAGCACGACATCGATGCCAGCCGCCTTCAATTCACCGTACAACTGGTCGGCCGCAGCCTTGACGGCCTCGCTCTTGTGATAACCCATCGGCACCAGGCAAACCTCGAACGGCGCGATGGCCGGCGGCAGGATGATGCCCTTGTCGTCGTTGCCCTGCTCGATGGCAGCGCCGACGATGCGTGACACGCCAATGCCGTAGCAGCCCATTTCCATGATCTGGCTCTTGCCGTTTTCGTCGAGGTAAGCGCAGTTCAGCGCTTCGGCGTACTTCTGGCGGAGCTGGAAAATGTGGCCGACTTCAATGCCGCGCAGGATTTCCAGTGTCCCCATGCCGTCCGGCGAAGGGTCGCCCGCCACGGCATTGCGAATGTCAGCCACCTCCGGCTCCGGCAGATCGCGGCCGAAATTGACGCCGGTCAGGTGGAAGCCCGCTTCATTGGCGCCGCAAACGAAATCGCTCATCGCGGCAACGCTGCGGTCGGCAAAAATAGCCACTTTTTCCCGGTTGACCGCAGAAGGTCCGATATAGCCCGGCTGGCAGCCCAGATATTCTTCAACTTCGCCTTCCGTAGCGAAACGGAACGGGTTGATGGCGGCAATCTTGCTCGCCTTGATCTCGTTCAACTCGTGATCGCCTCGTAGCAAGAGCAGGGCGAAGGTCGTGCTGCCATCTTCCTTCTCGCTCATGACTGCGATGGATTTGACGATTTTCTCCAGCGGTACGCCCAGGTATTCGGCGACATCAATGCAAGCCATCTTGCCCGGCGTGGCGACCTTGGTCATCGTCTGCGTCGCGGCGCCGCGCGCGGCGGCAGGTGCCACGGCCTCGGCCAACTCAACATTGGCGGCATATCCGGAATCCGGGCAGAAAGCGATGTCATCCTCGCCGGAATCGGCCAGTACGTGGAATTCATGCGATCCGGTGCCACCGATCGAGCCAGTGTCAGCCGCCACGGCGCGGAAACGCAGCCCCAGGCGAGTGAAGATACGGCTATAGGTATCGTACATGTTGCCGTATTCGCGCTTCAGATCATCGAAAGACGAGTGGAAAGAGTAGCCGTCCTTCATCAGGAATTCGCGACCGCGCATGACGCCGAAACGCGGGCGGATCTCGTCGCGGAACTTGGTCTGGATCTGATACAGGTGAATTGGCAGTTGGCGATAACTTTTGACGTCGCGGCGCACGACGTCGGTGATGACTTCCTCGTGCGTCGGGCCAATAACGAATTCGCGCTGGTGGCGATCCTTGAAACGCAACAGTTCCGGGCCGTATTGTTCCCAGCGGCCGGACTCCTGCCACAGTTCGGCCGGTTGCACGGCCGGCATCAGCAACTCAAGCGCGCCCGCGTTGTTCATTTCCTCGCGCACGATGTTTTCGACCTTGCGCAGCACGCGCAGACCAAGCGGCATCCAGGTATAAATGCCCGCCGCCGCCCGCTTGATATAGCCGGCGCGCAGCATCATTTTCTGGCTGATAACTTCAGCGTCGGCCGGTGCTTCCTTGAGAGTGTTAAAAAAGAACTGCGAAGTGCGCATGGGATGCTCTTGAATTCGTTGGGAAACCTCGATTTTACACGGTCCCGCTTCTTTGCATGCGGACGCCCTTTGTGAAAGAATCGGGGTAACTATTAATTTTTGCAGGATATCTATGCTCGACCGTGAAGGCTATCGCCCGAACGTCGGCATCATTCTTTGTAACGCCAAGAACGAGGTTTTCTGGGGTAAACGCATACGGGAGCATTCCTGGCAGTTTCCGCAAGGTGGCATCAAGCGCGGCGAAACGCCCGAAGAAGCCATGTTTCGTGAACTGCACGAAGAGGTCGGGCTCTTGCCCGAACACGTGCGTATCCTTGGGCGAACCAAAGGCTGGTTGCGTTATGAAGTGCCGACACACTGGATCAAGCGCGAATGGCGCGGTTCCTACAAAGGCCAGAAACAAATCTGGTTCCTGCTTCGCCTGGTAGGGCGCGACAATGACGTCAGTCTGCGCGCCACCAACAAGCCGGAATTCGACGCCTGGCGCTGGAACGATTACTGGATTCCGCTTGATGTGGTGATCGAGTTCAAGCGCTCTGTTTATGAACAGGCGCTCAATGAACTTGTCCGCTTCATCGATTTTGACCGAAAAGGGACGAAGCATCGGCGGCCAGCCGGGGAGTCGGCGGATCCCGATATGCCCGCCTCGCACGAGGATTAACCATGTCATCGTTCCGTAGTGCACCGCTCTTGTTGGCTGCCACGCTGGTATCCGCCACGGTTTTTGCTGATTTCGAAGAGGATTACGAGAGCAAGCAATGGCAGGAAATCGAGGTCCAACTGCCGGCGGCGCCCAGGCAAGAAACTTTGCTACCGTTTTACGTCAGCGCGGCCACTGAAAATCGGTTTTTTATCGATGGGGCGACGCTCACCGTCGGCAGCGATGGTGTCGTGCGCTACGTCCTGCTCGTCTTGACGCCGCAGGGCGCGCGCAACGTGACCTACGAAGGGATGCGTTGCCTGACCCGTGAGCGCCGTATCTATGCCTCGGAACGGCAGGACGGAAGCTGGTCGAGGGCGCGGAAAAACGAATGGGTGCGGATTCAGGATGCCTATGCGAATCGCCACCATGCAGCGCTCTTTCTTGAGTATTTCTGTCCGGTCGGCAACATTGTGCAGGATGCCGCTGAGGCGCGAAACGCCTTGATAAAAGGCGTGCATCCGGATAACAAGCGCTGAAATCATGTCTCCAGATCAACTGATTCTCGAGTTTGACCGCGCCCTGCGCACGGTGCTGGCTCCAGCCCGCAGCATTCGTTCAATGCCTGGCGAAATGCTGCCGGAGGCCGAACTCGCTACCGAGCAAAGGCGCCATGTTATCGGCCTGATGCGCGTCAATCACTGTGGTGAAATATGCGCCCAGGCGCTGTATCAAGGGCAAGCACTTACTTCCCGGGATCCGGCAATCCGCGAGGCGCTACGTGGTGCTGCTGACGAAGAAACCGAGCATCTGGCCTGGACAGAACAGCGCATCACCGAATTGGGCGGGCACAAGAGCCTACTCAATCCGCTCCTGTACCTTGGCTCGCTGAGCCTGGGGCTTGCCGCTGGCGCACTGGGTGATAAGTGGAATCTCGGCTTCCTGGCCGAAACCGAGCGGCAGGTCGAAGCTCATCTGGACGGGCATTTGCTTAGCTTGCCTGCGGAGGATGGCCGTTCGCGGGCGATAGTCGACCAGATGCGCCTGGATGAGATCCAGCATGCCGAAACGGCTATTCGGTACGGTGCGGCCGAACTTCCTGCTTCGATAAAAATCGCCATGAAAATGGCGGCCAAGGTGATGACCGGGGCCGCCTACCGCATCTGATCTGCCGAGGAAGAACTCAGGCTTCGTCGATGATTTCGAAGTCGTGCGTGATCTCTGCGGTCTTGGCCATCATGATCGACGCTGAGCAGTATTTGTCTTTTGACAGCTCGATTGCACGCGCAACGACATCAGGCTTGAGCTGCTTACCCTTGACGCGGTAGTGAAAGTGGATGTGCGTGAAGATCTTTGGGTCGCTCTCGGCGCGCTCAGCCTTCAGACTGACATCGCAAGCGCTGACGGCGTGGCGGCCTTTCTTCAGAATCAATACGACATCAAATGCCGTGCAACCACCGGTGCCGGCCAAAACCATCTCCATCGGTCGCAGGCCCAGATTTCTTCCACCTGCCTCCGGTGCGCCATCCATGACCACGGCGTGACCGCTGCCAGTCTCCGCGACAAACGACATTCCGGCGTCGTTACCCATCCATCTAACGGTGCATTCCATAGTGATCTCCTTGCAAGACCGTCAATTCTAACGGATGTGATGTATTCGGGCTTGATCCGGGGAGATGCTGCGATGCAGCAAATTATTGTTTGCATTTTGTCGGAAGATGGGTTCTCATATCTTTTCGTATTAGTTAATTAAGTAATTAATTACTATATTTTATGATTATATTCATTTGGTTACATGTAATAAATATTGATTATGTTTGTATAAACATATAAATGGTGCGTCGCACAAATAACTCTTGCGCTCAGGTCGCTGTTCATGGAGAATGCAAAGCGTACGAACTGTAGTGACTTAACAGCGATGAGTTCTTCAGTTCAGATTTGTCTCCTCCACCCTCCTCCTTTGGTGTGGATTTAACGCGGCTCAGCGAGCCGCGTTTTTTTTGTCCTTTTGTTGAAATGAATGGATAGGCATTGACACCTCTAGCAGGAGTCGACTAGAATCCGCGCCTTTCTCCAATCTGCGCCCAAATTTTTCAGGACGGCACACTTATATGAAAACGTTTTCCGCCAAGCCACATGAGGTGAAGCGCGAGTGGTTTGTGGTAGACGCCACAGACAAGGTGCTCGGCCGCCTCGCAACCGAAATTGCCCGCCGCCTGCGTGGCAAGCACAAGGCTATTTACACCCCGCACGTTGATACCGGCGATTTCATCGTCGTCACCAATGTCGAAAAGCTCACCGTGACCGGTAACAAGGCCGAAGATAAAAAGTACTACCGTCACTCCGGTTATCCGGGCGGTATCTACGAAACCAACTTCAAGAAGATGCAGCAGCGTTTCCCGGGCCGTGCCCTGGAAACCGCCGTCAAGGGCATGCTGCCGAAGGGTCCGCTGGGCTATGCCATGCTCAAGAAGCTTAAGTGCTACGCAGGCGAACAGCATCCTCACACTGCCCAGCAGCCGAAGGCTCTGGAAATCTAAGGGGTTATCATGGCTGAAGGTTATTTTTACGGTACCGGTCGTCGCAAGAGCGCCGTTGCTCGTGTGTTCATGAAGCGCGGCTCTGGCGCCATCGTTGTTAATGGCAAGCCGGTTGATCAGTTCTTCTCTCGTGAAACAGGCCGCATGATTGTGCGTCAGCCGCTGGCGCTGGTTGAACAACTGAGTGGCTTCGATATTAAGGTCAACGTTATTGGTGGCGGCGAATCCGGCCAGGCCGGTGCTGTTCGTCACGGTATCACCCGTGCCCTGATCGAATACGATGCAACCTTGAAGCCCGCGCTGTCCAAGGCTGGTTTCGTGACTCGCGATGCCCGTGAAGTCGAGCGTAAGAAGGTTGGTTTCCACAAGGCCCGTCGCCGGAAGCAATTCTCCAAGCGTTAATACGCTTCGCGAAGAAAAAAGCCGCCTTTGGGCGGCTTTTTTGTTTTTAGGGCGCGGAGTATCATGCCTCCTCGTTTTGTGCTGGTGTCTTGATGCTGGTTGCAGTCTAGAATTTGAAATCATGGTGAGCGGAACGGAGATGGATCGCATGGCGGGCCGAGAAAAAACCACAGCACTATGCCAACCCCCGCTGTTGCCCTGAGACTGAGGCGGTTCCGACAACGTTTCGGAATTGCGGCGCCGAAGGTGGTTGTGCGAAGTCATTTGCCATGGCAATGGCTCATTCTGCCCACTGTGTTGTTCGCTCTCTTGGTCGGGGCGATCGGATGGTTGATGGCTCAGCGCAATGAGGCGGGGACGCTGGGGCAGGAAGTAGAGGCGTTGCGTCAGCAATTACTCGTGCAGCGAGAGGAGTTGAGTATTCTGCGCTCAGGTGCTGGAACTGGCCAAAACGCGGTCAGTATTGAGCGAGCAACTCAGCAGCAATTGCTGGGAAGGATTAAGGGCCTGGAAGCCCAAAATGGCCTGCTCAAGGAAGATATCCTTTTGTTTGAGCGTTTGATCCCTGTGGCTGGAGAGGGCGCCGCAATTCGGATTGAGAACTTTCGGGTTGCACAGGAGGAACTTGGGCACTTTCGCTATCGACTGCTTCTTGCATTCCAGCCCGACAGGCAGACTCCAGATTTTCGGGGACGCCTTCAGCTACTCATCGACTTTGAGCTCTCCGGAAAGAGAGTGCAGTTGCTATTGCCAGATAAACGGGAGAGTCTTACGGAGTATCAGCTTGAGTTAAAGCATTTTCTGCGTCGCGAAGGGGCGTTTGAGTTGCCAGCAGGGGCTGTCTTGCTAGGGGTGGAGGCCAGGGTTCTGCAGGGTGATACACTTAAGTTCAAGCGATCGGCTCAGATCTAGGAGTGGACTAAATGTTCGGAAAAAAAGTAGAAAGCAAGCCTTTGGGGCGTATCGATAGTCTGATTGGTGCCGGTACTCGTGTAGAAGGCAGTATTTGTTTTACAGGAGGGTTGCGCATTGATGGAGAGGTCAAGGGCAGTATTCTTGCTGCCGAGGGGGCATCTTCTTCCATGCTTGTGCTGAGTGAGCATGCGCGCGTTGAGGGGGCTGTGAATGTGGCTCATTTGGTAACGAATGGCACGGTTGTTGGTCCGGTCGCTGTGGCTCAGTCGCTGGAGATGCAATCAAAGGCACGCATCGTTGGCGATGTTGAATACGCCATAATTGAAATGCAGCAAGGCGCTGTTATTGAAGGGCGCCTGCTTCATTCGGCCAGCAAGCCGGTGGAACTAAAGTTAGCGACTTCTGCCTAATTACATTGACCGTTATTTTCCCGGCTTGCATAATCTCGCACGAATTTTCTCAGGAGTTTGTCTTATGAACGCAGTTGCTGAAACAATCTCACCCTTTGTTTTTACTGATAGTGCTGCTGGCAAGGTAAAGGAATTAATCGAAGAGGAGGGTAATCCCAGCCTCAAATTGCGTGTTTTCGTCACTGGCGGGGGGTGTTCCGGTTTTCAGTACGGTTTCACTTTTGACGAGGAGGTCAATGAAGACGATACGACCATGGAAAAGAATGGCGTTACGCTGCTGATCGACCCGATGAGCTATCAGTACTTGGTCGGCGCTGAGATTGACTACAGCGAAGGTCTGGAGGGGTCGCAGTTTGTTATTCGTAATCCGAATGCAACTTCAACCTGTGGTTGTGGCTCATCGTTTTCGGCTTGATTAATGTTGCCGGCGGCGTAAATCCGTAGAAATTTGGCGGCATAAAACGGCGGCGGAATTTGGCGTCGAGCGGTTGACGAACAAGGGGCCCGGCGGGCCCTTTGTCTGTGCGCCCAGCATGGGCTCACTCCTGCGGGTGCAAGTCCCGCCGTAAGTTGATCACCGCGAACGAAGTGAAGCGTAACTGCGTGAGGGCGACCGAACGTGGGGAGGAAGCGTGGAACATAAACTGTGAGCCGATGGACAAGAACCGGATAGAAGGCGTTGCCGAGCAGGGGGTGTCAGAATTTCTGTGTGTGAGGCGTGAATAGACTTTTCCACGGTACGGCTACCGAAGGTCCATCAAGACCGTAGGCGGCCGGCGCGATGGGAAAATCGGTGGTCATTTTAGCCGCGTCCCGCTTCAAAGCGTTCGGCGTAGAGAGTGGCGAACTGTCCTTCCAATCCTTGGCGGCGCGCCCCTGACAATGGCATTCGAATTTTGATGCGATTGCCCTGTTGGACAAGGCTGATGCGATTGCCCTGAGGGCGACTATGCTATCATGCGCGCTTTCCGGGTCTGTGGCAGAGCGGTTGAATGCACCGGTCTTGAAAACCGGCGTGGGGAAACCCATCGTGAGTTCGAATCTCACCGGACCCGCCATTATAAAAACAATGAGTTAGCGCATAATGCATGTTAGATGTCATAACGATTCCACGCCGGGTTGCGGAAACGGGTGACCGGTGCATGCTGTTCTGAATTTGACTCTGCGTGGGGTCACGACAGTTATGAAAAAGAAGGACTGACAAACGCATCTGCAGATTCCTGCCATGCTTCGGTCACTCGATATCCCATTGCCCGATAACCGCGCTGCCTTTTGTCCCACATCCTGAGCAGTGCTGGGTGTCCGGTATCTACGAAATCAAAGATCCGCACATCGGTCTTGGTGGCGTGTTCGCGGTGGAGGCGGCCAGCGTATTGCTGCAGGGTTCCTTTCCACGAGACTGGCATCGCCAATACCAACGTGTCCAGCGCTGGATGATCAAAGCCCTCACCAACCAGTTTTCCGGTCGCGAGCAGAACACGTGGCGATTCAGGCGGTAGTTTGTCAAGGTCAGCAATTACGCTGGCCCGTTGCTTCTTCGACATCCGGCCATGCAACACAAACGGGGTCGGCACTTGTCTGTCCAGGGCAGCCAAGATTGCGTCAAGGTGCTCCGTGCGTTCGGTCAGAACGAGAATTTTTCGGCCCTGCAGGTACGCCTCCCGGACATCGGCGGCAATGGCTTCGGTCCGCGCCCGATCATTGGCAAGATGCCGGAACACATCCTGGATGCCTGCTTCGGGCGGCAAATCGATAGGCGAAAAAATTGACCGTGGCTGAACAATCAGATCGTGTGGTGCGCTGGCCGGCTTGGCTGCCGTGTGGCGGATCGGTCCGCACTGCATGAAAATGATCGGCTGCTGACCGTCGCGACGGATTGGCGTTGCCGTCAGCCCGAGCACATACTTGGCCTTGACCACTTTCAGAATTGCATCGAACGAGGCTGCTCCAATGTGATGGCACTCGTCGATGATGACGTGGCCGTAGTTCTCGACCACCGGATTGATGTCGCCTTGGCGCGACAACGATTGCATCACGGCGATATCGATCTTACCGGTCGGTTTGGCTTTGCCGCCGCCAATCGTTCCGAGCACGCCTTTGCCGACTCCCAGGAAGGACTGAAGGCGTTCCTGCCACTGTTTGAGTAATTCGGTGCGATGCACCAGAACCAGTGTATTGACAGCTCTACGGGTGATCATTGCCGCCGCCGTCACCGTTTTGCCAAAGGCAGTCGGGGCGCAAAGCACACCGGCATCATGGTCGAGCATGGCCTTCACGGCGGCCTCCTGATCCGGTCGTAGTGTGCCGGCGAAGCAGGCATCCAAAGCAACGCCGGCATATCGCTCATCGATCAGATTGCAGGCAATACCGTTGTCGCGCAGTAGATCTCGGGCCGCATCGAGGCAGCCACGCGGGAGCGCGAAGTGATTGAGGTAATTCTCAGCGCAGCCGATGACGCGTGGCTCATCCCAAACCGAGAAGCGCATCGCCTGCTTCTTGTAGAACTCAGGATTCTGGAATGCAGCCAGGCGGATCAGTCGATTAGCCAGCGCCTGCGGCAGTTGGGCTTTCTCGAAATAGACGAGGTTGGCGAGTGTCACCGTCAGCGAATTCGGCATCGGGCCCGCCAATTTCTTGAGGACTGATCGTTTCCACGGCGCCTTCAAGTCCTCGTCGTCGATGAAGGTGACATCGAGCGGATGCGAGTGGCCCATTGCCCTGAAGATGGTGGGCTCAAGATCGTGTGCTGCCATCGGCTGGATTCCTGACAGGAATCCCCATTGGTCTTGGTAAGGGCCTAGATCAGCATCGACGAATACGCTGCACCCGCTCTCACGAGGGTATTTCTGCAACGGTAGCGCGATCAGATTGCCGAAGCCGCCTTTGGGCATGGAATCCTGATTGGGGAACAGCCGGTCGTAGGATTCGAGTTTCAGTTGCCGGGTGCGGGCGCAGGTGTGGCTGATGATAGCGGTACCGAGGCGACGGGCATCGCGGGCCGAAACCTTGCTGGAGAAAAATACCCAAACGTGTGCGCCCTTGCCTGATCGCGAAATTTCCAGCGCTGCCGGCACGCCCAGTTCTTCGCAGGACTGCATGAATGCTCGTGCATCATCACGCCACTCGGCCTCGTCGAAGTCGACGGCGAGGAAGTAATAGCTGTCATCCTCCAGCAAGGGATACACCCCAACGGTGTGCTCGCCAGCCAGGTGGTCGTAGATCACCGAATCCGACAGCGGTATCAGCAGCCGGTTGCCGCAGTCGCCACACTTGATACGTGGTTTTTCGCATACCCCGGTACGCCATTCGTTGGCGCAGGCCGGCGAGTACCCAGCCTTGCCGGTGGTCTTGCTTTCCCATCTGACAGGGTAGACATCGGCCCGTCCCCGAAACAGGCGGCGAAACAATGCAAGCTTCTCGCCGGTCGAGAGCCGTGATGGCTCTGGTTCTGAAACTGGCGTTGCCGGCGGTGGCGGCAAACGCCATTCGATGCCGTGCGATTCCAACAGCGAAATCAGGCGCTCGTTTTCAGCGCGTAGTGCAGCAAGTTCGTTATGGTCGGGCGATTCCATGCGCGATCAATTGAATGCATGATTCATGCGCCACGCTCATTCTCAAGAAGCAGCAGAGCTTGATCACGAGGACTCGGAAATGGGTGGCAGTTTTTCGACTGCCACGAGAAGGTCCTTGGTGACGGCAATCAATTCGTTGATCAGCCGCTCGGTACCCGTGCCAACGCAGAGCGGCCAGAGCCAGCGAATGGGCAGCGTCGTACGCTAGCTGAAACCGGGAATGCGGACTCAGTTGCACAAGCTCAGCGTCGGGAATCATACGTTTTGCAGTCAACAGGAGCCCATTGAATTCTCGGAGATCCGGGGGCTCCGGTTTCAACTTGCGAATCGCCACCAGGTTTTGCAACTGTTCAATCGAAGTCATCGCGCTTCCCCGATACCATCATCATCGACTGTTCCATCACTCGCTTCAAAAAATGGTTGTTATCGGCAAGCTTGGCGCGAAACTCTGACGGCGAATAGAGCGTCGGGTTGATTTTACGACCCACTGTCCGCTCAGTTTCCGACAGGATTTCATAAAGTTCGCTGTAACTGAGCTGGTCGGAGATCACCATCAGGTCCACGTCACTCACCGCCGTGTCAGTGCCCTTGGCCACCGATCCATAGATGAAAGCGCTGGAAATCTGATCGGCATACGGAAACAATGCCATTCTGACGACTTCGGCCACGCCGATGGTTTTCTGAACGATGCTGCGCAATTCCGTAAAGATCGGCGAATCCGGATTGGCACGATAGAGCTTCTGACGGCCGCGCAGGGTCACGGTGACCAAGCCTGACTGCGTCAGACGGTCAAGTTCTCGCTGTAGTGCACCTCGCCCCGTTTGCTCGCGCTCGGCAATCTCACTGGCGTAGAAATCCCGCTCAGGATTTGAGAAGAACACCCCGAGCACGCGCTGTTGTCCTTTTGAAAAAAGGGCATCGGCAAGGGAGGTGGATGGTTGGTCATTGGTACCCATATTGGGGATATTATTCCCCAATATGGGTAAAATCAAGCGTCACCAAAGTCCAGCGGACACACCGAGTGTCTTGGCCACAAAGAAGAACGAAAAGCGGGGAAATTCCACTACTGTCCGGCTAAATGACTACCCGAATCGCCCAACGCCATGACTGACGAGGCGTTCCGAGCGATGAGGTGTGGTGTCGATTTGAAATCGGCGAAAAATGCCCCTTCGAATTTTTCTGAAGGGCATGACCATGAATGCCGGCAAGACACTGTTTGCGCAGTTGATGGACTTTCTGCCGTGGTCGACATTCAACCGATACGTCACGCGATACAGCGGCGACAAAGGCGTTCGCACCCTGAGTTGTGCCGAGCAGTTTCGGGTCATGGCCTTTGCCCAACTCACCTACCGGCGCGCATGCGCCACGAACTTCGCTGCCCGGTACATGATCTCCTGCAACACCGTCTTGAGTCTTCGGCGTTTCGCCGGGTGCCGAATCGGCGCCAATTTCCCCATCAAGCCCAACTGCCCCATCAGACGCAGGATGACGAGCGCCGCGGCGTCGGTATTCGCCACACAATGCGGCGTGCCGGGCGGAATCAGCACGCTGTCGCCGGGGCTGATCGGGGATTTTTCGGCGCCCAGCGTCATGACCCCGTGCCGCGGGTGACGTGGTAAATCTCTTCGGTGACTTCATGGTGGTGCAGCAAGGTCGTGCCGCCGGCCGGCACCCGCGCTTCGGCCAGGCTCTGGTTTCTGGCGCCGTGACGGGCCGGGTGCAGCAGTTCGCGGATTTCCGAGCCGTCCCTGGTAATGTAGGGGCTGATCGCGTCGCGCGCGGTTTTCACCTTACTTGCCGCCCCAGGGCTGGATCGGCACGGTCGAGATCGAGTTGGCCGGGGCGCCTTCGATGATCTTGCGACTGATCGCCATGTACACCAGCACGTTGCGCTTGTGGTCGAAGAAGCGATGGACGTTCGTTTCCTTGAAGAAAATCGAGGTGTCGTCGCTGAATGCGACTTCACTTTCCGGCAGCTTGGCCGGCAGCGTGATCGGGCCGATCTGGCGGCAGGCGATGGAGAACTGCGACGGATCTTCGGCCAGCCCGAAACTGCCCTTGACGCCGCCGGTGCGAGCCTGGCTGACGTGGCAGGTCACACCGGAAACCTTCGGGTCGTCGTAGGCATAAATGCAGACGCGGTGATTGGCCCCGATCAGCTTCCAGGTCGTCGTCGCGCAGCCGATTTCTTCGGCGGCGACGGGCAGGGAGAGGGCGGAGAAAGCAGCGAGAAGAAGGGCGGCGGTTTTCATGATGGTTCCGTTCAGGATGGTCGGGGCGATGATAAGGGAATCATCTTGCCGACGTATTTCGTCAGGATTTTGTAGATGCCGCGGTCGAAAGGCGGGCGCGGGCTGTCGAGCAGGGCGTGCAGTTCTTCGTCCGAGGCGGCGGTGCCGAGGTAGCGCCAGCCTTCGATGAGGTGGATTTCGTCGCCCTCGCGGACCAGCCCGGGGCCGGCAAAGGGCCAGGCAACGAGCTTGAGGCCGACGAGGGCGGAAATCAGGCGAACCGTGTGCTTGGCGTAGGGCTCGGCGCCAACGCAGGCGCCCTTGCAGCGCCGGAGTTGGTGGCCGAAACAGGGCTTGCCGGGCTTGGCTTTTTCCAGCCCGAGCAGCACGTCGCACAGATTGTGCGATTCGGCCAGGGCGCGCAGCACGGTATTGGCTTCCTTGGTGGTCTTGAACAGGCCGTAGCAGGCGCTGCTCAGGCCGGCCTCGATGTCGGCCAGCGCCATGAGCTGCGGCCGCAACCAGCCTTCGCCTTCATCGACCAGTGTCCACGTGCAGGCCTCGTCGTTTTTGCGTAGCTGGCGGTTGTGCGTCGGTTTCAATTGCTTGACCAGCGCCGATTCCTTGAGCAGGGCGCCGATTTCACCGGCTGTTTCGACCCAGTCGATGCGCCTGACCTGCTGGGCCAGTTCCATTTCCTTGGCGGCGCTGTGGTCGCCGGCGAAATGCGAGAGTACGCGCTGGCGGATGTCCCTGGCCTTGCCGACGTAGAGCGGCAGATTGTTTTCACCGTAGAACAGATAGACGCCGGGGGCTTCCGGCAGGTCGTCTACAAAACCGGCATCGAGATGCGGCGGCAGGCTCGGGTGGGCGTTCTGCGCCCTGAGCGCGGCCTCGATTTGCTCGTTGCTACGGTCAACCCGAATTTTTTGCCAAAATTGAAATATCAATTGGGCGTCGGCCAGCGCCCGGTGGCGGGCCGCGGCCTGCAGATCGTGGCGCTCAATCAGGCTGTCGAGATTGTGCCGCTTGTGCTCGGGAAACAAGGTGCGCGACAGCTTGACGGTGCACAGCACCGAAGCGCGGAAAGTGATGCCGAGACGCTTGAATTCGTTTTTGAGAAAGCCGTAGTCGAAACGCGCGTTGTGGGCGATGAACAGCCGGCCTTCCAGGCGCTTGATGGTTTCGGCCGCCACCGTCTCGAACGGCGGCGCGTCGGCCACCATGTCGTTGCTGATGCCGGTCAGTTGCTCGATGAAGGGCGGAATCCGCATGCCGGGATTGATTAGCTGCTGCCACTCGCGCACGGCGCCGTCGGCATCGACTTCGATAATGCCGATTTCGGTGATGCGGTCATGGGTGGCGGTGGCGCCGGTGGTTTCGAGGTCGACAAAGGCGAGAGGGCGCATGGTGCAGCGGTGAGGTTCCGGGGCGCAGATGATAGCGTTTTCTGGCCGGGTGAGCCTTATTGGCACTTCATCGGCACGCCGACCAGCGGCCCGGGAATGTCGCGGGTGGCGATTTCCGGCAGGCGTTGCAGGCAGTAATGGCTGCCATCGGCGCTGGTGACGCGAAACAGGGCAGGGCCGAGTTCTTCGATTTTGGTTTCGGCCCGGGCGGTGGCGCGCTCAAGCGGTGTTTTCGCCGACGTGTGGCGGGCGGCGGGAGCGAACATCGGGTCGAGCATTTGCCGGCGACTGGCGGCGTTCAGTTCGGCCTTGCTGCGTTCGATCAGATCGGTGGCCTCATAGCAGTCTGCGACGGGCCTATCCGGAAGGCGCCGGGGTTGGGCGTGGCCTGACCAGCGGCCGATGGCTGGGCGTTGGTAGTGTTGACGGTGCGGCTGGTCGACGGCGTCGGGATCGCTCGCGCCGGCGCCTGATCCGGCGGCAGGGACAGTATTTTCTGGCTTTCCCGCAATTCGACCGACCAATTCAAACTTCCACGGTCAACCGGAAAAAACGGCCGAAAATCAAATTTGAAGCGCAAGGCCAGCCCATGAGCGAGCAGCGAAAGCAGGACGAAATACGGCACGCCGAAGCGGCGAAGGCGCTCACCGCTTCGGCGTTCATTCACCCGTTGGGTGACAGCGCTACGCGGCTGCTGGCACGTCTGCTCGGGCGTCCGACTTGGTCGCTTCTCCTTGCAGGCATGAGCCTGCTGCGTCGTCGCTTCGCGCCGGTCATCCCGCCCAGGCGACCATCTGCCACGTCCAACTAAGGTTTCAAGGTTCAAGGATTATTCAGGCTGCACCGAAAATCAACACGCCAACAGCGCTTCGTCGGGCAATTTCAGCTCCGCTGGCGACGGGGTAACAGAAGAAAATAGGTTCAAGCTTAAAGGGTGAGTGAGGTTTAGCCCGTTTTTAATTCTTCAAACTGGCGCCATTACGCCGATCATCGGTGGCGCCATAATGCCGGTCAATGACAGCGGGCTCAGAGATCGAGAAATTCCCCGACTTCGTCCAAACGCGCCATCGTGTCAGCGTAGCCCAAGTCGATCAGGGCTCGCGTGTAGGGCTTCTCGAACAGCAGGTAGCTGGTCAGCGTGCCGTTGCGACGGTTCATGCCGCCAATGCCGCCGAGCATCATGCGCATTGCCCAGGGCAGGGCGCCGGCGTGTTCGGCCGCGATGCGCTCGAGGCGTTCGGAGGGCGAAATGATCAAGGCCTTGATCGGTCGCAAGGGAATTTCATTGTTTTCCCTGATGCTGAGCGGGATGGCAGCGAGCGTCCGGTTGATCCGCTGCATACGCTCGATATCGACCGCCAGACTGTCGAGAAAGATACTCGACAGGGCGTGGCCGGCAATTTGGGCCAGCGAGGGATGGCTGTCGACCCGCCGACGTTCCTGATGTTCGTTCTTGCGTCCGGCACCGACGATCAGTACCCGCTCGGCGCCGAGGTGGATGGCCGGAGAAATCGGCGCCAGTTGGCGCATCGAGCCATCGCCGAAAAATTCCCGATGAATCTTGGTGGCCGGAAAAATGAAGGGGATCGCGCTCGAGGCGAGCAGGTGGTCGACGCCGATTTCGGAGCGGATGCCGATGCGCTGGACGCGATGCCAGGGCTGGGCGTCAGCATGGCCCTGAAAGAAATTGATGTTGTCGCCGGATTCGTAGCCGGAGGCCGAAATGCTCAGGGCGTGCAGCGCGCCATTGGCGATCGAGCGTTCGATGCCGCGGAAATCAAGGTGGCGACTGAGCAACTCGCGCAGCGGCGAATTGTCGAGCAGCGAGCGTGGCCGGCTGCGAATCAGCCAGCCCAGCGTCAGCATGGTCATCCAGTGTGCACCTGAGACGCCGATGCCGAGTGGGTCGGCGCGGTAGATGTCGCCGGCGTGCATGTTGCGCCAGAAGCTGGCCAGCACGGAAACGGCCTTGCCGAAATTGTCGGCCAGGCAGGCAATGCCGGCCGCGTTGATGGCGCCAGCAGATGTGCCGCACAGAATGGGGAAGGGGTTTTTCCGGCGGTTGGTCGATAGCTTGGCAACGGCAAGCAGGACGCCGACTTGATAGGCCGCCCGGGCGCCACCACCGGTCAGAACCAGCGCGGTCTTGGCTGAGCTTGCCGGGGGCGGGCTCATGCCGGCCTGGCGTCCGGTCGGTGCAAGGTTTGCCTGAGCAGGCTGGCTTTCTTGTTTTTCATCCCCCCTCCTTGCGCATGCTATCGATGTGCTTGCCGTGTTCCGGCAGTATAGGGGGATAATTTTTTCCGTGCTTATCCGGTTGTCACACTCAGGGCAATCGTATCAAAATTCGAATGCCATTGTCCTTGCTATCGAAACCGGACGGGTCTGAGCTTGGCCGACATTTCTCGACTCCATAATCCGATCCTCAGGGGTTGGCTGGCGTACTACGGGAAGTTCTGTCGCTCGGCGATGTATCCGGTGTTCAGGCATTTCAACAAGACGTTGGTGGCTTGGGCAATGCGAAAGTACCGGCGGCTGAAACGTCACAAGATACGGGCCAGCATATTTCTTGAGCAACTTTCCGAGAAACAGCCGCATCTCTTCGTGCATTGGCAGAAAGGAATGGCCGGTGCGTTTGCTTGATGGGAGCGGAGTGAATCGAGAGGTTCATGCTCCGTTCTGTGAGAGGCCGGGGGTGCAATTCCTCCGGCCGACTTGCCATAGCGTTCACTGGTGTCTGGACGTCGCCTTGAACGATGAGCAGAGGCGGTCCCGCGTAAAAAATGCCGGCGCCAACCTGGCCATCATCCGTCGTCTCGTTCTCAATCTGTTTCGCCTCGATACCGCCAAGCGAAAGGGCGGCATATACACGCGTCGCATTCTCGCCGCTTCCTCTGATTCATATCGCGCTACCTTGCTGGGACTTATGGAAATTTGATGCGATTGCCCTGGTCAGCCGGATAAGCACGGTTCAAAGAACTGGCAGTCAAGCGAATCAACCTTGAACCTTGAAACCTCAGTTGGACGCGGCGGATGGTGCGCCGGGGCGGGATGGCCGGCGCCAAGCGACGCCGCAGCAGGCTCATGCC
>JAUYEI010000113.1 GCA_030691385.1 Azonexus sp.
CCGGGCGGTTCGAGAAGTTGAGGTTATGAGAGGCGAGGCACCCCGAGTCGATCAAAGTAGGCGATGGTCAGTACCGTCTTCAGCAGTCGATCAGCATTGCGCCACCAACTACAGGCATTGCCAGCCACGCGAAGCGCCACCGTTTCCGAGGCCCCGAGGGCTTTCAATTCCCGATACATCGTCGTTCCACGCTTCCAGTTGTTGAGCTGAATCGCCCGCAACCGGTGTCGCATCCATTCGTCCAGCGTTCGCCAGACTTTCGGTGTTTGCGACAGCCGAAAGCAAGCCTTCCATCCCAGAACAGAGGGCCGTAGTCTTGCCACGACCTCCGCCATACTGCGGCCACACGTTCGGCGAGTCAGTTGCCTGATCCGCTGCTTGTCGGTCGCCATCGGCTTCGCCGCCACACCACACTTGATCTCCCCTTTCGGGGCAACCCAGAACTCAAACCCAAGAAACTTGCGGCCAAACGCACTCGCCACCGCACTTTTGGCCTCATTGACCGTCAGGTGCAGCTTGGCGTACATCGTCCGCAGCCAAGCACCATTAAAAACCCTGACGACTTCCGCCGTCAGGGTTGGACTGATACTGGCAGTGCTTAGTGATTGCTGGCTGAAGCTGCGCCGTAACCTGTCTGGGCACGAACATACTGGTCTTCGAAGGCCTCGATTTCATGACCGGCACGCACACTCGAATCGGTCTTCGAGAAGATGTACGCCAGCAGGAAGGCAATCGGCATCGCGAACAAGGCCGGCTGGGCGTAGGGAAAGAGCGGCGCTGCATTGTGCAGCACATCGACCCATACCGACTTCGAGAAAAGCACGAAGAGCACGGAGGAAATCAGGCCGCCGTAGCCGCCGAACAGCGCGCCGCGGGTGGTCAGGCCCTTCCAGTACATGGACAGGATGAGCACCGGGAAGTTGGCGGCTGCCGCCACGCCGAAGGCCAGGCCGACCATGAAGGCGATGTTCTGCTTCTCGAACAGGATGCCGAGGATGATGGCAACGAAACCGAGGCAGATGGTGGCGATCTTCGAGACGCGGATTTCCGAAGCTTCCGAAGCCGCTCCCTTCTTGATCACGCGAGCGTAGAGGTCATGCGAGATGGCCGATGCACCAGCCAGCGCCAGACCCGACACCACGGCGAGAATGGTGGCGAAAGCAACTGCCGCCAGGAAGCCGAGCAGCATGTCGCCACCGACAGCCTTGGAGAGGTGCATGGCAACCATGTTGCCACCACCGATCAGTTTGCCGCCCAGTTGGCCACCTTCGAAAAACTCCGGGTTCTGGCCGACGATGATGATGCCGCACAGCCCCATCAGGAAGATGACGTTGAAGAAGTAGGCAACGAAGCCGGACGCGTAAAGGACCGACTTGCGAGCTTCCCTGGCATCGGTCACGGTGAAGAAGCGCATCAGGATGTGCGGCAGGCCGGCTGTACCGAACATCAGGCCGAGGCCCAGGGAGATGGCGGTGACCGGGTCGGCCAGCAGGCTGCCCGGATACATTAGCTGGGGACCGAGCTTGTGTACAGCCGTTGCCTTCTCGAGCAGCGTCTGGAACGAGAAGCCGAACTGGCTAAAAGCCAGGAACATGACGAGCGTTCCGCCAGTCAGCAACATGCAGGCCTTGATGATCTGCACCCAGGTCGTGGCAACCATGCCGCCGAAGGTGACGTAGACCATCATCAGGATACCGACGGCGAAGATGGCAACGTTGTATTCCAGACCGAAGAGCAGCTTGATCAGCTGGCCGGCACCGACCATCTGGGCGATCAGGTAGAAGCAGACCACGGTCAGCGAGGAAATCGCGGCCATGGTGCGCACCTTGCCCTGGTCGAGGCGATAGGCGGTGATGTCGGAGAAGGTGAACTTGCCCAGATTGCGCAGGCGTTCGGCCATCAGGAACAGGATGATCGGCCAGCCGGCGAAGAAGGCCAGCATGTAGATGTAGCCATCGTAGCCCTGGCCGTAGACCATGGCGGTCAGGCCGAGCAGCGTGGCGGCCGACATGTAGTCGCCGGCGATGGCCAGACCGTTCTGGAAGCCGGTGATGCCGCCGCCGGCGGTGTAGAAGTCAGCGGTCGACTTGGTGCGGCTGGAGGCCCAGTAGGTAATGCCCATCGTCATCATGACGAAAAGGCAGAACATGATGATGGCGTGCCAGTTGGTGGCCTGTTTTTCCATCGCGCCTTCGACCGGCGGACCTGCGTAGGCCATGGCGGCGACGGCCAGAAGGCCAAGCGCGGTGCCGAGATGAGTCAAGCGTCGCATTACTTGTTCTCCTTCCAGGCTTCCTTGACGATTTCCTGCGTCAGGGCGTCAAATTCCGAATTGGCGCGTTTGACGTAAACTGCCGTCAGCGACCAGAAGAAAATGAACATGAATAGCTCAACGGCAACACCCACCGTCAACATGGAGCCTTCGGCAACCGGTTGGCCGAGAGCCGCCGGGTTGAAAGCAACTACCATCACGAAGCCGTAAAACATGCTCAAAACAATGAATGCCAACGTCCAGGCAAAACGCCCCCGTCTTGAAACGAGCTCCTTGAATTTCGGATTGGCCCGCATTCGCTCATACATCGCGCTGCTCATGGCTGGATCTCCTAACTTTTAATTAATAATTACAGCTAAAAAAAGCGAAGATATTCTATCTTATAGAAGACTCCCTGCCTTTGATTTGCGTCGTCTAATCCCGTATTTTTTGTATGGTCACTCGAGTTAACCCATGAGCACTATTGATCTTTCTTGCGATGGCGACATTGCCACCCTGACCCTGAACAACCCCGGCAAGCTCAACGCCATCAATCTGGGGATGTGGAACCAGCTGGCTGAAAATATGGCCAAAATCAGCGTCGACCGCAGCATTCGCTGTGTTGTGTTGCGCGGCGCCGGCCATGAGGCCTTCGCCGCTGGCGGCGATCTCGAGGAGTTCGTCACCGCCCGCACGACGCTGGAACAGGCCCTCCACTACCACGGCCAGGTCGCCCTCGCCCTGCAGGCCATCGACAATTGCCCGCATCCGACAGTAGCGCTGATTGAGGGCGCCTGCATCGGTGGCGGGCTGGAAATTGCGGGCGTCTGCGATTTCCGCATCTGCGGCGAATCCGCGCGTTTTGGCGCGCCGATCAATCGACTGGGTTTTTCGATGTACCCCGGCGAGATGGAGGGGCTTCTGCGCCTGGCCGGACCGGCGGTGATGAAGGAAATCCTGCTCGAAGGCCGCATCCTGACTTCCGCCGAGGCCTACGCCAAAGGCCTGGTGACGCGCGTTGTCAGTGATGAACAAACTGCCGACGAAGCCTACGCCACTGCCCGCCGGATTTGCGCAGGTGCGCCTCTGGTCGCCGGTTGGCACAAGCAGTGGATCAGCCGGTTACTGAATGGCAGGCCGCTAACCGATGAGGAAAAAGCCGCCTCCTTTGCCTTTCTGGAAACAGCGGATTACAAGGAGGGGCTAGCGGCCTTCCTGGAAAAGCGCAAACCGGCGTTCAAGGCGCGCTGAACACGCCCCAAAGCATTTTGCTGGCAAGCACCAGCAGGATCGCGGCAAAAATCCGCTTCAGCGTCGCGACCGGCAACTGGTGGGTTTTACGGGCGCCGATCGGCGCCGTCAGGATGCTGGCAATGGCCACCCCGACCACCGCCGGTAGATAGACGAAACCGAGACTGCCATCCGGCAGGCCGGTCGCCGACCAGCCATTCCAGATGTAGCCGAGTGCACCGCCCAGGGCAATCGGAAAACCGATCGCCGCCGAGGTGCCGATGGCATTCTGCACCTTGACGTTGCACCAGGTCATGAAGGGCACCGACAGCACGCCACCACCGATGGCCACCAGACAGGAAAGCCCGCCGATGAACGCGCCAACCAGTGAAGTCGCCAGTGTGCCCGGCATCTCGCGATGTGGCTTCGGCTTGATATTGAGGATCATCTGCACCGACACGTAGCAGATGAAAATGGTGAAAATCAGCGCCAGCGCCTTGGTCGGCACCAGACTGGCGATGTGGGTGCCAAGCAGCGTGCCGAGAATGATGCCCGGCGTGATACGGGCAACGATGGGCCACAGCACGGCGCCATGGGCGTGATGCGTTCGGACGCTGGAAATGGACGTAAAGAAGATGGCTGCCATTGAGGTGCCGAGCGCCAGATGCATGACTTCGCCCGACGGAAAACCTTGCGCTACGAACAGCATGACCAGGATCGGCACCATCACCGAGCCGCCGCCAATGCCGAGCAGGCCGGCAAAAAAACCGGCAAATGCGCCCAATGCGATATACGCCAGCCACCAGACCATCATTGCCGCCCCATCAATTCCTTGGTGATGAAAGCCCACTCGGCGTCACTGACCGGCATGATCGACAGCCGGTTGCCGCGGGCAAGGAGGCGCATATTAGCAAGCTCTGGATAAGCTCGCAGTTCAGCCAGCGGGATCAGACGTGATTTGCTGAAAAAACGGACATCGCGCAGCCACCAGCGCGGGTTTTCGGATTTCGATTTTGGGTCGAAATACCGGTTGACCGTAGCAAACTGCGTTTCGTCCGGGTAAGGCTCGGAACACACCTCGCAAATACCGGCGATGCCCGGCTCGGCGCAACTGGAGTGATAAAAGAAGGCGAGATCGCCAACCTGCATCGCATCGCGCATGAAATTGCGCGCCTGATAGTTGCGCACACCGAACCATGCCACCTGTTGTGCTGGCGCGGCGGCGAGGTCGTCGATCGAAACCTCGTCCGGCTCCGATTTCATCAGCCAATATTGCATGCGTTCGGGTAATTTTTGAGGCAAAAAAAGGCCCCCGCGAATGTCGTCAGGCCGGCATCCTGAACCTGGGTCCAGAGTGGTCGCATTCCTGCCGCATCAGGCACACTCACTGGGAGCGCGCTCAACAGCGGATTGTTGGTCCGCAACCGATGCCAATTAGCATTGGTTCAAGGAATATATGGCCTTAACAAACACCGCAGGGGACGCTCGGCGGGCGGCGCCGGGGTCAGTAGAAACTGTTACAAATCCAGTTGCTGCTGGGGCGCAAGCACGGCATCAAGTCGTGCTCCCATGTCACCGATTCTACGCTTCGTTTCGGAACTATCAACTGCTTCCGCAAACTCATTTGCCGCACCGCCGGAAGCACTGGAAAGATGCTCGTGGGCGATGTTCAACGCGGCCATGACGGCGACGCGTTCGGCGATGGTGTTCTTGGTGCGCTGCGCGATGTCGCGCATTTTGTTGTCGACCAGATCGACCGCCAAGAGCAGGGCATCGCGCTCTTCCGGCGTGCAGGCGACGCGATATTCGCGGCCCATGATCTTGACGTCGAGGAAATTCGGCTCGCCACTCATCTCAGGCATCCTCGGGAATCTTGTCGATCAGACCTTCAAGCCGCTCGCGGGCGACGGTCATGGTCTGGCGCAGATGCAGCCGTTCGGCCTCGGCCGCGGTCATCTGGTTTTTCAAGACCTCGTTCTCGGCGCGCAACTGGTGAACCAGGGCGACAACCTGTTCGATCTTGGCTTCTAGCGTTTCAAGTTCCACATTCATGCGGCGAACTATAGAGGCTAAAACGCCGTACGGTCAAGGACTAAGCCATTATTCTCAAAGTGGTTTATAGCAAATCAGGGCGATTTCCCTGATGCACTGCAGCAACAATAGATGTAGAATTCCCGCTGCTTCAGGTGCTGCGTACGGATTCTCCAAACGCAGTTAAACGGGAAAGCGGTGCGTCTCCAACGAGACAAATCCGCTGCTGCCCCCGCAACGGTAAGCAAGTGCGGGCGTATCAAAATGCCACTGGGTGCCAACCTGGGAAGGCGATACGTCAAGACTTGCGAGCCCGGATACCGGCCTGGAACAAATCGCGGAAGTGCCACGGGGGTGTGGTGCCGGTTCACGCAACCAGCCTTCTCCCCACGCATTTCCTTTTCAATGCTCTTCCGGCATGCGGGGACGCCCGCCGGGAAAAGGAAAATCATGTATCCACGTTTGAAACCCATTGCCACGCTGGTGGCTTTATCTTTTGCCCCTGCGGCCTTCGCCGTCGACAAACTCGCCTCGCTCGATCCAGTTCTGATTACAGCAACGCGCCAGGAAATGCGTGTCTCGGAACAATTGGCGGACGTATCCGTGATCGAACGAGAAGCAATCGATGCGGCCGGCCAATCAACTCTCGAGGAAATTCTCTCTCGCCAACCCGGTATCGAATACTCGTCCAACGGCAGTTTTGGAGCGAATTCTTCAATTTTCCTGCGTGGTACAAACAGCTCGCATGTTCTGCTGCTGGTCGATGGCATGCGGATGGGATCAGCCACATCGGGCAGCGCTTCATGGAATCGCATTCCGGCCAGCCAGATCGAGCGCATTGAAATCCTTCGTGGGCCCGCCTCATCGCTCTATGGAAGCGACGCCATCGGCGGTGTCATTCAGGTGTTTACTCGCCAGGGTGATGGCCCGCTCAGTATTTATGGCGAAGTAGGCGCTGGCTCTTACGATACAACCGCAGCCTCGGGCGGTTTCTCTGGTTCGCAAAACGGCTGGCGCTACGCGCTAAATGCAGCCACCTACTCGACCGCCGGGTTCAACAGCAGACCATGGACCGCCACGGCCAACAAGGACAAGGACGGCTTCTGGATGAACAGCCTGAGCGGCAGGCTGGCCTACAGCTTTGCCAAGGGCCACGAAGCCGGTGTCAGCGTCTTTTACAGCGATGGCGAAAACAAGTACGACGGTTCCGGCGCTGCCGTCGATTGGCGCAACCGAAGCAGCGTCAGCAGCGTGAACGCTTTCATGAAAAACACGCTGACCGAAAACTGGACCAGCACCGTGAATATCGGCATGAGTGCCGATGACTCCGATGATCTTAGAAATGGCATTCGCAACAGCAATTTCCGTACGGATCAGCGCCTGTATTCGTGGCAAAACGACCTGCGCACGCGCTACGGCAATTTCCTGCTCGCCGCCGAGCGCCTGGAACAGGAAATCGACACGACGACGGCCTACACCGTCCGCGAACGCACCAATAATTCGCTGCTCGGCGGCTGGACGCTGGGCTATGAAGCGCATCGCATTCAAGCCAATCTGCGCCGTGACGACAATTCACAGTTTGGCGAAAAGACGACCGGTTCGCTGGGCTACGGCTATCGTTTCTCGCGCAACTGGCGCGCCAATGCGAGTTATGGCACCGCCTTCAAGGCGCCGACCTTCAATGATCTCTACTATCCGCTGAGTTTCGGCTTTTTTGGCAACCCGAACCTTCTGCCGGAAAATGCCCGCAACCGTGAAGTGGCCTTGCATTTTGAAACTGGCCAGCAGCACGTTTCGCTGACCTGGTACCTCAATCGCGTCGAAAACCTGATTGTGTGGACCAATACGCCGAGTAACGTCGGCAGTGCGCGCCTGGAAGGCATCACTCTGGCCTACGAGGGCGTGGTAGCTGGCCTCAAGGTTCAGGCCAGCTACGACTATCTTGATGCCAAGGACCTGGATACCGACCGTCGCCTGGCCCGTCGCGCCCAGAACCGCGTCGCCGCCGCCATCGGCCAGACGCACGGTGCCTGGGAGTGGCGCGTCGAGGAGCAGATCAGCGACGACCGCATGGATTATCCTTTCGGCCAGCCGGCCAAGAAGCTGGGCGGTTATGCGCTCACCAATCTGTATGGCGCCTATCGATTGGCCAAGGACTGGTCGGTTTTCGCCCGGGTCAACAACCTGTTCGACCGCGAATACGTGCTGGCCGACACCTATGCCACGCCGGGCATGAACGCCTTTGTCGGCATCCGCTACAGCCCGAAGTAAGCATCCGTGCCCACCCGCCAGCGCGCTTTCCTGATCCTCGCCAGCCTCAGCCTGCTGGCCCTGGCGAGTATCGGGCTGGCGTTGACGGTGGGCAGTTTCAAGGTTTCCTACGGTGAAGTGCTGGCTGCGCTATTGGGCAACGAGGGCGGGGCGGGCGATGTCGTGTTGCAGCTTCGTCTGCCGCGCGCGCTGGCCGGTTTTGCCTGCGGCGGGCTGCTGGCGCTGGCTGGCGCCCTGATGCAGGTTTTGCTGCGCAATCCGCTGGCCGATCCTTACGTGCTGGGTATTTCCGGCGGCGCCGGGGTCGGGGCGATGTTCGCCATGCTGCTTGGCTTGCCGGTGCTCGGTATCGACGGGCTGGCCTTTGTCGGCGCCTTTGCCGCGATGCTGCTGGTTTTCGGGCTGGCGCACGGGGACGGGAGCTGGACGCAGACACGGCTGCTGCTGACCGGCGTCATCGTCGCCGCCGGTTGTGGCGCGCTGGTTGCGCTGATGCTGAGCATTGCCGACGAGCACAAGCTGCGCGGCATGCTCTTCTGGCTGATGGGCGACCTCGGGCAGAGCGCGCAATGGTGGCCGGCCTTCGCCGCGCTGGCCGTCGCCCTGCTGCTGGCCATGCCCTTCGCCCGCGAACTGAATCTGCTGTCGCGTGGCCTGATGCAGGCGCAGGCTTTGGGCGTCGCCGTCGGCCGGCTGCGCTACGCCATCTACCTGCTCGCGTCGCTGGCCACCGCCGCCTCGGTGACGACGGCCGGCTCGATCGGCTTCGTCGGCCTGATCGTGCCGCATCTGGTGCGGCTGGCGACCGGCAATGACCAGCGCCTGCTGCTGCCGGCCTCGGTGCTGGCCGGCGGTTCGCTGCTCGTGCTGGCCGATACGCTGGCGCGGACGCTGATCGCGCCGCAGCAGTTGCCGGTTGGCGTGCTGACGGCGCTGATTGGCGTGCCGGTCTTCCTTTTCCTGCTCTCGAGGCAGCCGAAATGACCCGGCCGTTGCTCGAAGCCCGGCAACTGATCGTCGAAATTGGCGGCAAGACGGTGGTCGACCGCGTTGATCTGAGTGTTGCCAGCGGCGAGCGCATTGCCATCCTTGGCCGCAACGGCGCAGGCAAATCGACGCTGCTGTCGACGCTGGCCGGCCTGCGCCCGCCGGCGGCCGGCGCTCTGCTGCTCGATGGCGAAGATGCGGCCTTGCTGCACGCCCGCGAGGCTGCCCTGCGCCGCGCCTGGCTCGGCCAGTTCCAGTCCGATCCGTTCGGTTCGACCGTGCTGGAAACGGCGCTGACCGGCCGCCACCCGCATCTCGGGCGCTGGGACTGGGAATCGAAACACGATGCCGAACTGGCCCGCGCTGCGCTCAAGGCGGTCGGGCTCGACGGCATGGAAACCCGCCAGATCCACACGTTGTCGGGCGGCGAACGTCAGCGCCTGGCCATCGCCACGCTGCTCACCCAGGCGGCGCCGCTTTACCTGCTCGACGAACCGCTGGCGCACCTTGATCTCAATCACCAGATGGCCGTCCTCGACCTGTTCGCCGGCACGGCGCGCGATGGCGGCGCCGGCATCATCATGGTCCTGCACGATCCAGCGCTGGCCCACCGTTTCTGCGACCGGGCACTGCTCGTTCATGGCGACGGGCGCACCGAGATTGGTACGGTCGACGCCATCCTGACGGCCGAAAAGCTCTCCGAACTGTACGGCTACGGCCTGCGCCAGATCGAAGACCGCGGCCATCGCTGCTTCATCCCCGAATAAGCACTTTTCAATTTTGGGCATTTTTTCCGGTTGACCGTGGGAATGCCTTTTTCGAGCAAATCAACATGACCGTCACCCACGAACAACGCATGCAGAAGAAGAAAGCCGTCATCGACGGCAAGATCGACGCCGCGCAGGAAGAACGCGGCGTGCTGGTCATCAACACCGGCAACGGCAAGGGCAAGTCGAGCGCCGCTTTCGGCGTCGTCGCCCGCGCCCTGGGCCATGGCCTCAAGGTCGGCGTCGTCCAGTTCGTCAAAGGCCGCTCGGACACGGGCGAGGAAGCCTTTTTCCGCCAGCAGTCCAACGTTGCCTGGCACGTCGGCGGCGAAGGCTTCACTTGGGAAACCCAGGACAAGGACCGCGACGCCAAGGCCGCCCAGGCCGCCTGGGAAATCGCCTGCGGCCACCTGCGCAATCCGGAAATCGGACTCGTCGTCCTCGACGAAATGACCTACGCCTTCAAATACAACTGGCTCGATCTCGACACCGTCATCTCGCAATTGCTCGCCCGCCCGGCCATGCAGCACGTCATCATCACCGGCCGCGGCGCGCCGCAGGGCCTGCGCGACGCCGCCGACACGGTGAGCGACATCGGCATGGAAAAACACGCCTTCCAGAGCGGCATCAAGGCCATGCCGGGCCTTGAATTCTGAGCCTGGCACCGTGAAGAACCTGAGCCGTTTCGCCTTGCTGCTGTTCGTTTCCGCTGCCGCCGGGGCGGGCGAAATCGACATTCCGGCCAACATTCAGGCCGAGGCCCGGATCATCCGCGGCGAGCGCGATGGCTACTGGGAAAAAGTGCTGCTCGTTTCCTTCCCCGAAGCGCGGCGCACGCTGTCGACCTCCGACGGTCTGCTCGATGCCCGCGCCGCGCTCAACCACGCCGGCCACCCGCAGCTCTGGCGCACGCTCGGCATGCGCTTCATGGGCCAGGACGGCCGGGGCGGCAAGGCCTACGCCGAGCATGTGCACGAAGAAACCGCCCGCCAGCAGCAACTCGACAAATCGGCGCTCGCCCGCATGGCCACGGCCGCCGACCTCGACAATCTGGCGGTCGTCACCCAAAGCTACGGCCCGCTCAGCGTCACCGTGCTGGCGACGGCCGGCGCCCGGAGCAACGCCATCCGCACCGGCGTCGATGCCGGCACCTACATCGAAGGCCACACGCCGGCCGGTACCATCAACATCATGGTGCTGACCAATATCCGCCTGACCGATGCGGCAATGGCCCGCGCCCTGATCACCGTCACCGAAGGCAAGACCGCGGCGCTGCAGGATCTGAACGTGCCGAGTACCTACACCACAACCGCGCAGGCGACGGGAACCGGCACCGACAGCATCATCGTCATCTCCGGCACGCAAGGGCCGCAAGCCACTTACACCGGCGGCCACAGCCGGATCGGCGAGTTGATCGGCAAGGCCAGCTACCAGGCGGTGCTCGAAGCGCTTGGCAAGCAGAACGGCTTTTTCCTGCCGGGAAGCAAGCGTTTCGCGGCCGCCACCGCAGCGCCGGCCAAGGCACCGGACGCCCTGCGCCTCGCCCTGCTCCATCTCGACCCCGTACCCGGCGACGTTGCCGGCAACCGCGCCCGCATCGAAGCCGGCATCCAGGAAGCGGTCGGCCACGGCGCCGACTGGGTCATGACACCGGAACTGGCCGAAACCGGCTACAACTTCGCCAGCCGTATCGGCACCGGCTGGATCGCGCCCTTTCCCGACGCCTGGATCAGCACCCTGGCCGCCATCGCCCGCGACAACCGGGTGGCGCTCTTCGTCGGCTTTGCCGAACGCGATGCGCAAAGCGGCAGGCTGCACAACAGCGTCGCGGTGATCGACCGCGACGGTGTGATCCAGGGCGCCTACCGCAAGCAGCGCGTGCATGGCGGCGCCGAAAGCTGGTCGACACCCGGCACCGGCGGCGCCCCCTTCGTCGTCGACGGCATCCCGGTCGGCGTCCTGATCTGCGCCGATACCTACCAGCCGGAACCGGCCGCCCGCTACCGCGACCAGGGCGCCGCCATCCTGCTCGCCCCGGCCAACTGGCCGCCGGTCGACGGCATGGGGCCGGACGACCTCTGGGAACGGCGCAGTGCCGAAACCGGCCTGCCACTCATCGTCAACAACCGCACCGGACGCGAGCCCGAGCTCGATTTCTCGCTCGGCGAAAGCGTCGTCGCGGCCGGCGGCGAACGGCTGTTCGCGTTCAACACGCGTCAGTCGCGGCTGTTTTACGTTGACTGGGATCGCCGCCAGGGTTTCAGCCAGCCCGCCCGATGAACCTGACGAGCACTCTGCGCCGGCTGGCCAGCCTGCTGCTCCTGGTCACCCCGCTGCTGGCCCAGGCCGCGACGCTGTTCGGTATCGTCACCGAGCGCGCCGCACCGACGGCGATCGAGGCGGCGCACCGCCACCTTGCCAGCCACCCGGGCGACCGTATCCTGCTGCGCACGCCAACCCAGATGATGGCGGCCAGCGACAAGCAACTGGCCCGGTGGCTGGGGCAGGCCGACAGCGTGCTCGCCGTCTCGGTGTTCGGCGAGCCGGCGCGTCGGCTCAAGGATGTGCTGGCGCGGCACAGCAAGTCGCAGACGCCCATTCTCGCCATGAACGGCGAAGCCAGCCTGAGCCTGATGAGTCGCGATGCCAGCGGCAGTCTGGCCAATTTCCCGGCCGAGACGCTGCGCCAACTGACGCTGGAAAACCCGCCCGCAGCGGCATTGAGTGCTGCTACCGCATTGCCGCCCGCCCGCCACTGGCTGGCCGCCCGCCGCGTCTGGCAGGCCGGCGGCACCGAGAATACGCAGGCGCTGTTTGCCCATCAACTCGATCCGCGCCAGCCGCTGGCCCCCGTCAAGCCCGAACCGACGCTGCGCCTGCGCGTCGGCCAGCAAGAATTGAGCGATGCCGCGGCCTGGGGCAATGCCGACAAACTGGGGCTCAAAGCTGCGCCGACCGTCGTCGTCCTCGATCTCGCCAATATGGACGGCGGCGCCCCGGCCGCCATTTGCCAACGCGTCAACCAGCAAGGCTTGCCCTGTGTACAGCTGCTCAGCCGCTGGGGCGGCGCCTCGCGTCAGGCGCTGGAAGGTCTGCCCGAACTGATCGCCCCGGCCCGGCCGGCGGCGCTGGTCGTCCTCCAGGATTTCGTCGTCGGTGGTGCCGAAGGGCGTGAGGCAGTGACCGAAGCCTTCAAAAAAATCGACGTGCCGGTGTTCAAGGCGATCCGCCTGAGCGAACGCACGGCAACCCAATGGCGCTTGTCGCCGGACGGCCTGCCGGCCGACTCGGTGCAGTACCGCGTCGCCCTGCCCGAGTTGCAGGGCAGCAGTCAGCCCATCGTCGTTTCGGCGCTCGGCACGGCCAAACCGGACAAATTGACCGGGATCGAAAGCCGGCCGCCAGTCGTCCTTGCCGCCGAAATTGACCGCCTTGCCGCCCGCCTCGGCCGCTGGCTGACCCTGCGCGCCAAGGCCAACCGCGACAAGCGGGTCGCCGTCATCTACTACAACCATCCGCCGGGGCGCCAGAATATCGGCGCCGACAACCTCGACGTGCCGGCCTCGCTGTTCGACATGCTGCACGCGCTGAAGGGTGCCGGCTACACGGTCGGCGACCTGCCGGCCTCGCCGGAAGCATTGCTCGACCGGATCATGGCGCACGGCGTCAACCTGCCGGAAGACCGCGCCGCGCTGAAGGAACTGAGTGCTGTCCCCCAAGGGGACTTCCTGCGGGGCGCGGTGGACGGGGTAAAAGCGGCCGATTACGCCCGCTGGTTCGCCACGCTGCCGGCCCGCGTCCAGGGCGAGATGACCGACGGCCCGCTCGGTCGCCTGCAGGCCGAGGTGCTCGAAGCCGAACGGGCCAACGAAAAGGCAGTCGGCCGTAAACGGGTCGATACCGTGCTCAGGGAGTTGCAGCATCTGGTCGAAGGCGCCGATCACCCGCAACGCCAGCAGGCCATCCGCGACCTCAAGGCACTGGAACAAGCTTATCTCGCCTGCCTGGCCGACCGGCCAGCCCGACCCTGTGCCCGGCTGGCCCCGCTCAATCGCCGGCTGAGCGGCTACGGCATCGAAGGCCTCAAGGGCTGGGGCGCCGCGCCGGGCAAGGTGATGGTCGAAGGCGGCAAGCTGCTGGTGCCGGGCATGACCTTCGGCAACGTCTTCATCGGGCCGCAGCCGCCGCGTGGCTGGGAAGTCGACGAGGAATTGCTGCACGCCAACACCAGCGTCACGCCGCCGCACCAGTACCTTGCCTTCTACCACTGGCTGCGCGACCGCTTCCAGGCCGACGCCGTGGTCCATGTCGGCCGCCATTCGACCTACGAATTCCTGCCCGGCAAGGCGGTCGGCCTGGCCGCCGACGACTACCCGAGCCTGATTGCCGCCGACCTGCCCGGCATCTATCCCTACATCGTCGACGGTGTCGGCGAGGGCACGCAGGCCAAGCGACGCGGGTTGGCGGTAATCGTCGACCACCTGACGCCGCCGCTCGCCGCGACGCCGCTCTACGACCAGTTGCTGGCCCTGCGCCAGATCGTCGAGAGCTTCGAGGCGGCCTCCAGCGAATCGCTCAAGGCGCAGGCCGCCCGCACCATGCGCGAACAGCTCGTCGCCCTCAACCTCAAGGCCGAACTCGAAGCCTCGATGGCCGACGTGCTGGCCGTGCGCGGCATCGGCTTCGAGGCGGCCGACGACGACCTGCTGGCGCACGAAGTCGGCCATTACCTGACCAAGTTGCAGGAAAAGTTCATGCCCTACGGCCTGCACATTTTCGGCCGCAACTGGAGCCAAGAAGCGCTAGCCCTCATGCTCGGTTCGATGAAACAGGGCGGTATCGACGACCCGGCCATTTCGGCCAGACTCGCCGATTCGCCGCGCCTCGAAATGCTCGGCCTGCTGGCCGGGCTGGACGGCCGCTACATCCCGCCGGGCAAGGGCAACGATCCACTGCGCTCGCCGGATTCGCTGCCCACCGGGCGCAATTTCCATGCTGTCGATGGCGACATCCTGCCCACCCGGGTCGGCTACCAGCTCGGCGAAAAGCTGGCCGCCAAATCGGTGGCGCAGAGCAAATCGAACCAGGGATCCGAGGGCGTCATCCTGTGGGCTTCCGACGCCGTGCGCGACGAGGGCGTCATGGTCGCCTTCGCCCTGGCCCTGATGGGCGCCGAGCCGGTGTGGAACGCCCGCGGCATCGTCACCGACGTCCGCCTCAAGCCGGGCGTCGTGCGGCGCGACGTCATCGTCACCACCTCCGGCCTGTTCCGCGACCTCTATCCCAACCTCAACAACCTGATCGACCGCGCCGGTCGCCTGGCCCTGGCCGCCTCTGCCGCCAGCCTGGCCGAGCAGCGGCCGGAACTGAAGGAAGCGCTGGCTGCGGCGCTGGCACCGGTGCCAACAGCGCCATGGGGCAGCGAATTGGTCGGTACAACACGCCCTCCCCTTTATGGCCCAGAGGGCCGGTATCCCTTGGGACAAGGGGAGGGACGGGGTGGGGATGGGTCACAATCCGCTGCAACCCATCCCCCTCCCAACCTCCCCCTTGAAGGGGGAGGAGTGATTAACCACGTCGCCCGCGAATGGCTAATCCGTTTTCAAGCACTGCAAGGCCAGGGCATGACGACAGCCGAAGCCGGCCGCGCCGCCGCCCAGCGCATTTTCGGCGACGCGCCCGGCGCTTACGGCACGGGCGTCAATCGCCTGACCGAGCGTTCCGGCGCCTGGCGCGAGCGCGACGAAATCGGCCGCGCCTACCGCAACCGCATGGGCCACGCCTACGGGCTCGACGACAGCGGCGAGGCCGCCCACGCCGCCTTCGACACGGCGCTCGACGGCATCAAGCGCACCTACCACGGCCGGGCCAGCAATCTCTACGGCCTTTTGGACAATAACGACGCCTTCGACTATCTCGGCGGCCTGTCGCTGGCCATCGAAGGCCGTACCGGCCGGCCGCCGGAAGCACTGATCCTGCAGCATGCCGAACCGGGCCGGGCCGATGTCGAGCCGCTGACCAGCGCCCTGCTTGGCGAACTGCGCGGCCGCTTCCTCAATCCCGCCTGGCTGAAGCCGCTGATGGGCCACGGCTACGCCGGGGCGCGGACGATGGGCCAGGAATTCCTCGAAAACCTCTGGGGCTGGCAGGTGACGCGCCCCGATCTGGTCAAGAACTGGGCATGGGATGAAGTGAAAGCGGTCTATTTCGACGACGCGCAAAAGCTCGGCCTGCCGCAATTCCTCGGCCAGGACCACAATGCCCACGTCAAGGCGCACATGCTGGCCATCTTCATGGTTGCCGCCGAAAAGGGTTTCTGGAAAACCGACCCGGCGACGATCAGGCAGATGGGCGGCGAACTGGCCCGCCTGGTCGCCAAAAACGGCCTGCCCGGCAGCGGCCATACCGCGCCGAATCACCCGATGTGGCAATGGCTGGCACCACAACTCGACGCCGCCGACGCGCAGGCGCTCGGCGTGACGCTGGACAGGGCGCGCGGCGAGATCGTCAGTGCGCCCGATACAGCAACGGCGACTGCTACGGTCAACCGGAAAAAACAGCAAAAAATGGAAAACTCGAACGCTGCCGAATCCGCACCGAAAACGATGGATGACCCGAGCGAAACCGCTCCCCGCTATTTCGAACTGCGCGAACCCGAGGTCACCGCCCCCAGCCTCGCCGATCGCACTCTCAAGTTGCTCGGCCTGCTGGCCGGCAGCCTCAGCCTGTTTACCGTCGGCCTGTGGCTCGGCCGGCGGGATGCTTAACCCAAGGAGTTCCTGATGAATGAAGCCCTGTCCTTTGCCTGGCTGCACGACGCGGTCACCTGGCTGCTCGCCCCGGCCCTCGCCGCGCTGTTGCTGGCCTGCGCCATCGCCCTGATCGAGGCCGGCCTCGCCGTCGGCGAGCGCTTTTCCGGCCTGGCCCGACTGCAGGCCGCCGGCGACGTGCTGCGTGTGCAGATCATCGCCCGCCATCGGCTGGAGCGTGCCGACCTGCTCGCCCGCATCCCGCCCATGCTCGGCCTGATGGCCACCATCATCCCGCTCGGACCCGGCCTCGCCGCGCTCGGCAAGGGCGATCCGGCGCAACTGGCGAGCGCCGTCACCGTCGCCTTCGACGCCACCGTACTCGGCCTGGTCGCCGGCATCGCCGGTCTGGTCATTGGCAAACTGCGCCGCCGCTGGTACGAGGAAGTGCTGGAGAATATGGAATGAGCGAAGCACACGTGCACCCGCAAGCCCGCAAACGCCTGCGCCTCTATTCCCGGCTCGACGCCCGCTTCGATGATCGCGACGAAGACCCGCGGGCCAGCCTGGTCAATCTGGTCGACGTCATGCTCGTCTTCGCCTGCGGCCTGCTCGCCGCGCTGGCCGCCGGCACGCAAAGCGCCCTCAAGGTGCCCAAACCGGTCGAGAAAGGCCAGCAGATCGAACGCCCGGCCACCGGCATCACCCAGAACGGCAGCGGCTACGACCGGGTCGGTGAAGTGTTCCGTGACCCGAAGACCGGAAAACTGGTGTTGATCGAGCCGGCCACCGGCAAGGAAGAAAAATGACCGCCTGTCCTGCATTGCTCATTGCCGCCCCCGCCTCCGGCCAGGGCAAGACCACCGTCACCGCCGCGCTGGCCCGGCTGCACGCCCGGCAGGGCAGGCGCGTCACCGTTTTCAAATGCGGCCCGGATTTTCTCGACCCGCAAATCCACGCCTTCGCCAGCGGCCGCCCCTGCCAGAATCTCGATCTCGGCATGTGCGGCGAGGACGATGCGCGCTGGCGGCTGGCTCGCGCCGCAGAGGAATCCGACCTGATCCTGATCGAAGGCGTCATGGGGCTGTTCGATGGCACGCCCTCCGCCGCTGACATTGCCGAGCGCTTCGGCATTCCGGTCATGGCCCTGATCGACGCCGGCGCCATGGCCCAGACTTTCGGCGCCATCGCCTACGGCCTGGCCAGCTACCGGCCCGGCCTGCCCTTTGCCGGCGTGCTGGCCAATCGTTCGGCCAGTGAAGGCCACACCAAGTTACTGCGCGATAGCGTGCCCCTTGGCATGGGCTGGTTCGGTGCCCTGTCAAAAAGCAACGACAGCCTGCCTGAACGTCACCTCGGCCTGCTCCAGGCGGCCGAAATCACCGACCTCGAAGCCCGCCTCGACGCCCTGGCCGATGCCTTGGCGGCCAGTGCCACGGTCGACCTGCCAAAACCGGTCAATTTCGAAATCGCGGCAGCCCCCATCATCCCGCCTCTGCTCGCCGGCCAGCGCATCGCCATCGCCCGCGATGCGGCCTACGGTTTCATCTACCCGGCCAACCTCGAAACCCTGAGCGCCCTTGGCGCCGAACTGCACTTCTTCTCACCCGTCGCCGGCGACGCCCTGCCCGAATGCGACGCGGTCTGGCTCCCCGGCGGTTACCCGGAACTCCACGCCGACGCCCTGAGCCGGAACGCCGCGCTGTGGCACGCCTTGCAAACCCACGTCACCGCCGGCAAGCCGCTGCTCGCCGAATGCGGCGGCATGATGAGCCTGTTCGAAGAAGTCGTGGATAAGGCCGGCCTCAGCCATCGCTTCGGCGGCCTGCTCCCCGGGCGTTCGGTCATGCAAAAACGCCTCGCTGCACTGGGCACACAATTTGTCGAATTGCCGGAAGGCCGACTCGCCGGCCACACCTTCCATCACTCGAAGAGCGAAACGCCGCTCACCCCGCTCGTCCGCGCCCAAACCGCCGATGGCCGCGACGGCGAAGCGATCTACCGGCAAAGCCGACTGACCGCCTCCTACGTACACTTTTACTTCCCCGCGAACCCGGCGGCAGTCGCTAGCCTGTTCACCAAGGGCTGATATTCCGATTTTTACGAATAATCATGTAGGCGTGAACTAGTTTTTCTGCGACAGGAAGCAGATACACTATGGTTTGCAACTTTTCCACACGGAGACACCCATGAAGAATTTCGTACTGATGGCCGCAGCAGTCGTGCTCGGCTTCACGCTGCAAATCGGTGACGCCGAAGCCAAGCGCCTCGGCAGCGGCAGTTCGGCCGGCATGCAACGCCAGTCGGTCGCCCCGAGCGCCCCGCCTTCGGCCGCCAAACAGGCGCCCGCCGCTGCCCCGGCGGCCGCCCCCGCCGCCCAGCCCAAGCGTTCGTGGATGGGCCCGCTGGCTGGCCTGGCCGCCGGTCTCGGCCTGGCCGCGCTGGCTTCGCACTTCGGTTTCGGCGAAGGCCTGGCCAACATGATGATGATCGGCTTGCTGATCCTGGCCGTCGTCATGGTCGTCGGCTATTTCATGCGCAAGAAGGCAAGAGCGACCCAGCAAGGCGGCCTGCAGTATGCCGGCGCTGGCGCCAACTACGGTGCCAACGCCCCGCGTGAGCCGGACTTCATCCCGGCCGGCGGTTCGGCTGCCGCCGCCCCGCTTGCTGCTGCCACGGATACCGGCAACATCCCGGCCGACTTCGATGTCGAAAGCTTCGTGCGCAACGCCAAGGTCAATTTCATCCGCCTGCAGGCGTCCAACGACACCGGCAATCTCGACGACATCCGCGAATTCACCTCGCCGGAAATGTTCGCCGAGATCAAGATGGGCATGAGCGAACGCGGCACCGCCAAGCAGGAAACCGATGTCGCCCAGCTCAACGGCGAAGTCCTTGATGTCGCCGAGGAAGTCAACCGCTACGTCGTCAGCATCCGCTTCACCGGCCTGATCAGCGAAGAAAAGGGCGCCGCCCCGGCTCCTTTCGACGAAATCTGGCACATGACCAAGCCGACCGACAACAGCCGTGGCTGGGTGCTGGCTGGTATTCAACAGGTCCAGTAACAAAATACGCCTCACTCAAGGCTGGCCGGAGCGATCCGGCCAGCCTTTTTCATTGTGTTGCGCGGCTGATGATGAAACGTCATGCACCATTTTCGTGAATTAGCTCATTGATATACAGCCTGACCAATGGCATAGTCTCGGCTTACTCAAGCTACCGCGCAGAACACATTGTTTCTTAACAGTAAAATTCAGGATGCATTGAGAGTTTTGCATGCCGCCTTCGCCATCATTCTGGCTGTCGCATGGCATCCTGCGCACGCTGCCCAGGATGACGATCTCAGCCTGGAAGACCTGACAAAAACCGAAGTTTCATCCGTTTCGCGGCGCAACCAGAGCCTGAGCAACGTTCCCGCTGCTGCCTTTGTCATTACTGCCGACGACATCCGCCGTTCAGGCGCACTGGCTCTGCCGGACGTGCTGCGCATGGTGCCGGGCATCCAGGTCGCGCAGGTTGACAGCGGGCGCTATGCTGTATCAGCGCGTGGCTTCAATGGCCGTTTTGCCAACAAGTTGCAGGTACTGATCGACGGTCGGAGCGTCTATCACCCGTTTTTCTCGGGGACCATCTGGGAATATGACCCGATCCCGCTCGAAGACATCGAGCGCATCGAAGTCATTCGTGGTGCCGGCGCCGCCATGTGGGGTGTGAACGCCGTCAATGGCGTGATCAACATCATCAGCCGGCATTCCCGCACGCAGGCCGGCGGCATGGTAGCTGCAACACTAGGCAGCAATGGCCAGGGCCAGTTGTACACCCGGGCCGGCGGCAGCATTGATGCCGACACCACCTGGAAACTGTCGGCCCAGGGACGTCATGCCGAGCCTTCGCGACAACTCGCCAACGACCGCTACAGCGAAGACGACCTGAGCAACGGCGTGGTTGATTTTCGCTTCGACCGTTCGCTGTCTGGTGGCAGCGATTTCCGCGTCTGGGCCAATGCCGGAAAATCCTCGCTGGGTGACCTTTATCCGCTGACGCCCAATCCGCTCAATCCACCCACGCTCACCCCGGTATCGATAACCCAGAAAATTTCCACCCAGACGCTGGGCGGCCGCTATCGCTGGCTGAACAGGGCAGGTATCGAGTCGTCCGTGCAGGCTTCGATTGGCACTTCCAGCATTGAGCTGAAGGGGGCATTTGAGGTAAACAACACACAGTTCGATATCGACTACCAGGGTCGCTACAGCTTCGCCGAACACGATCTTTTGTGGGGAGCCAGTCACCGGACCGTTTCCGACGAAGTCTGGTCCAGATACGTGGTCGAGATTGGCAAGGCAGAATTCACGCAAAGAACAACCGGCTTTTTCATTCATGACAACTGGACGCTGATCCAGGACACCCTGCAATTTGGCCTGGGGGCTCGCTGGGACCAGACCAATCTGGGCGGCAACACCTTCTCGCCGAACGCCACATTGATGTGGACGCCAACGCGCAAGGACACGCTTTGGGCAAAGTATTCTAAGGCGCCGCGCATGCCGGCACGTGCCGAGTTCGACGTGACCATGCTGGCCGGCTACCTGCCACCGCCCAATCCTTACCTCCCTGCACCATATAACTTATTGCCAGTTGTTTTTCGCGCCCAGCCCGGTAACGCCAGCTTGCGCCCGGAAACGATGGAGGGCTTCGAACTGGGATATCGCAGCCAGCTAAGCCAGCGGCTTGGCGTCGATGTCTCGGTTTACCGGTATCGCTACTCGGATATCGTATCAAGCGCCCAAGGAAATATGCTGTTTCCTGTGTTTATTTCCGGGGTTCCACTTGCCGTTCAGAACCTCGACCGCAACAATGATGGCAATGGCTGGTTGAGTGGCGCCGAACTGAGCGTGGACTGGCTGCTTGCGCCGACCTGGCGGATGCAGTTGTCGTATGCCTGCACGCATGTCAACATGGACGATTCGGCCAATCCGGTTGCACGGGCTCAAGGCCTGAAGGAAGAGCGCAGCACGGCTCGCCATTATGGTTCCTTGCGCTCGCAATGGAACGTCTCGTCCAGCCAGCAGTTCGATGCCTGGATACGGGGTTCTTCCGGCATCGACCGCACGCTTTCCCCGTACACCACGACGATCCGCGTCCCGGGCTACGTGACGCTGGATTTACGTTATGCCTACACGTTGAACAAGGACATCGAGCTGGCGCTGACCGGCCGCAATCTGGTCGGTCCCCGGCGCATCGAATACGTGACGGACTTCGTGCCGGCCACGCCCGTGATCATCGAGCCATCCTTGTTGCTGTCGGCGCGCTGGAAATTCTGATCGTGCGTGCCGCCGCCTCAAGTTCTCCGCGCATTCGCCCGCTTCGCTGGCTGACGATCTGGCTGCTCACCGGCGTTTCGCTGGCTTTTGCCCAGCCTGACTCCGAACCGCAACTCGAGTCGGCTTATCTGGTCAATTTCCTGAAGTATGTCGAGTGGCCGGCCAGCAACCGGAGCACGGCCACCATCTGCCTGTTTGGTCGCGATACGCTGGGGCCTTTCCTGAGCGGCCATGAAGGGCGAGTGATTGGCGGCAAGGAACTGCGCATTCGCCGGGTCCACAGCCCTGACGACATGCCGAGCTGCCAGCTGGTGTATATCCCCGATGTCGAGGAAGCCCGTATCGGTGCTGTTTTGCGCTGGATACAGGGTATGCCCATCCTGGCGGCCAGCAATGCCGACGGTTTTGCCCGCTCGGGCGGCGGCATCGAGCTTCTGCGCAACGGCGGACGGGTGCAATTCATTGTCAATGCGGAGAGCCTGTCGCGGCATGGGCTGAATCCGAGCTCGCAAATGCTGCGTCTGGCCAACCGGGTGATCGGAGGGGACCGATGAAAGCTCGCCAGACCATCCGGAAAAAAATTGCACTGGCCATTGCGGCGTCGCTCGGTGTGGGCTTGCTGCTTTCCTTCCTGACCTTTGCCGTGCGCGAAATCGATCAGCGGCGCCAGGCAAAAACGACCGAACTGTTTGCCATGGCCGACGTCGTCGCCTTCAATGCGTCCGCCGTCATCGAGTTCCGCGATGTCTTGGGCGCCAAGCGTCTGCTCAGCTCGTTTGCCGAACATCGGGATGTGCTGGCGGTGCGCCTGATTGGCATTACCTCTGATTTTCACTATCGCTACGATGCAGCCGAACGTCCGCTGCCGGCCCAGGTGCCGCTCGGTGACAAGGCGCATCGCGAGCGGGCGGTCTATGCCGACTGGTCGTCGGTCACCGTCGCCGTACCCATCCGCTCGGACAATGAAGTGGTCGGCACGGTGTCCATTTCGGCCAGCCTTGACGCCGTCTGGCGGGCGATTGTCTGGAACCTGGCCCTGTCCCTGCTGGCGCTGACCATTTCCTTCGTCATTGCCTTCGCCATCGCCCGCCATCTGCTGGCCTCCATTCTCGCCGCCCTCGGTTCGCTGACCGACACGGCGCAGTATGTGGCCGAATCGAAGGACTACACGCGGCACGCCAAAATCTATTCGGATGACGAGATCGGCCATCTGGGGAATGCCTTCAACACCATGCTCACCGAGATCGCCGAGCGCGACGGCCAACTGGCCGACCAGCGCGACCATCTTGAGGACACGGTGCAGGAGCGGACCCATGCCCTGTCCCTGGCCAAGGAGGCGGCCGAGGCGGCGAGCCGCGCCAAGAGCACCTTCCTGTCGAACATGAGTCACGAATTGCGCACGCCGATGAATGCCATCATCGGCATGACCTACATGCTCCAGCGCAACAATGATGACACTGGCCAGATGGACAAGCTGAGCAAGATCGACCATGCCGCCAACCATCTCCTGCAGTTGCTCAACGACATTCTCGACCTGTCGAAAATCGATGCCGACCGGATGACGCTGGAGCAGACCACCTTCATGGTCGACGCCCTGACCCATGAACTGGCCAACCTGCTGGCGCCCCGTGCCGAATCGGCATACCTGCGTTTCGTTCTCGACATCGATGAGCGCCTCAAGTCGCTTCAACTGCTCGGCGACCCGCTGCGGCTGCAGCAGATATTGCTCAACCTGGCCGGCAACGCCATCAAATTCACCGAGCGTGGCGAAGTCCGCGTCGTCGCCCGCATCGCCGAAGATGGCACTGAATCGGTACTGCTTGAACTGTCGGTCTGGGATACCGGCATCGGCATTGCGCCGGAGGCGCTTGAACGCATCTTCAGGCCTTTCGAGCAGGCCGATGGCTCGACGACGCGCAAATATGGCGGCACCGGGCTCGGTCTGCCCATCTGCCAGCGCCTCGTTCGCCTCATGGGCGGGGAAATAGAGGTGGTCAGTACACCGGGGTCGGGCAGCGTCTTTACTTTCGCCATTCGCCTGAGCCGGGCCAGGGCGATGCCGGCTGAATCCGGATCAGCCGAAATGCATCAATCCGGCGTTGCCGCCGAGCATGCCCTGCGTGCCGAATTCCCCGGTTGCCGCGTCCTGGTCGCCGAAGATGACTGGGTCAACCAGGAGGTCGCGCTTGAGCTTCTGCGCGAATCGCTGGGCTTTACGGTCGATATCGCCGCAGACGGCGCCCAGGCGCTCGACATGGCGATCAGCCAGCGCTACGACCTGATCCTCATGGACATGCAGATGCCGGAACTCGACGGTCTGGGCGCCACCCAGGCCATCCGCGAAATTGACGGCTACGCCGACACGCCGATCGTCGCCATGACCGCCAATGCCTTTGCCGAGGACCGCGCGCTGTGCCTGGACGCCGGCATGAACGACTTCATCGCCAAGCCGGTCGATCCCGACAAGCTGTTCGTGATCATGCTCAAGTGGCTGCGGGCACGCCAGCCGGAGAGCGTCAGCTAGACGCCAGCCGGCACCGCCAGATCGGCGAAATCCGATTCCATTTTTGGCCGTTTTTCCCGGTTGACCGTAGTATTCACCCTCGGCAACGAGGAAAAATGCCTAGAAGCCGGCCGCCTCGGCTTCCAGATAAGCGATGCTGACGTACTTGCCGATATTCGCCTCGAAACCCTTGGTTTCCCTGGCCCGACTGGCCACACGTGGATCCTTGAGGACCAGGGCCTTGGCTTCTTCAAGCGGCAGTCCATCCTTGATCGCCTGCTCGCAAGGCCGGTAAATCCCCTCGAACAATTCGCGATTCCACTGCAGCACGTCGGCACTCGGCTGGCCGTGGCCGGGTAGCCAGATTTTCGTGGCAGCGTTCTTCTCCAGCGCCTCGTAGGCCCTGAGCGAGCCGAGATAGGAGCCGTCGTCCATGTTGGCGATCCGCCGGTCCATCGCCACATCGCCGATGCAGGTCAGCTTGTCTTCAACGACTTCGACGCAGATATCGTAGGGCGTATGCACCTTGCCGTAGTGGTGCAGGCGTAGCGTCACATCACCGAAATCAAGCTCTTTGCCATGGTCGACCGCTGTATTCGGCGGCACGACGCGGGTGCCGAGCGTCGCCTGGTTGGTCCATTGCTCCATCAACGTGCGCCACATGTTGCCCTGCATGCCCTGAATTTCGGCAATCGTGCCGGCATGGGCGTAGATCGGAATCCCCTTGTAGGCCGTCGCGAAAGCATCGTTACCGAGCCAGTGATCACCGTGATAATGGCTGTTGATGATAGCAATGACCGGTTTCTCGAATTGCTTTTTGATCTGGCGGATAGCCATTTCGCCGATCTGCACCGAAGCGCCGGAATCAATCGCCACCAGGCCCTTCGCCGTATCGACGAAAGTAATGTTGCACATCATTCCCTGATTTTCCGGCGTCGGGAAACCATCGGGAGAGAAGATCATCCAGACATGTTTCGAGATCTGCCGCAAAGGATGGTCCTTGACCGCTGGACCACGCACGAAATCTTCCAGTTCCCGCGCAAAAGCGCTCATGGACTGCCAGGGCGCAAATTCGACGGCGCCGAGCGCAGAAAATGCGGCCGCAGTGCGCAGGAATTGGCGACGGTTCATGAGTATCTCCTGAAACGTTAAAATAGCGGCCTATCATCGCGCCGAATCGGGCGCTCGTCTACACTCACACCATGCGCCGCTACCCGTTCTCTTTTGTTGCCCTGACCGCCCTGGGCATTCTTTGCGCCATTCCCGGCGCGATCAGCCTGGCCGGCTTTGGCGCCAGCATTCATCCGCTGCTCGACGACCCGATGGCCGGCCTGGCCTTCATCGTCTCGGCCATCGCCCTGATCGGCTCGGGCGCCTTTCCGCTGGTTATCGAGAAGCTCAAGGAAAACGAAGGCTCCTGAGCACTTTCAATTTTGGCCAGAATTTCCGGTTGACCGTGGCAGTGCCGCTCAGGCTTCGCGCATCAGCCGCCAATACTGGAATTTGAGCGTCGCCGCGGCGCCGGCGACGATGGCCAGGAAGGTGACGATGGAACCGAGGGCCAGCGTCGAAAAGCCGGAGATGCCCTGACCCACCGTGCACCCCATCGCCACGACGCCGCCAAAACCCATGAGGGCGGCGCCGAGCAGGTGGCTGGCCGTATCTTCAACGCTGGCGAAGCCTTCCCAGCGGAAATGCCCGGTCAGCAAGGCCCAGGCGCCGGAACCGGCGATGACGCCAAGCACCGTGGCGATGGCAAAAGTCACCGTGCGGCTGGTGTCGGACCACAGCATCAGCAACTCCAGGGTGTAAGCCTGCGGTGCCACGAAGGTCAGTGATTCCATGCGGCCGCTGTTGGTCGCCAGAAAGGCCTCTTCGAGCGTATCGGGATGTTCGGCCAGGTAGCCGAGGTGGCCGCTGATGTACCAGGCGGCGACGACGGCCAACCCGGTACCGAGGCCGCCGAGCAGGTTGTCGAGGGTCCAGAAATCGCGATTGAGCAGACAGAAAGCCGTCAGGCCGCCACCGATGGCGAGCACGGCCAGCCCAAACGCTGTCTTCGCTTCCAGGCCGGCTGCGGTGAGCAGGGCCGGAATGTCCTGCCCACCGGGAAAAGTGATCGCCGCCTTTTCCAGCACATTGACGCGGAAGACCCCGAACACGCCGCGCATGGTCATGTAGGCAACCAGACCGAGCACCAGGAAAACGACCAGCGACTTGAGGTTGCCGGCGCCGATGCGGATCAAGGTCTTCGAGCCGCAACCGGAGGCGAAGACCATGCCAATGCCAAAAGTCGCGCCGCCGACGATGTACGACAGCCAGGTGAAATTCGGTGTCCGGTAGATCGATTTGCCGAGGTCGATCAGCCCCGCAGCATGCAGCGCCCCGGCGCCCAGAATGGCGACGCCGATGGCCAGCAGCCACATGCGCATGCGGCTCCAGTCGCCCATGTTGACGATGTCGGAAACCGCCCCCATGGTGCAGAAATGCGTTTTCTGGCCGATGGCGCCGAAGACAAAGGAAACGGCAAAGGCCAGCCAGAGAACGGTATTTGAGACGGCGGCAATTTCCATGATCAGGCTCGGTAAAGGGTCGGGTCGGTCAAACCGGCGGCGGCGAAGCCTTCGGCGCGCAAGCGGCATGAATCGCAGACACCGCAAGCCCGGCCAAGTTCATCGGCCTGATAGCAGGAAACGGTCAGGCCATAATCGACGCCGAGCGCGGCACCGGTGCGGATGATGTCGCCTTTGGAAAGGTCGATCAGCGGCGCGTGGATGCGCAGCTTGTGGCCTTCGACGCCGGATTTGGTGGCCAGATTCGCCATCTTCTCGAAGGCAGCGAGGTACTCCGGCCGGCAATCCGGGTAACCGGAATAATCGACCGCGTTGATCCCGACGAAAATGTCGTCGCTGCCCAGCACCTCGGCCCAGGCCAGGGCCAGCGAGAGCATGATGGTGTTGCGTGCCGGCACGTAGGTGACGGGAATGCCCGGATGCACGCCATCGACCGGCACGGCAATCGTCGTATCGGTCAGCGCCGATCCGCCGAACTGGGCCAGCCCGAGATTGAGCACCCGATGCTCGACGGCACCCAGGGCCGTGACGACCCGCTCGGCCGCCTGCAACTCGGCGCAATGGCGCTGGCCGTAGTTGAACGACAGGCAGTAACAGTCAAAACCCTGGCTGCGGGCAATGGCGAGGCAAGTGGCGGAATCGAGTCCACCGGAAAGGAGAACGACGGCTGGCTTCATCATGGGGCGCGAATATACCTGAAAATTGTTCGGCTTTGATCCGGTATCTGCTTGTTCCTGCGCCACAATTTGCCGCATTCCGCCCCCTGACTGGAGATACGAATGTCGCTTCGCCTGACCAGCCTGGCCGCTGGATTGGATCGGCCTGGATGCCGGCGCTTTCCGGGTCGCCGCCCAGATCTTCAAGCTTGAACCTTGAAACCTCAGTTGTGCGCAGCAGGCTCATGCCTGCAAGGAGAAGCGACAAAGCCGGACGCCCGACCAGGCGTGCCAGCGGCCGCGTAGCGCTGTCAGCCAACGGGT
>JAUYEI010000118.1 GCA_030691385.1 Azonexus sp.
TACACCCAACCCCAAACAACAACGCGCGCTCCAGCTTCTGCGGCAAATCACGGTGTAGTCAGAACGCGGACTTCAACATCCATGCAAATCGCTTGTGTGGCAAGGGAAATTCGATCTTCACGCGGGAGAACTTCAGGTTAAGGCAGGATGAGGATCGGGTGGTTGGCGCGGAGCAAAATCAAAGGGCGCCGCAGCGCCCTCAAAATCCAACCCTCGGATCGATCCTGATAACTAACAGCTACTTCAAATTCCCCAGTTCCTTCTGGATCGCCTGGATATTGCGCTCGTGCTGCCCGACGCGGTCACGGTAGGGGGCGATGCGGTCACCGGACGCACCGGCTGCTTGCTGATCAGACAGATCCTTGCGCGCCTGCTCGAGATTGCGCTGCTCGCCGGCCAGCTCTTGTTCGAGAATGTGGCGACGGTCACCATCGCGCGCCTTCTGGGTATCTTCCTGCACACGCGGGAAACCAGCAGGCGAGGGATTTGCAGCAGGACCCGCCGGCTTGGCCCGGGGTGGTGCTGGCATGCTATTTCCTGACTCACCTTCACTGACCGTGCAGTTCTTCATATTTTTGGGTTTACTAGAGTAAATATTTTTTTGCTCGTTCTGATCGATACAAATATATATAGGGACAGCGCTAGCAAAAGAAGGGAAAAGTGCCAATAAAGCAACAGAAACAGAAAGGAATCCACGTTTGGATTTCAACAATACGCTTGGCTGACTATTTTCCATTAAATACAAATCCCGATCGGTTGAACAACCAAAATTGATAATTAGCTACTCAGCGGACAATATTTCAACAACGACCCCGTTCTCGAACACAAAAACATTCCCTCCGTCATAACGCCAAAGCTCCCGTACCAGTCCCTGCTTCTTCGAAATATTTTTCCTTAATGGGTTTCCCGCGACTGATATCACTTTTTCCCTGGGCATACCCAAGGCTACTTCAGGAGCGCTCGTAATTGACTTGCAGTTCTGTCCAACACGGGAATTCGAAATTACCTTGCCGCCGCTGGCATCGGTACACTGATAAACCACCTGGGCCGAAACCGAGAGCGGCAACAAAGCGACAAGCAGGGCAAGCGGACTGCGCATCATCGTCATCATTCCTGTCAATTTTTTGAGTGTACCGGACATAACGGCCGAGCCTGGAAAAAGTGAACAAAAAAAGGGCGGGAAACCCGCCCTTTTTGCTTTTCCGGCTGATTAGCAGGAATAGTACAGATCGAACTCGACCGGGTGGGTCGTCATGCGAACCTTGTTCACTTCGTCCATCTTCAGAGAAATGAAAGCATCGATCCAGTCGTTGGAGAAGACGCCACCACGGGTCAGGAAGTCGCGATCCTTGTCGAGGTTGGCCAGCGCTTCTTCGAGGGAGGCGCAGACGGTCGGGATCTTGGCATCTTCTTCCGGCGGCAGGTCGTACAGGTTCTTGTCAGCCGGATCGCCCGGGTGAATCTTGTTCTGGATACCATCCAGGCCGGCCATCAGCAGCGCGGCGAAGCACAGGTACGGGTTGGCGATCGGATCCGGGAAGCGGGTCTCGATACGACGAGCCTTGGTCGAGGCAACGTACGGAATGCGGATGGAAGCAGAACGGTTCTTGGCGGAGTAGGCCAGCTTGACCGGGGCTTCGTAGTGCGGGACCAGACGCTTGTAGGAATTGGTACCCGGGTTGGTGATGGCGTTCAGGGCCTTGGCGTGCTTGATGATGCCGCCGATGTAGAACAGGGCCAGTTCGGACAGACCAGCGTAGCCGTCGCCGGCGAACAGGTTCTTGCCGTCCTTCCAGATCGACTGGTGAACGTGCATACCGGAACCGTTGTCGCCAACGATGGGCTTCGGCATGAAGGTCGCGGTCTTGCCGTACTGGTGGGCAACGTTGTGCACCACGTACTTCAGGATCTGGGTCTGGTCGGCACGCTTGACCAGGGTGTTGAACACGGTACCGATTTCGCACTGACCGGCCGTGGCGACTTCGTGGTGGTGAACTTCAACCGGCACGCCCAGGGCTTCCAGGGTCAGAACCATGGCCGAACGGATGTCGTGCAGGCTGTCGACCGGGGGAACCGGGAAGTAGCCGCCCTTGACGGTCGGACGGTGGCCGGTGGAGCCTGAGCCGTCGTTCTTCTCGCCCGAACCCCAGGCTGCCTCGGCAGAGTGGATCTTCAGGGAGCAGCCGGACATGTCGACGGACCAATCAACGCCATCGAAAATGAAGAATTCAGGTTCCGGACCGAAGTAGGCGGTATCGCCAATGCCGGAGGACTTCAGATAGGCTTCGGCGCGCTTGGCGATGGAGCGCGGATCGCGGTCATAGCCACGGCCGTCGGCCGGATCAACGACGTCACAGGTCAGGACGACGGTGGTTTCGTCGAAGAACGGGTCGATGTAGGCGGTATCCGGATCCGGGTTCAGCTGCATGTCGGAAGCTTGAATGCCCTTCCAGCCAGCAATCGAGGAACCGTCGAAAGCATGACCGTTTTCGAACTTGTCTTCGCTGAAGGCGGAAACCGGCACAGTGACGTGCTGTTCCTTGCCACGGGTATCGGTGAAACGGAAATCGACGAACTTGGCGTCGTTTTCCTTGATCATCTTGAGCACGTCTTGCGGGGTTGCCATATGCCTTAATCTCCTAAGAAAACAAGTTGCCGGGCGATCCGGCGACAATCAAAAATTTGTAACCCGGTTCATTTAGCAGAAAGCATGCCAAACGCTGGCGAGTAATCTTTGCATTTTGCCACAATGAGATGCAGGGTTTAAGCAAAGAATTTGCGCACCATAACTGTGCCGCTCGGTAAAAATACAGCACTATTTTGGTGCAACAAGACAGTTCAGGGATATCCGGTCGATCAGCGGGTGCGTTTTCAGCCGGTCGATCAGGAGAATCTCGGCCTGCCGTAGCGCCTCGCCGTTTTCGAACAGGGCGGAGCTGTAGAAGATATCCGCCTCGATCCGGCCTTTCAGATAGTGCAGCACGATTTTTTCCGGCTCGGGCAGGCCGGCCAGCAGTGGTTGCAGTTCGCTGAGCAAGGCATCCCGCGCCGGCAATCGGATCGCGTAGGTATCGGGGTCCATGTCGTCTTCCGGGTCGATGTGCACGAGCACGTCGAGCACCTCGGGATGTTCGCGCAGGACGCGGGCTCGGGCCGATTCGGCGATGCGATGGCCTTCGGAAACGCTGATCCGCGAATCGACCTGGACATGGGTATCGACCAGCGCCTGATGCGCCATGCGCCGGGTCCGCAGTTGGTGCAGGTCACGCACGCCCGGTGTCGCCAGCAGCGTCTTGCGGATGGCTTCGACCTGGACGTCGTCGAGGCCGGTATCGATCAGTTCCTTGATCGCCCCCCAGGCCAGACGGGCGCCCATGTGCAGGATCATGTAGCCCATCAGCGCCGCAGCCAGCAGATCGAGGAAGGACCAGCCGAGCAGCGCACCGCCGATGCCGACCACCACTACCAGCGCCGACGCCGCATCGGCCCGCGTGTGCAGGGCGTTGCCGATGAGCAGTTGCGAACGCAGCTTTTCAGCGACACGCATCAGGTAGCGATACAAGGCCTCCTTGGAAATCACCGTGGCCACCGCCACCCAGAAGGCGGCGAGTTCGACGCTCGGCAGGGCCTCGACATGCTGGAGACGCATGCCGGATTCCCACAGGATGCCGCCGCCGATCAAGACCAGGGAGGCTCCGAGCGCCAGCGTTGCGGCGGTTTCGACGCGGGCATGGCCGTAGGGATGGGCCCGGTCAGCCGGGTGAGCGCTCTCTCGACAGGCGTAAATGACAAGAAAGTCCGAGAGCAGGTCGGAGAACGAATGCAGGCCGTGCGCAACGAGTGACTGCGAGTGGGCCAGCCAGCCGACGACGAGCTGGGCGACGGTCATCACCAGGTTGACGGCGACGCTGACCCAGGTCGCCTTCTGCGCCGCGGCCAAGCGCTCGGCTGGCGTGGCGACAGCGGGGTGATGCTCAAGTGCCATGATCTCTGCCCTATACTGTTAACGTGCAATTTTAGCAGTTGGACATTATGGGAAAGTTAACCGAAATAATCAGCCTGGCCCGGTCCCGCGCCCAGGCCCTGGAACGCCCCTACCTGGGCGAACTGACGCCGCAAGAGGCGAGCGACTTGTTGCGCCTGGCGCCCGGCGCCAGGATCGTCGACGTGCGGACCCGGGCCGAATGGGACTGGGTTGGCCGGGTCGCCGGCGCCGTCGAGATCGAGTGGAATCAATATCCGGGTGGCGTGCGCAACCCGAACTTCGTGGCCGAACTCAAACGCCAGGTCGATCCCGAGGCGCTGGTCATGTTCCTCTGCCGCAGCGGCGTGCGCTCGGTCGCCGCCGCCACGGCCGCCACCGAAGCCGGCTACAACGCCTGCTTCAACATCCTCGAAGGTTTCGAGGGCGACAAGGATGCCAGCGGGCATCGCAACACCATCGGCGGCTGGCGCAAGGCCGGGTTGCCCTGGATTCAGGGATAATCCCACGGTCAACCGGAAAAACAGGCCAAAAATGAAATGGCCAAAGATCAGAGTACAGCATGCAAACAGCCACCATCGCCTTCGACCCCTTCAACCGCCTCTCCGACGAGGCCTGTCATGAGCGCATCCGCGTCGCCCGCGCCAAGCTTGGCAAGCGGGCCGTCATCCTCTGCCACCACTACCAGCGCGCCGATGTCTATCAGTACGCCGACCTGACCGGCGACTCGCTCAAGCTATCGCGCCTGGCCTCGCAGACTGACTCCGAATTCGTCATCTTCTGCGGCGTGCATTTCATGGCCGAAGTCGCCGACATCATGACCGCGCCGCACCAGAAGGCCATCCTGCCCGACCTCGCGGCCGGCTGCTCGATGGCCGACATGGCCAACCTGGCCAAGGTCGAGCGCTGCTGGCGCGAATTGAACAGCGTGCTGAACGCCGAAGAGGAAGTTACGCCGGTTACCTACATCAATTCGGCGGCCGACCTCAAAGCTTTCTGCGGCGAACATGGCGGCATCGTGTGCACCTCGTCGAACGCCGGCACCATCGCCAAATGGGCCTTCGAACGCCGCCCGAAAGTGCTTTTCTTTCCCGACCAGCACCTTGGCCGATGGACCGGTTACAACATGGGCATCCCGATGGACGAAATGGTCGTCTGGGACCCCGACCTCGAACTCGGCGGCCTGACGCCGGCGCAGATAAAGAAAGCCAAGATCCTGCTCTGGAAGGGCCACTGCTCGGTGCACCAGATGTTCCAGAAAGTGCAGATCGACGCCTTCCGCGCCAAGTACCCGGAGGGCAAGGTCATCGCCCACCCGGAGTGCAATTTCGACGTCTGCGCCGCTTCCGATTACGTCGGCTCGACCGAGCACATCGTCAAGACCATCAAGGAAGCGCCGGAAGGCACACGCTGGCTGGTCGGCACCGAACTCAACCTGGTCGACCGCCTGGCCAAGGAAGTGCTGCCGCAGAACAAGATCGTCCAGTTCATGGCGACCACCATCTGCATGTGTTCGACCATGCAGCGCATCGACCCGCAGCACCTGGCCTGGACGCTGGAAAATCTGGTCGAAGGGAAAATTGCCAATCAGATAAAAGTACCTGTGAACGAAACCAAAATGGCAAAACTTGCACTTGAGCGAATGTTGACAATTTCGTGACAAAGCATAGCCGCTAACCCGCTCCCACAGTGGGTTAGCACAGAATTACGCAGGTCGTGATTTATCTCACAAAACTTCACCAAATGGCTTTGACGCCAACAATTCATAGGTATCTAATCGCGGTTTTCAAAGCGATTTTCATAAAGTGCCTTGGTTTCGCCTGCTTTTCCTGCTTTTCGGATTCATCCTGTCGTCACCAGGAAATGCCGAAACAGCCGTCGCGCTGTATTACGGAAAGACTACCCCGCTAACGGAGTTCAGGGCTTTCGACATTGTCGTCGTCGACCCTGATCACGGTCACGATCCAATAGCCTACCGCCGCCCGTACAGCCAGCTCTACGCTTATGCAGCCGTTGCCGAAGTCCACCCCGGCCGGCCGTATTTCCCGAAGATCCCCGAAGCCTGGAAATTTGCCCGCAATGCGGACTGGGGTTCCATCGTCATTGATCAGAGCCCGGCCGAATGGCCTGCTTTCTTCGCCGAACAGGTTATTGCGCCGCTGTGGGCCAAAGGTTACCGGGGATTTTTTCTCGATACCCTGGATTCCTACCGGTTAGCCGCCAAATTCGACGAAAAGGCCCAACAACAAGGCTTGATTCGCGTCATTGAGACCCTGCACGAACGTTTCCCTGGCATCAAACTGATTCTCAATCGGGGTTTCGAGATCGTGCCGAAGGTCCGTGACAAGATCCAGATGGTCGCCGCCGAGTCACTGTTCCGCGGCTGGAACGCCAGAACAGCCCGCTACGAAGAGGTTCCTGCGGCGGACCGCGAATGGCTCCTGGGCCAACTGAATACCATTCGCCAGCGCGACGGCCTGCCCATTCTTGCAATCGACTACGTGGCACCGCACGACCGTGCGACCACTCGCGCCACGGCCGACAAAATTCGCAAGTCAGGTTTCATTCCGTGGGTCTCGGATCAGGCGCTGGATACCATCGGCATCGGATCCGTCGAATCGGTGCCGCGCCACATACTCGTCATTTACAACAACGACGAAGCGCCCTCACTCAAATTCAGCACCCCCCATCGCTATCTTGAAATGCCCTTGAATCACATGGGCTATGTCGTGGACTACGCCAGTATCCAGAAGGATATTCCCGCCAGCATCTACGCGGATCGGTATGCCGGCATCGTGACCTGGTTCTCCGGAGGCATGTCGGATGGTCACGCCAGGAAGCTGACCCAGTGGCTCCGGACAAAGCGCGAAGAAGGGATGCCAGTCGCCACCTTTGACGACTTCGGCTATTCGCCGGATCGCGAAACCGCTCGCAGCCTGGGCTTGACGCCCGTAGCACCCGCTGTCGGGGCCATCAGCATCGACAGCCAGCACGCGATGATCGGATTCGAAGCGCAGCCCCGTCCAACGCGCAGCACATTGCAGGCCATCCGCAGCAGCGGCACGGCTGATCAAGCATTGCTGACCCTGCGCGACAGTAAAGGCAACACCTACACGGGCGCAGCCATCACGCCTTGGGGCGGATTCGTTCTCAGCCCCTTTGCTGCCGTCGAAACGCCGGGCAGCGACAGCGCCCGCTGGATCATCGATCCCTTCGCCTTCCTGACCGCAGCCTTGCGCCTGGCCCCCATACCGGCGCCGGACATCACCACCGAGAATGGTCGGCGGCTCTTTTTCTCGCATATCGACGGCGACGGATTCCCTTCGTTTGCTGAATTGCCGGGACAACCGCTGGCCGCCGAGGTGCTTTACCGCGAGGTGCTGCTCAAGCACAGGGTGCCAACCACCGTTTCCGTCATCGAGTCCGAAGTCGCGCCAGACGGCCTTTACCCAAAACTGAGCCCGCGCATGGAACACATCGCCCGCCAGATGTTCGCGCTGCCACATGTCGAAATCGCCAGCCACTCCTACTCCCACCCGTTCAAATGGACCAAAGGCAAGCACGGCCCATTTGGCAATATCAGCGAGGAAACCTACCACCTCGACATCCCCGGTTACACGATGAATCTCGAGCGCGAGATCGTCGGCTCCATCGACTACATCAATCGTCGCCTCACCCCGGCCGGCAAAACCGCCAGCATCATGCTCTGGTCCGGCGACACCAACCCGGGCCCGGATGCCCTGGGCATCGCTGACAAAGCCGGACTGCTCAACATGAACGGCGGCGACACCTACATTTCCCGCCGGCATCCCTCGCTGACCGCTGTCGGGCCATTCGGCTTCCGGACCAAGGGCTTGCTGCAGGTCTACGCCCCGATCACCAACGAAAACATCTATACCAACCTCTGGCGCGGCCCCTACTACGGTTACGAGGAGGTCGTCGACACCTTTGAAATGACCGAGCGCCCACGCCGCCTAAAGCCCGTCGATATCTACTATCACACCTATTCCGCCAGCAAGCCGGCCGCCCTGAAAGCACTGCACAAGGCCTTCGCATGGACGGAAACCCAGTCCTTGCATCCGGTATTCGCCTCCGAGTACATCCGCAAAGTGCAAGATTTCTACAAGGTGGCCATCGCCCGCGACGGCAATGGCTGGCGAATTCGCGGCGACGGCAATCTGCGTACCCTGCGCCTGCCGGCAGCCATGCGCCCCGATATTGATTCCGCCCAGGCGGTTGCCGGCCTCAGTCGAGGCAGCGAAGGCGATTACCTGCACCTCGCCGATCAGGCCGCCTGGTTCTCTACCGGCAAGGTTCCTGCGGCCAATCGGCGGCCCTATCTGGTCGATGCCAACGGCCGCCTGAGCGACTGGCAGCGCCTGGAAAGCGATTTCAAATTTGACCTGAATTTCCGGTTGACCGCGCATGCCGCCCTCGATTTCCGCCTGGCCAATCTCAACGGCTGCCAGACCCGAATCAACGGCAAAACCGCCAGGGCCGGCCGCCCCGAAACCATCGACGGCCACGCTGTCACCCGTTTCAAGCTCAACGATGCTGCTGCGACGATCAAAATTAGCTGCACAGCACGCTGAGCGCCCCTATCTGGCGCCCAATTGGCTCCTGCTCCTGATGGGCGGGCTGATCGTCGTTGCCCTGATTTTGATCTACCCCGAGCAGAACCTCATCCAGCGCGTCGTCAAGGCGCCGGAGAGCGAACTGAGCAGCGCCTACCTTACCAACCTGCTGCGCACCGACCCCAACAACCCCGAGCTGCGGCTACTGCAAGCCACGCAGGCACTCGAGCACGGGAATATCGCCGCCCTGCGCGAAGCACTCGAACCGATGCGGGTCGCCGATGATCCAGCCACGCGGCGCGAGGTCGCCTGGCTACTGTGGCAGGCCGGCAAACTGGAACTCAACAGGCTGTCAGTGCCGGGCAGCACCCAAATTCAGGCTGTCCGCCACCAGTTGAAACAACAACTGGCTGCGCTGGCCAAGGAAGATTGGCCGACCGAACGGCAAGTCGAGATTGCCGCACAGGCTTTCGAGTTCGGTGAACCGGCCATCAGCCTCGCTCTTTACCGGCAAATCGCCGACCGCAGCCAAACACCGGACGAAGCTGCCGAGTGGCTGGCCAAGGGTGGTAGCGCCGCCCTCAGCCACAGTCTTTACCGGAGCAGCGCCGAGCTTTATCTGCAGGCCAGCCAGAAATCATCGAATCCGTCCCAGGCCAGAGCCCATTTCCTGAGCGCGCTGCGCACCCTGCAATCCGGCAACCGGCTGGCCGAAGCGCTGAGCATGGCCGAGCAAAATATCGGCTCGTTGGCTGATGACCGCGAAACGCTCTTTTTCGTCACCCGACTGGCCCGCACCGCCGGGCGACCCGACGTTGCCGACCGTTACGTCCGCCGCTTGCTGCGTCTCAGCCTGCTCCGCCAGCTGGAAGAAGTCAGCCTGGCGGCGGCTCACGGTGGCGCCCTGCCGCAGAAAGTCTCCTTGCGCGCCGGCGGCCCGCAACTGCCTTTCGACGACAAGGCTTACACCCTCGGCTACGGAGTCTTTCTCGAAAACCGCAAGCTGGAAGACGCCTGGAAAGTCGCCATCTCTGCCGTCCGCCAGTCACCCGACGACATGGCCTGGCGTGAGCGTCTGGCCAAGGTTGCCGAATGGACAAGCCGCCCCGAAATGGCGCTGGAGCACTGGTGGCACCTCGCTCGCGAAACGCAACGCGACGACGCCTGGCAGTCAGTACTCCGCCTTGCCCCTGGCCTGCTCAACGACCCAGCCCTGATCGCCGCCCTGCAATACCAGCTTGCCAGACACCCTGACGCCCAGCGCCAGTTGCAGGAACTGGTCGCCGCCTGGGAACGACAGGGCAAGCCCAAGGTGGCGCTGCATTACCTCGAACGCTTTAACCGGCGTACCCCCCGGGCGCAAACACTGGAAATGATGGCTGACCTCGCCGACCGCGCGGCCGAACCCGGGATTGCCCTGCAAGCCTGGCAACGCCTTTTCGACCAGCCTGCCGAAGCGACGCCGCCACGCCTGCTCCGGGCCGCCACGCTGGCCATGCTCCAGGGCAAAAATGCGCAAGCCCTGAACTGGCTCGAACTGGCACAGCCTGCCGCCGCCAGCAACAACAGTGAAGACGAAAACCAGCGCGAAATCCTGCGCCTGACCGGACAACTCGCCACGCAGGAACAACACGAAGCGCAGGCCATTCGGGCCTTTACCAGACTCAGCCAGCACGAACTGGCGCAGGAGAGCGACTTTGACGCCCTGATCGCCCTGCTCGAGAACGACCATCCGCCGGAAGCGGCCCGCGTCGCCAGCCGTGCCTGGGAACGTTTCGGGCGCCCCCGGCATTTGCTGCGGGCCCTCAACCTCCACGCCAACGAGCAGCAATGGGCTGCCATCGGCACCTTGCTTGGCCGCCTTTCGCCAACCGCCAAGCCGCCCTACAACACACTGGCAGAACTGCGCCGCTTGCCTGATTTCCTGCGCATGATCGCTGCCCACCACCGGCATGTCGGCCAACTAGCCGAAGCCCGCCGCGACATTGCCGCCGCGCTGGCCATCACGCCCGGATCGAACGAGCTGCAAACCACGATGCTCTGGCTGCTCATCGACAGCAACGATGCGCCAGCGCTACGCCGCCTGCTCGCCAGCCGCGAGCCGGCCTGGCGCAACGATACCAGCATGCATGCCGCTCTCGCCGCCGCCTACCTCGCCCTGTCGCGGCCCAAGGTGGCGCTGGATCGCTATCTGACGCCGCATCTCGACGAGCACAAGAGCGATTTCCTGTGGCTGATGAACTATGCCGATGCGCTCGACCAGAACCAGCAATCCGACCGCGCATGGCGTCTGCGCCGGCATTTGTTGAGCGAAGTATGGGCTTCACAACAGCCTGCCACGGTCAACCGGAAAAATAGCCAGAATTTGAAACGAAAGAACTGGCTGACCGCCGACGGTCTCGAGCAGACCCGCCGCCTCGCCCGCACCCGCCTGCTGATAACCCAGCGCAGCGGCGACACCGGACTCGACGCCCTGCGTGAACTGCTCCGCCTCGACCGGGACGGCGAAAACAAGATCTCCAACGCCGCCATGGAAACGGCCATCGGCTGGCTGCAGGACGCTGGCGAATATTCCGCCGTGCGCGGTCATCTCTGGGAGCGTTATGCACGCAGCCAGAGCAAGGCCGCCAATCGCCCGCTATGGGCTGAAATTTCAGTGGCGCTGGCCAGCGACGACGCCGCCGCGCTGCGCCCCATTCTCGAACAATACGGCGAACGCCTGCCCCGCTACGACCGAATCAACGCTGCCCAGCGGCTGGGTGACACCCGCCTCGCCCAGACCGACGCCTTCGAAACGCAACATGACCAGAGCGACGACGACCCTCTTCACATGCAGCTTGCCGAGTCCCTGCTCGCCTTCAGCGACCATGCCGGCACGACGCTTGCCGACCGCCAGATCGGCGCCATCGACGAACGACTCACTGCCGCCGACTGGCATCTCGCCATCACCCCCAAACTGGCCATGGATGTCCAGCTCGGCAGCCTGCAACGCAGCGGCAAGGACGAGGCGGTCATCCGCAACGTCCCGGATGAGCACTTCACCAGCCTGCGCATCAACTGGCAGCGCGACGAAGGCATGACCACGCTGCTCGCCGAAAAGCGCCACAGCCTGAGCGACTACACGCCACTTCAGATTGAACACGAACACCGCATCGACAATCGCCTGTCGCTGCGCATCGGTCTCGGCCAACACCTGGTCAGCCAGGAGAGCGCGGCCCTGCGCGTTGCCGGCATGAAGGACCGTGTCGCCTTCACCCTGAGCTACCAGCCGACCCGCCGCGATCGCATCAGCTTCGAACAATTTTTCGAGCGCTATGCAGTGCAAACCGGCTCGCCGGTCGGCCGCGGCGCACACAGCACGGTCACCGTTTCGCACGCCCTGCGCCAGGAAAGTCGCGATCTCGAGATCAGCGCCTTCTGGTCGACGCGTCGTTTCAACCGCGAAACCACATTCAGCGATCCCGCCCTCGCCCCGTTGTTACCGACCGGCATTGCGAATGTCAGCGAACTACAGCCTTCATTTTTCCTGCCCGACAACTTCGATTTCTACGGCATCCGCCTATCCACCGACGTGCGCTACGAACGCCAATACACCCGCGCCCTGCGCCCCTACGGCAGCATAGCCCGCACCTGGCACAGCCAGCTTGGTGCCGGCTATGACCTGCGCGTCGGGCTGGCCGGCAGCATTTTCGGTGCCGACCATTTCAGCCTGACCTGGGGCCAGAGCAAAGCCGGCATCCAGAACAGCGGCCAGACCAGCAACCTCAATTTCAACTATCGCCTGCATTACTGACCTTTGACCGAAAGCTCATCATGACCACGACTCTTCGCTTTGTTTTGCTCACCGCAGCGACCTTACTCCTCGGCGCCTGCTCGACGCTCGACCGCAGCACCGCCCCGGCGCTCGAGCGCCAGGCGCAGTGGGTGCTCCTGCCCTTCGCCAACCACACCGAAACGCCGCTCGCCGGCCAGCGCGCCGAAGCCATCGCCGAGACCATCCTGCACAGCAACGGCATCAACAAGATCAAGCGCTACCCCGGCAACCTGCAGCAGGAAGCGCTGTTCGACGCCGGCGAACGCAAGCAGCAGGAAGAAGCCCTGGCCTGGGCTCGCCAGCAAGGCGCGCGCTACGCGCTGACCGGCGCGGTCGATGAATGGCGTTACAAGGTCGGCGTCGATGGCGAGCCGGCGGCCGGCGTTGCCCTGCAAATCATCGATGTCGCCAGCGGCGACACCCTGTGGAGTGGTTCTGGTGGCAAGAGCGGCTGGAGCCGTGAAGCCCTCTCCGCAGTTGCCCAGCAACTGATCCGCAGCCTGCTTGGCGCCGGCCTTTCCGCAGCCCGCTAAGCCGCCACCATGTCCTTTCTCCATCTCAAGGCAACCCGGCCACCCGCCGCCCTTGCCGATCAAACCCCGCGCGATCCGCGGGTCGAAGCGGCCGCGCCGCAATGGAGCGCCCTCGGCCAGCTGACATCCCCGACCACCAGCCGCTGGGCGATCATCGGCGAAACGATCCTGCTGCCCATCGTTGCCGTCGCGCTCGGCGTCTCGCTCAACCCGCAGGACCCACTATGGACACAAGGGTATTTCCCCTGGGCCTGGTTCGCCCCCATCGTCCTTGCCCTGCGCTACGGTCCGCTGCCCGGCATTGGCGGCGCCGGCATCCTGTTGCTCGCCTGGATGATGTTGAATCCCGGCGGCCAGGCCGATTTTCCGAAGCAGGTGTATCTGGGCGGATTGATTCTGGTCATGGTCATTGGCGAGTTTTCCAGCCTCTGGCTGGCCCGCACCCGTCGCGCCGAAGCGATGCAACGCTACCTCGACCAGCGTCTTGAGTTCCTGACCCACCAGCATTACCTCCTGCGCCTCTCGCACGATCGCCTGGAACAGGACCTGATCAGCCGCCCGATGGCCATGCGCGACGCGCTGATCAGCATGCGAAATCTCGTCACCAGCGACCAGCACGAGTCCGACAGCGTTTGCGCCAGCGCCCTGCTCCGTCTGCTTTCCCAGTATTGCCAACTGGAAGTTGCGGCCCTGCACCAGATCCAGAACGGGGCCATCCAGCACGAGCCGCTCGGCACGCTGGGCGAGACCACGCCGCTGACCACCAGCGACCCACTGATCGCCCACGCCCTGGAAACCGGCAAGCTTTGCCACATCAGCCAGTCGGTGGCGGAGGACGACAACCCGAGCCGCTACCTGATCGTCGCGCCACTGACCAACCTCAATGGTGAACGCTTCGGCTTGCTCGTTGTCGCGCGACTACCGTTCTTCTCGCTGCAGGACGAAACCCTGCAGACCATCAACCTGCTGCTCAGCTACTACGCCGACAGCCTTTCCGTGCAGGCCCTGGCCGATCCGATTCGCAGCCGGTTTCCGCAGTGCCCGCCCGAATTCGCCTTTGAACTGCAGCGCTTGTGGCACATCCGCCAGATCAGCCGTGTCGTCAGCGCGGTCGTCGTTCTCGACATTCGCCACCGCCCCGGGGCGCCCGACCTTGCCCAACAGATCCAGCGCGAGAAAAGGGCCCTTGATGAAAACTGGCTGATAACCGGCGTTGACCGCAACATTCTTGTCACGCTGATGCCTCTCGCCGGCACGGCGGGCGCCGAAGGCTATCTCGCCCGCCTTGAATACTGGGCCAGGCAACGCAGCGGCAAATCGCTGCCCGAACTCGGCATTGCCGGTCACATCCTGACACTGGACAGAGAAGCACCACTCGTCCTGCTGCAACAGATCAACGACATCGTCCATGCCTAGTTTCAAACTCGTCCTCTACGCGCTGCTTCTCGAACTCGCTGCCTGGTCAGGCAGCGCGCTGCTGGGCGAGCATGCCGATGGCCTGCTGCTCTGGTATCTCGTCCTGCATGGGGCGGCCAGCCTGTTTCTGGCCGGCTTCGCCATCCTGCTCCTGCCTCGCGCCCTCACCCAGCCGCGCCGCCCTGTCCTGCTGCTCATTGCCGGCTGCAGTTACGCCGTACCCATCCTCGGCTTCATCGGCGCCCTGGCCGCCATCATCGTCGTGCGTGCCTATAGCCACCGCGTCATCCAGCCGGAATTCGAGTCCTTGAAATTGCCGGAATTCGACCCGCACCAACACACTACCGGCGGTTTCCGGCAAGCCGGCCTGAGCGCCTTTCTCGACAATCCCGACGCCCCGGTCGCCAAGCGCATGGGAGCCCTCGTCTCCCTGCAATACGTTTCCGGCAGGCTATCTTCGCCGCTTTTGCGCGACGTGCTGACCGACCCGAGCGAAGACATCCGGCTGCTCGCTTACGGCATGCTGGACAGCCGGGAGAAACGCATCAACCAGGCCATCGATGAAGAACTGAAAAAACTGGCTGCCGGCCGCGCCACAGAAGGCCCGGAAGAGCGCGGAGCGCAAACACTGGCCGCCGCTCGCCGCCTGTCCGATCTCTATTGGGAACTGATCTATCAGCGACTGGTACAGGGCGACCTGCGCACCCATGCGCTGGCCGAATCAGCGCGCTACTGCCAGATGGTGCTGCGTCATGTACCCGACGACGCCGCCCTCAACCTGCGTCAGGGCCGGCTGCTGCACGATCTTGGCCACCCGGAAGGCGCTGCCACCGCCTACTACAAAGCGCTGGCCCTCGGCCTGCCATCCACCCGTGTCCTGCCCTACCTGGCCGAACTGCGCTTTGATCAGGGTGACTACGCCGACGCCAAACGCCTGATGGGTGACCTCGCCAATTGGGCTTCGCTGCCCCGCCTGCAACCCGCTATCGAATACTGGAATCCGCGATGAGCCTCCCGACTGCCCAGGACGCCGATATCGCGCTGCTCCTCGAAGGCACCTTCCCCTATGTCAGCGGCGGCGTATCGAGCTGGGTCAACCAGATCATCCGGGCCTACCCGGAATACCGTTTGGCCCTGATTTTCCTTGGCAGCCGGCGTGAGGATTACAGCACCTTCAAGTACGAACTGCCGGCCAACGTCGTGCACTTCGAAGAGCATTTCCTCTACGAGGGCCAGTCCACGCGCGAAAAACCACGCGCCCGCAGCGGCGATGAACAAGCCTTCAAAGCCGCCGCCTGCATGCACGACAAGTTCGCCCCCGGTGTGCCCATGGCCGAAGCCATGCAGGCTTTCAAGGAGGTTGCCCACGCCATGATGCCGGGTGGCAAGCTGACGCTGGACGACTTCCTGCACAGTGAACGCTCCTGGGAAATCGTCTGCGACCGCTACCGAAATTTTTGCACCGATCCGTCCTTCGTCGATTTTTTCTGGACCGTGCGCATCATGCACACCCCGCTCTGGAAGCTGGCCCGGATTGCCGACGGCCTGCCCAACGTCCGGGTACTGCACACCATTTCGACGGGCTACGCCGGCTTCCTCGGTGCGCTCGTTCACCAGACGCGCGACACGCCGCTGATTCTGTCCGAACACGGCATCTATACCAAGGAACGCAAGATCGACCTGTTCAAGAGCGAGTGGATTCGCGACAACCGCAACGTCTTCCAGCGCGACCCGACTGAACTTTCGTATTTCCGCCAGATGTGGATTCGCTTTTTCGAGTGGCTGGGCCGCTTCTGCTACGACGCCGCCGACCCGATCATCGCCCTCTATGAGCAAAATCGCCTGCGTCAGGTAGCCGATGGCGCCCTCCCCGAGCGCACCATCAACATCCCGAATGGCGTCAACCTGAATCGGCTTCGACCGCTGCGAACCGCCCGCCCGAACAGTGTGCCGCCGGTGCTCTGCCTGATCGGCCGCGTCGTGCCGATCAAGGACATCAAGACCTTCATCCGGGCCATGCGCAGCGTCATCAATCAATTGCCCGAGGCCGAAGGCTGGATCGCCGGACCGGAAGACGAAGATCCGGCTTATGCCCAGGAGTGCCGAAATCTGGTGCAGAGCCTGGACCTGCAGGACAAGGTGCGCTTTCTCGGCTTCCAGAAAATCGACGATTTGATGCCAAAAATCGGGTTGACCGTGTTGTCATCGATCAGCGAGGCGCTGCCGCTGGTCATCCTCGAAGGCTACGCCGCCGGCGTGCCAACCATCTCGACCGATGTCGGCTCCTGTCGCCAGTTGATCGAAGGGCTGGACGCTGAAGACAAGGCGCTGGGCTCGTCCGGCGCGGTAGTCAATATTGCCGACCCGCAGGCACTGGCGACCGCTGCCATAGACTTGCTGAGCGATGCACAGCGCTGGCACGCCGCCAGCCAGTCCGGCATTGCCCGCGTCGAGCGCTACTACTCGGACGAGATGATGTTCGGCCGCTACCGCAGCGTGTACGAAGCGGCGCTGGCCGCTGGCGGGAAGGTGGCCTGAGATGGCCGGCATCGGTTTCGAACTGCGCCGCCTGCTGCGCAAGAACACCCTGCTCGGCATGATCGAGGCCTACGCCTACGCCGGCATCATCGGCTCCGGGCCGTGGGTCTTTTCCATTCTCGGCATCCTGCTTGTCGGCCTGATCAGCGCCAGCATCGCCACGCCGTCGTTTCAGATCACCCAGTTCCAGACCTCGGTAACCTATCTGGTGGCCAGCAGTCTGGTGCTGACCGGACTGGTTCAGCTCGCCTTCACCCGCTTCGTTTCCGACCGCCTGTTTGAAAAGCGCGCCGACTGGATCATGCCCAACCTGAACGGCCTGCTCCTGGTCGTCGTGCTCACCGCCAGCGTCATCGGAACGCTCTGCCTGTTCCTGGTTTTCCCCGGCCTCAGCCTGCTTTACCGGCTGCTGATGCTGGCCGGCTTCGTACTGATGTGCGCCGTCTGGGTGATGACCGTTTTCCTCTCCGGCATGAAGCGCTATCACGCCATCGTCATCCTGTTCGGCATCGCCTACGGTCTGATCATCGCTCTTGCCCTCCTCCTCCGTCCCTACGGTCTGGAAGGCTTGCTCACCGGCTTCGTGCTCGGCCATTTCGTACTGGTCGCCGGCATGTGGCTACTCACCGCCCGTGATTTTCTGCCGCGCGAACAGCTCATCCGCTTCGACTTCGCCCGGCCCGCCATGCTCTACCCCAGCCTGATGGCCGTTGGCCTGCTCTACAACCTCGGCATCTGGGTCGACAAGTTCATGTTCTGGTATTTTCCGGACACCTCGGACCCTGTCATCGGCCACCTGCAGGCGTCGGTCATCTACGACCTGCCGGTCTTCCTCTCCTACCTGTCGATCATCCCCGGCATGGCGGTGTTTCTCGTCCGCATCGAAACCGATTTCGTCGAGTACTACGAGAAGTTTTACAACGCCGTGCGCAGCGGCGGCTCGCTCGAGTTCATCGAGGGCATGCGCGACGAAATGGTGTATTCGATCCAGCAGGGCCTCAGCGAAATCGGCAAGATCCAGGCGCTGGCCGTGCTCGGCACCTTTGTCGCGGCGCCCAGCCTGCTCCGCGCCCTTGGCATCAGCGAGTTATACCTGCCGCTGCTCTATGTCCAAGTCATTGGAGCCGGCTTGCAGGTGGGGCTGATGGCCGTCTTGAACGTCTTCTTCTACCTTGACCAGCGGCGCGTCGTGCTCTGGCTGTGCACCGAATTCGTCGTCCTCAACATCGTGTTTACCGCCTTCACGCTGGCCTGGGGTGCTGCGTTCTACGGCTACGGCTTTACGCTGGCCGTGCTCATCACGCTGATCACCGGCCTGACGCAACTTTCCCGCCGCCTGAACCGGCTCGAATACGAAACGTTCATGCTGCAATAAGGCGCAAGGCTTGGTACTCTTGGCGGTCGGGGCCGCCTTTCAGTGCGGCTCGAGCAGTCCCCGGAGCATTCCCCGTGAGCACGCCCAGCCTTCATATAACGACCTACAACATCCACAAGGGCTTTTCGCAATTCAACCGGCGAATGATGGTGCACGAGCTGCGCGAGCGCCTGCGGGGCCTGAATCCGGACATCGTCTTCCTGCAGGAAGTGCAGGGGCTGCACCTCGGCCATGCCGAAAACCACGACGACTGGCCCGATTCGCCGCAGCACGAGTTCCTGGCCGAAGACGTCTGGGAGGCCTCCGCCTACGGCCGCAACATGCTCTACGACCACGGCCACCACGGCAACGCCATCCTCTCGCGCTTTCCCATCCTGCACGCCCACAATCAGGACGTCACCCACCTGCAGTTCGAGAAACGCGGCATGCTGCATTGCCGGATCGAACTGCCGGAAGGCCCGGCGGCGCATTGCGTCTGCGTGCACCTGTCGCTGTTCGGCTATTCGCGGCGCAAGCAGATGGCGGCACTGGCCGATTACCTCGACCGGCTGGCCGAGCCCAATGCGCCGCTCATCATCGCCGGCGATTTCAATGACTGGCGCAACCGCGCCGGCGAAAACCTGACGCGCTGCCTCGGCCTGCAAGAGGTGTTCAGTGGCCCGGTCGGCAAGCCGGTATGCAGTTTTCCGGCCGCCATGCCGATGTTCCGCCTCGACCGCATTTACGTGCGCGGCTTCGACGTCCATCGTACCGAAGTCCATCACGGCATGCCGTGGTCGGCCATTTCCGATCACGCCGCGCTGTCGGCCCATCTGACCCGGCATGGCCGCTGAGTTCGCACCGGGCAACCGGCTGACCCTGCTCAACTCGGGCGACGATTACTTTCCCGCGCTGCTCGCCGCCATCGATGCGGCCGAAGTCGAGATCTACCTCGAAAGCTACATTTTCGCCGACGACGTGATCGGCCACCAGGTGGCCAACGCCCTGTGCCGGGCGGCCGAGCGCGGCGTCCAGGTGAATGTCACGGTCGACGGCTTCGGAGCGCGCAATTTCAAATTTGACTTCTTTTTCCGGTTGACCGTAGCAGGCGTCCGCGCCATGTTCTACCGGCCGGAAATCGGCCGCTTCCACTTCAAGCGCCACCGTTTGCGCCGCCTGCATCGCAAGCTGGTGGTGATCGATGCGCGCATCGCCTTCATCGGCGGCATCAACATCATCGACGACAACAATGCGCCGTTCGACATGCGCCCGCATTACGACTACGCCGTGCGCGTCGAAGGACCGGTCCTCCGTCAGGTGCATCACGCCGTGCGCCGCATGTGGGAAACGGTGTCGTGGGTCAATTTCAAGCGCCGCTTCCGCCTCGCCCCGGTGGCCGATCCCTGCTGCGCGGCTACAGGCGATCAAGATGCCGCCTTCCTGATCCGCGACAACATCCGCCACCGTAACGACATCCTGCACGCCTATCTCGACGCCATCGACAACGCGCAGCACGACATCCTGATCGCCAACGCCTACTTCCTGCCCGGCCTGCGTTTCGGCCGCGCGCTCTACGCCGCGGCCCAGCGTGGCGTCCGCATCACCGTGCTGCTCCAGGGAAAGAGCGACCACCAGCTATTTCGCTACGCCACCCAGACGCTGTACGCCACCGCACTGGCCGCCGGCATCCGCATCTTCGAATACGAAAAGAGTTTCATGCATGCCAAGGTTGCCGTCATCGACGGCGAGTGGGCCACCGTCGGGTCATCGAACATCGACCCCTTCAGTCTGCTCCTGGCCAAGGAGGCCAATCTCGTCGTCCGCGATGCCGGCTTTGCCGGCGAACTCGAAGCCAGCCTCAAGAACGCCATGGCCAGCGGCGCCCGCGAACTGCTGGCCGAAGAACTGTCGCGCCAGCCCATCCACTCGCGCTTTCTGCGCTGGCTGGCCTACGGGCTGGTCCGCGCCATGGTCGGCATTGCCGGCTACAGCCAGCGCCACTGGCGACAGACCGAAGAAACTAAGCCAGAGGAACGATGATCGCCGGTTGCCGCGGAATCGCGGTGAACGACCAGTGCTCCAGCGCCCAGGCCCAGACCTCGGCGACCGTCGCCCGGGCCAGTTCGGCCGGCACGGCCTGACCGAGAAAACCCAGCGCCCGGACCAGCTCGGCTGCTGCGATCTCGCTCGCCAAAGGACGGGCCAGCGTCTGTTTCGACAGCTTTTCGCCAGCCGCATTGGCGGCTACCGGCAGATGGGCGTAGGTCGGCGTGGCAAAGTCCAGACAGCGTTGCAGCCAGATCTGGCGCGGCGTCGACGCCAGCAGATCGGCACCGCGCACGACTTGCGAAATTTCCTGAAAATCGTCGTCGACCGTGACCGCCAGTTGGTAGGCGAACAAACCGTCGGCCCGGCGCAGCACGAAATCGCCGACATCGCTTTCGAGATGCTGGGCGACGCGGCCCTGCAGGCGATCAGCGAAGGCAATCTCCTCATCATTGACCCGCAGGCGCCAGGCCCGCGCCGCCCGCCCGGCCGGCAGGCCGGCGCGGCAAGTGCCGGGATAAGCCAGCCCGCCATCGACCGCCGGGCGCGTTGCCGAATCGGCGATTTCCTTGCGCGAGCAGGCGCAGCCATAGGCCAGACCGGCCCGCTGCAATTGCGCCAGCACCACCGCGTAAGCTTCGAACCGGTCGCTCTGATACAAGACCGGCCCATCCCATTCAAAACCGAAAGCCTCCAGCGTGTTCAGGATGGCATCGGCCGCCCCCGCCACGTTGCGCGGCGTATCGACGTCCTCCATGCGCAGCAGCCACGCGCCACCCTGCGTGCGCGCATCGAGGTAGCTGCCGACGGCGGCAACCAGGGAACCGAAGTGCAAGGGGCCGGTCGGCGAGGGAGCGAAACGGCCGCGGTAGGCGTTGGTGGGCACGATTTTGAGCGATGGCAGGAGCGAATCCGGTTCGCGACTATACCAAGCCAGCGGCCCGGAATCGACGTGCCAGGCTTTTCTGGAGGGAATCTTCGGGCCGCCCTGCTTGTCCGAAAGGGGACTGTCCGGTAAAAGCGAACGCTCGACTCACAAGGCCTCCATGGATCACAACATTCCCCTGATCACCACGCTGGCTGCCGGCTTCGGCATCGCCCTGATCCTCGGCTTTGCCGCCGAATGCATGAAGATTCCCGCACTGGTCGGCTATCTCGCCGCCGGCATCCTGATCGGCCCGGCCACACCGGGCTTCGTGGCCGACATGCACATCGCCGCCCAGTTGTCCGAAATCGGCGTCATGCTGCTCATGTTCGGCGTCGGCCTGCATTTTTCGCTGGGCGACCTGATGGCCGTCAAACGCATCGCCGTGCCCGGGGCCGTCGTGCAAATGACCTGCGCCACCCTGCTCGGCATGGCCGTGGCCTGGGGCTGGGGCTGGGAATGGGGGCACGGCCTGCTCTTCGGCCTCTCGCTGTCCTGCGCCAGTACCGTCGTGCTGCTCAAAGCCCTTGAGGCCAGAGGCGTACTCGACAGCATGAACGGCCGGATCGCGGTCGGCTGGCTGGTTGTCGAAGATCTGGCCACGGTGCTCGTCCTCGTCCTGTTGCCGCCGCTGGCCGGCATTCTCGGCGGCGAGGCGCAGTCAGCCGGCGGCAATCAGGAAGTCTGGCTGGCGATTGCCAAAACGCTGCTCCAGGTCTGCGCCTTCATCGGCCTGATGATGCTCGTCGGGCGCAAGCTCATCCCGTGGCTGCTCTGGCACATTGCGGCCACCGGCTCGCGCGAGCTGTTCACGCTGTCAGTGGTGGCAGCCGCCATCGGCATCGCCTTCGGCGCAGCCCGGTTGTTCAGCGTCTCGTTCGCACTGGGCGCCTTCTTCGCCGGCATGGTCATGCGCGAATCCGAGTTCAGCCATCGCGCCGCCGAAGAATCCCTTCCCCTGCGCGATGCCTTTTCCGTACTCTTCTTCGTTTCCGTCGGCATGCTCTTCCAGCCGTCGATTCTCGTCGACAAGCCCTGGCAGGTTCTCGGCGTCGTCGCCATCATCATGGTTGGCAAAACACTGGCCGCCATGGCGCTGGTGCTGGCGCTGCGCTACCCGCTCAACACGGCGCTGACCGTCGCCGCCAGCCTCGCCCAGATCGGCGAGTTTTCCTTCATTCTGGCCGGTCTGGGCCAGGCCCTCGGTCTGATGAGCAACGAAGGGATGAGCCTGATCCTCGCCGGCGCACTCTTCTCGATTGCCCTCAACCCGCTGATGTTCTCGGCCATCGAGCCGCTACGGCGCTGGGCGCTCGACAAGTCGGCATTCGCGCGCGAACTCGAGCAACGCGGCGATCCGTTTGCCGAATTGCCGATGAGTACCGAGCGCAAGTTTCTCGAAAAACAAGTGGTGCTGGTCGGTTATGGCCGGGTTGGGCACCGGATAGCCGAGGCGCTGGATCGCCAGGGGATTCCCTACGTGGTCGCCGAGCAGAACCGGGAACTGGTTGAAAACCTGCGCGACAAAGGCGTTGCCGCCGTCTCGGGCGACGCCAGCGAGCCTTCCGTCCTGATCCAGGCCCATATCGCCGATGCCGCCATGCTGGTCATCGCCAGCCCCGACCCGATCAACGTCCGCCAGATGGTCGAAACCGCCAGAACGCTCAACCCGGACATCGAAATCGTCCTCCGTACCCACAGCGAGGCCGAGTCCGAGATGCTGCGCAAGGACAATCTGGGCACCGTTTTCCATGGTGAAGAGGAATTGGCCAAAGGCATGACCGGCCACGTCCTGGAGCGCCTCTCCCGGCGGCTTGAGCAGGCTTGAATTGTTTCCAACAGCCACGCATCCGGAAACTTTTTCCTCCCCTTAGCACTCTTAGGCAGCGAGTGCTAATATATGAATGTAAATGAAGGAGGACATTACGCTATGACCCATGCCCTGACGCTCCCCATCCCGTCTGCCATCGGCAACATCGACGCCTATATCCAGGTGGCGAACCGTTATCCGATGTTGGCCGAGGCCGAGGAAATCCGGCTGGCCGAGCGTTTCCACAACGAAGGCGATGTGGAAGCGGCGCGTCAGCTCGTTCTTTCGCACCTGCGCCTCGTCATCTCCATTGCCCGCGGCTATCTCGGCTACGGCCTGCCGCATGCCGACCTGATCCAGGAAGGCAATATCGGCCTCATGAAAGCCGTCAAACGCTTCGATCCGACGCGCGGTGTCCGTCTGGTGTCGTTTGCCATGCACTGGATCAAGGCCGAGATTCACGAGTACATCCTCAAGAACTGGCGCCTGGTCAAGGTGGCCACGACCAAGGCCCAGCGCAAGCTGTTCTTCAACCTGCGCAGCCTGAAGAGCAACTACGAAGGCGTCGATACGCTGAACGGCACGCAAGCGGCCGAAGTCGCGGCGCGTCTGGGCGTCAAGCAGAACGAAGTGGTCGAGATGGAAACCCGCCTTTCGGGCCGCGACATCGCGCTGGAAGGCAATCCGGACGACGGCGACGAGGCCTTTGCCCCGATCGATTACCTGGCCGACTCGCGTTACGAGCCGACCCGCGTCCTCGAAAACAAGGCGGTCGCCCGCCTGCACGATGAAGGTCTGCACGAAGCGCTGGCCACCCTCGACCCGCGCAGTCGCCGTATCGTCGAGGCGCGTTGGCTGCCGGAAGGCGAAGCCGCCACGCTGCACGAGCTGGCCGCCGAATTCGACGTTTCGGCCGAACGCATTCGTCAGATCGAGGTCAAGGCGCTGCAGAAAATGCGTGGCGTGCTGGCCGAGGCCTGAAAGACGGCGTAGCGCATTTCAATTTTGGCCATTTTTTCGGGTTGACCGTAGCAATCAGCCACAAAAACGAAAAACCCAGCCAGAATCGGCATAGGGGGCAGCCATTATAGGCTGCGCCCCTGCCACACCACCCGGCATGCGGGTCCGCACCGGGCGGTTCGAGAAGTTGAGGTCATGAGAGTCGTGGCACCCTGAGTCGATCAAAGTAGGCGATGGTCAGTAC
>JAUYEI010000120.1 GCA_030691385.1 Azonexus sp.
GCGATCGCGCAGGCGGCGGCGGAACGCTCGGCGGCGGCGTCGGAGAGTTCGAAGGCTTGTTCGACCTTGAGATCCGGCAGACCTTCGATTTCGAGGATGCGGCCGGAGAAGACGTTCTTCTTGCCCTTCTTCTCGACGGTCAGCAGACCAGCCTTGATGGCATACAGCGGAATGGCGTTAACCAGATCGCGCAGGGTGATGCCTTCCTGCATCTTGCCCTTGAAGCGAACCAGCACGGATTCCGGCATGTCGAGTGGCATGACGCCGGTGGCAGCGGCAAAGGCGACCAGACCGGAACCGGCCGGGAAGGAGATGCCGATCGGGAAGCGAGTGTGGGAGTCACCGCCGGTGCCGACCGTGTCCGGCAGCAGCAGGCGGTTCAGCCAGGAGTGGATGACGCCGTCGCCCGGACGCAGCGCAACGCCGCCACGGGTCGAGATGAAGGACGGCAGTTCGCGGTGCATCTTGACGTCGACCAGCTTCGGATAGGCTGCGGTGTGGCAGAAGGACTGCATGACGAGGTCGGCGGAGAAGCCGAGGCAGGCCAGATCCTTCAGTTCGTCGCGGGTCATCGGGCCGGTGGTGTCTTGCGAACCGACGGTGGTCATCTTCGGCTCGCAGTAGGTGCCGGGCAGGATGCCGGTGACGCCACAGGCCTTGCCAACCATCTTCTGGGCCAGCGAGTAGGCCTTGCCGTCGTCGGCCGGGTTTTGCGGCAGGCGGAACAGGGTGGATTGCGGCAGGCCGAGGAATTCACGCGCTTTGGTGGTCAGGCCACGGCCGATGATCAGCGGAATCCGGCCGCCGGCACGGACTTCGTCCATGATCACGGCAGTCTTCAGCTGGGATTCGGCGATCACGGCGCCGTTCTTCAGCGCGGTAACCTTGGCGGAGGCAGCATCGACCTTCAGTTCGATCTCGTCGCCCATGTCCATCGCGCTGCAATCAAGTTCGATCGGCAGCGCGCCGGCATCTTCCATGGTGTTGAAGAAGATCGGAGCGATCTTGGAACCCAGGCAGACGCCACCGAAACGCTTGTTCGGGACGAAAGGAATGTCTTCGCCGGTGAACCACAGCACGGAATTGGTGGCGGACTTGCGGGAAGAACCGGTACCGACCACGTCACCGACGTAGGCGATCAGGTTGCCCTTGGCGGCCAGCGCTTCGAGTTGCTTCAACGGGCCGCGCGAGCCCGGCTCGTCGGCTTCGATGCCCGGACGCGGGTTCTTGAGCATGGCCAGGGCGTGCAGCGGGATGTCGGGACGCGACCAGGCATCCGGCGCCGGCGACAGGTCGTCGGTATTGGTTTCGCCGGTGACCTTGAAGACGGTCAGCTTCTGCGAAGCCGGGACTTCCGGACGCGAGGTGAACCACTCGGCGTCGGCCCACGACTGCATGACGCCCTTGGCGTTGGCATTGCCGGCCTTGGCCAGCTCGGCGACATCGTGGAAGAAGTCGAAAACAAGCAGGGTCTTCTTCAGGCCTTCGGCGGCAACGCTGCCGCAGGTCGGGCAGGCCAGCAGGTCGATCAGCGGCTTGACGTTGTAACCGCCGAGCATGGTGCCGAGCAGTTCGGTGGCTTTTTCCTTGGAAATCAGGGCGCAGGCTTCTTCGCCTTTGGCGACCTTGGCCAGGAACTCGGCCTTGACCTTGGCGGCATCATCGACACCGGCCGGCACGCGGTAGGTGATCAGTTCGACCAGGGCGGCTTCTTCGCCAGCGGGGGGATTCTTCAGCAGGCCGACCAGTTCGGTGGTCTGTTGCTTGGACAGGGGCAGCGGCGGGATACCGAGGGCTGCACGCTCTGCAACATGGGCGCGATAGGCTTCAAGCACGGCGACTTCCTTTCGTAAAGGGTTGCTCTGGGAAACGAATATTTTACGACAACGGCGAGGCTCTGATAGTTCGGAAAACTCCAGCCCTCTGCCGTGACTTGCGGGTCTTATATATTTTATATGTTATATCACCTGTAAGGCTAGACCCGGACGGCGCAAAGCGCAGTGCGCCGAGCAATTTGCCCATTTTTTAGGCGTCGACCGCAAAAGCCTTGTCGCTCAATGCATTGCAGCATCTGTCCCGAGCTTATCCACAGCCTTGTCCGACCCGGACGGGGATAAGTCAGACCAACCCTCCGATCCCCATCACCGCCCTGCAATCACGACGCGCAGGGTGCCGGCCAGGCATCCGGATCGCCTGCGGTGGCGACGACGAGCAGATCACTGCCCGCACCGGCCAGCCCGGCATCGTCCAGCAGCCCTCTGGCCGCCTCACTCTGTTCGGCGCGAATCAGGATACACACGGGAATTCCGGCCCGAACGATGTGTCGCAACCAGGCAATATCCAGCTGATCCAGAGTCACCAGATGGGCCGGTCGGAGGTCAAGTTCAAGGGATTCGGCCTCGCCATTGCCACCGGTCTCGGCAAATACGGCCCGCACACGATTTTCCAGACGCGCCCCGGAAACGAAGAAAAAAACACCGGAGATCGCGACGCGCAATCGCCCCTCGCTCAGATCCCAGGCAATCGTCCCGCGCGAAAAATGCACGAAATGAGCCAGAATCGAGACACCGACGCCAATGAACAAAGCGCTCTGGATGTCCAGAATGACCACCAGCAGTGCCGGCAAGACGAACATCCCGGCCCCCACCCGGCCACGCCGGAAATGTCGCGCGTAGCGTCGCGGAGCAATCATCGCCAGACCGGCAAGAATCAGGGCGGCGCCCAACGCACTCATCGGCATGCGCGCCAGCAAATCGGTGAATCCATAGATCAGGGCAGCCGTCGCCGCGACCGCAAAAAGATGGGCCAGCCCACCGCTGCCGCCCAGCGCATGCATGACCGACGACTTGTTGAAGCTGTTGGACCCGGGCGTTCCCATGAAAAAGCCGCAGCACAGATTGCTGACCGCCTGGCCCAGCATCTCGCGGGCCGGCCGATAGGGCTCATCGGCATCGCGCAAGGCCTTGGCGATGCCCAGGCTTTGCAGGGCGCCGACCAGGGCGATGGCCAGCGCCGGCCCACCGGCCAGGGCAAAGATCACCGGCCAGGAAACCTGACGAAAATCCGGCAACGACGCCTGAAAGGGAATCGGCGCCACCCAGCCGACACGTTCGAGCAGCGCACTCTCCGGCAAAGAGGCCGCCCAGGCGCAGCCGGCAGCCAGGCCGATCAGGATGTTGGCACGCCGCAGGCGCGGCACACGGCCGGCAACCAGGCCGACCAGGAGCGTGACACCGGATACTTCCAGGGCAGCGCGTTGGGCCGTCCCGTCAACCATCCGGTCGATCACCATCAGGGCATGAAAGACCGGCCACTGTGCCCCTCCCGGCTGGGCCAGGCCAGCGGCCAGCCACAGGGAACCGAGAATGAACAGGACGCCAATGCCCCAGGTGATGCCGTCGATGACCGTCGTCGACACGTAGTCCATCAGATCGACGCGACGAAGAATCACGGCAAACCCCAGCTGATAGATGCCAACCAGCACGCACAGGGCAAAAACGTAGCCCATGTACAGATCGCTTTCCGGCGGGGCGAAAGGCATGACGGCGGCGCCGGTCAACAAGGCGACGGCGGTATTGGGGCCGCCCACGCCATAACGACCGCCGAACAGCGCATTGGCCAGCCCGCCGTAGAGCGAGGCGAGCACCATGGCCCCGGGCGGCACCCCGGCCATCAGGGCAAAGCCCATGGACAGCGGAAAAGCGCTGACCGCCGTCACACAGCCGGCCAACAGGGCATGCCGCCAAGCCGCAGTGCGGCCGCTCATCGCCCACCGCCGCGCCGGGAATCGGCATCCGGATCGCCCAGCCAGACGGCAATTTTTGTCACGCCGTTGATCCAGAGATAGTTGAAGAACACATCCAGGGCATTGGCCCGGGTGAAATCCGCCGGACGCCCCAGACGCGTCAGGTAGGCCGCGATATCCAGGGCTTCCTGATGGCTCAGTTGCGGTTGCTCGAGGCTGGCCCCCGGCGGCATGTTGGCATGAATAAAACCGGCCATGCGGAAAGGATCCGATGTCGTTGCTGCTGCGGTAAAGCTCTCCGGGCCGGCCAGTGGCGGCGGTCGCCGCCCCCCGACCTCGACCCGGCCACCCAGGCCATTCGGCCCGTGGCAAGCCTGGCAACGCTCCCGGTACACGTTCTCGCCGGCCAGGAAGCTGACCCCTCGCCCCTGGGCATCGTAGACGAGCGGCATCCCCCGCCCCGGCGGCAAGACGCCGATCGGCAGATCGTGGCGCTGGGCGAGCCAGTTGGCGTAGATATTGATCGGGTTGATTTCCGGTGCATCGAGCCCGAAATCGAGCCAGTTCAGGCTGCGGGCAAAACACATCAGGACGCGCCGATCGAAACGGACCGGCTGGGTCAGCGAAGTCAGCATATGCGGCAAAACCACTGCGCCATGGGCCAGGCTGGCCGCATTGACGCGATCGCCAGCCTCCAGGTGGCACGACTGGCAACTCAGCCGGCTGCCCCAGGCCCGCGCTATCGGCGCCGACACATGGCGCGGTGTTTCGGTTACCAGGTTGCATCCGGCCACGACGGCCGGCGCATTGTCGCCGCGCGGCCAGCCCAAGGTATCGAACTTCCTCCGGCAATCGTCGCTGGCCAGATCGGGTTGTTCAAAAAGCGGCTGCTGCGGGGTGTCGACCGCATAACGCAGCCCGGCCTGGCCGGCCTTGGCTGCTGCGTAGAAATAGAGGGCCGTCACCACGTTATCGGCCCGATTGGGCGGCACGCCGTCGTAGCGCCGCTTGATCTCCTCACGGATAGCCCCGGCCAGATCGTGGATTTTCCCTTTGGCATCCCGATAGGGAAAGCGACTCCAGAGCAACGCAAAGCCGGGGGCTGTCGTGCCGTCGTGGCAGCCGAGACAGGCGGGGGCATGATTCCCCGGCGGCACGAAACGGCCCAGCGCTCGCTGCGTATCGGATGCGATCAGGCAACCGCGCCACAGCACCTGCTCGGAATGCCCCTGGCGATCCAGCGCCGACCCCAGGTCGGCTGCGCAAAACGAACTGCTCGCCGTGTGCCCAGGAACAAAGGCGAATCCACGCCAGGCAATGACGGAAAAGGCGCCGAGAATCAGCAGCAATACGATGACCAGGCTAGGCAGGCGGCGCCGACAAAGAATCAGGCGCCCGAGATTTGGCAGTGACATGTAGGGAATGAAAAACGCTTCCAGAAATGCGCCGCCAGCGTGTTTCGCCGGGCCGGCGACAAAACCTTGAGTCTATTGGAATATAAATAAGCACTGGGCGAATTTAAGTAAAACGCCCTTACCTCGCCGACGGCATACCCGGGCGACTTTTCGCCAGAAATTCCTTATCGTGAAAACTGCCGGATTTTGTTTCAGGTCCATTTCACCCAAGGGAACATCAGTTCAGCCCAGGCACTCTAAACAACGGGAGGATTGGTACCTGTCCCACACCGTCAAGCCAATATCGACTGGTGGGGCTATTGCAGGAGGTTTTCATGGGTTTCAATCGTTCAAATAACGTAATCGCCAGTGCTGTCGAGCGAGGATTGGCAGTGGCGTTGTTGTCTGATGTGCGGGCGGGCGCAAGAGCCATGAGCGGAGCCGGCGTTCCGCTTTCAATTGCATTGCGTGTGTTGCTTCATCCTGCACAGCGTCGAATCAGCGACTGGGTTCATGAGTAATCCCCCACCTGCATTGGGTGCCCGTTGAAGTTACGCGACGCTGAGCGCCGTCGCCGGTTAAATTCCCTTGCTTTCCCGAAGCGCGCTTGGATCTGGCTCCGGAGAAGTGTGTTGAAGGAGCATGAAATGTCACTCCATATCGGTGATCAAGCGCCTGACTTCACGGCGCAAACAACGGAAGGAACGATCCATTTCTACGACTGGCTCGGCGACGACTGGGCAATACTGTTCTCGCATCCGAAAGACTTTACGCCAGTCTGCACGACTGAACTGGGCAAGCTGGCCAAGCTGATGCCCGAGTTCGAAAAGCGCCACTGCAAGGTGATCGGACTGAGCGTCGACTCGGTCGAAGACCATCTTCGCTGGTCGAAGGACATTGAGGAAACCCAGGGCGCCAAGGTTTGCTACCCGCTGATCGGCGATTCCAGCCTGACGGTGGCCAAGCTCTACGACATGCTGCATCCCAACGCCGCCGGTACGGCGGAAGGACGGACGGCGGCCGACAACGCGACGGTGCGTTCGGTCTTCGTGATCGGCCCGGACAAAAAAATCAAACTGATGCTCACCTATCCGATGAGTACCGGCCGGAATTTCGACGAAATCCTGCGCGCTCTCGATTCGATCGAACTGACCGACAAGTACAAGGTGGCGACCCCGGCCAACTGGCATGCCGGCGAAGATGTGATCATCGTCCCGTCGGTCAAGGACGACGAGGCCCGCGAGCGCTTCCCGGAAGGCTGGACGGCACCGAAGCCTTACATGCGCTACGTTCATCATCCGCATTGAGCCTGCTGCGGTCGACCGGAAAAATCTTCAAATTCCGGAGTTTTCGTTTCGTTACGCGCAGATTGACCTAGTGCGGGAACCGCCATGGATTGCCACCGTACCGATGACCATGTCCAGCAATCCTTGTCGAGCCGGGAGATAAGTTCGAAAAATTCCCTGCTCGGCGAGGATTCGTTTCGCCGGGTGGTCGAATGGGCGCCGAGCGCCATGGTGATGATCGACCGTGACGGAATCATGGTGCTCGTCAATGCCCAGACCGAGCGGATGTTCGACTACGGTCGCGACGCGCTGATCGGGCAGTCGGTTGAAATCCTCGTCCCGGCGCGTTTTCGCCAGCATCACCAGACCTTCCGGGCCGGTTTTTTTGACGACCCGCAACCGCGCCCAATGGGTGCCGGCCGCGATCTGGCCGGATGCCGCGCCGACGGCAGCGAGTTTCCGATCGAGATCGGCCTGAATCCGATCACGACTGAAGCCGGCGCGATGGTCCTCGCCTCGATCATCGACATCACCGAGCGCCAACGCGCCCAGCAACGCCTGGAAGATGCGCTGCGGGAAAAAACCGTGCTGCTCAACGAAGTGCACCACCGGGTCAAGAACAATCTGCAGGTCATTACCAGTTTGCTCAACCTGCAGGCGGACTATGCCGCCGACCCCCAGGTGCGAACGATCCTCGCCGAGAGTTGCGGGCGGCTCAAGGCGATGGCCCTGACCCACCAGTTGCTCTATGAAAGGAAGGACTTTTCACGGCTGGATCTGGGCGATTACCTGAAGCGCCTGATTCAATCGATTCGCTCAAGCTACCGGGCGGCCGGCGACCGGATCAGTCTGCGCCTGGTCTTGCCGAGCCCCGCCGTTCAACTCGACCTCGAACGCGCCATGCCCTTCAGCCTGCTGATCAACGAACTGGTCACCAATGCCTTCAAACATGCCTTCAAGGGAGAGCGAAACGGGGAAATCGTGATCGAGATCAGCGAAGATGAAAATGCTCAAATCTGTCTCGGCGTCGCCGACGATGGCATCGGCCTGCCACCCGGGGCCGAATCGGCACAGGCTTCGTCCCTGGGCCTGCAACTCGTTCAACTCTTCGTCGAACAACTGCATGGACAATTAACGATCGAGCGGAATGGCGGAACCCGTTTCTCCCTGCGTTTCCCCAAACGCATTTCTTCCAAGGAGGCAGCATGAGCGCACGACTGCCAATCAACCTGATGCTGGTCGAAGACGAGCGGATCGTTGCCTTTGACCTCAAAAGGCAACTGCAGGGCTTCGGCTACCAGGTCAACACCGTCGTCGCCAGCGGCGAACAGGCGATCAGCCGGGCGGCGGCCGAAAAGCCGGATCTGGTTCTGATGGACATCCATCTCGAAGGTCAGATCGACGGTATTCAGGCCGCCAACGAAATTCGCGCCCACCAGCGGATTCCCGTCATCTTCCTGACCGCCTACGCCGAGGACGACACCTTGCGGCGCGCCCTGGACAGCTATCCTTTCGGCTATCTGATCAAGCCCTGCGAGGGGCGCGAGTTGCATGCGACGATCCAGATGGCGCTGGCCCGGCGGGAGGCTGAAGTGGCCGTCGAGCAAAGCGAGCAACGGCTGAAACTGGCGCTCGACGCGGCCTCGCTGGGCGTCCTTGAGTGGTCCCCGGCGTCGAATCGACTCAAGGGCGACAACCGCCTGGGCATGCTCCTGGGCCAGCACACGCAAACCCTGGATGAGCCGTGGGAAAATTTCATCGCCCGGGTCGACGCCGCCGACCGCGAACGCGTTGACCATGCATTGACCGCCAAGCGGACGGGCAGTGAAGCGGTTTGTGTCCAGTTTCGCACCACCGGCAACGGTTCCCCGCCCCGCCGCATGGAGGTGCACGCCAAGGCCTATGGCGATGCGGATAACGTTCAGCGCGTCGTCGGAATACTCAAGGATGTGACCCAGCAACATCAGGATGAAGCCCTGGCACGCCAGTCCAGCGTCGTTTTCCAGACAATTGCCGATGCCATCGTGATCACCGACGCCCAGCGCCGGATTGTTGCGGTCAACGCCGCATTTTCGAGAATAACCGGCTATTTCGAAGCCGAAGCCATCGGCCGCGATCCCGACGTGCTGCTCCATGCATCGCCCAGCTTCGAAAATTACGCCGAAAGCCTGCTGTCGCAAGGCGACGGGTTCTGGCAAGGCGAAGTCCGCTGCCAGCGCAGCAACGCCAGCGGATTTCCGGCCTGGCAGAGCGTCAGCGTCGTCCATGACGCCAATGGCCGGCTGACCCATTTTGTCACCGCATTTTCGGATGTCACGGCGATTTTTGAAGCCCAGCAGAAGCTCCACCACCTGGCCCACCACGACGCCCTGACCGGCCTGCCCAATCGCGTGCTGTTCGATGATCGGCTGACCAACGCGATCGAACAGGCGATTCGCAGCGACCAACGCTGCCTCTTGCTCTTTCTCGACCTTGACGGTTTCAAGGTGATCAACGACACCCTCGGCCACGCGGTCGGCGACGAATTGCTCCGCGCGGTCAGCGAGCGGCTAAAATCCGTCCTCCGCAGCAGCGACACGATTGCCCGACTGGGCGGTGACGAGTTCGTCATCCTGGCCGGCAGCGTCAATCCGGAATATGCCGCCCAACTCGCCAGGAAAATCCTCGATCGCCTGCGCATTCCGATTCCCGTCGCCGGTGAGTTGCTGTCGGTGACCGGCAGCATCGGGATTGCGGTCTACCCGGAAAACGGGGCAGATTCGCAACAATTGATGCGCGCCGCCGACATGGCGATGTACAAGGCCAAGGCCGAGGGCCGCAATCGCTATCACTTTTACGCCGAAGACATGTCGGCACTGGTGCGCCAGCGGATGGACATCGAACAGGGACTGCGTCGCGCCCTGGCCGGCGGTGGCCTAGTGGTGTACTACCAGCCGCGCGTCGATCTGGCCAAACGTCGCATCGTCGGCGTGGAAGCCCTGGTTCGCTGGCGCCACCCGCAACGCGGAATCGTCTCCCCGGCCAGCTTCATCGGCGTGGCCGAAGAGTGCGGCATCATCGAACCGCTTGGGCGATGGGTGTTGCAGCACGCCTGCGACGAGATGCTTGGATTGGTCCAAAAGCGGAGTCCGGGTGAAATTTTCCATGTCGCCGTCAACGTCTCGGCGCGCCAGTTTCTGGGCAGCGATTTCGTCGCCGTGGTCAGTTCGGTGCTGGCCAAAACCGGTTTTCCGGTCAGCGCACTGGAGCTGGAAATCACCGAAAGCACCCTGCAAGCCACGGAAATCACGCTGCCGGTGATCAATGCCCTGAATGAACTCGGGGTGGCGTTCAGCCTTGATGACTTCGGCACCGGCTATTCGTCGCTCAGCGTGTTGCGCGACCTGCCGATCAAGCGCATCAAGATCGATCGATCGTTCATTGTCGATCTGCCCGACAGCGAAAATCAGCGCTCCGTGGTCGAGGCCATCGTCGCGCTGAGCAAGGCCATGACCATGTCGATTACCGCCGAAGGCATCGAGAACACAGCCCAGGCCCAGATCCTCGAAGCCTTGGGCTGCCAGGAAGGCCAGGGCTATCTGTTCGGTCGCCCGATGCCCTTTGCCGATCTGGCCAGGCTTGTCGAATCAGACCGCGCTCGGTCACTGCCACATCCCGGTTGAGACGTAACGCTCGCCGGTGTCGCTGAGGACAGTGACCAGCAGGTGCCGCTCGCCATCGTTGGCCAGGCGCAGGGCGACCTCGACAAACGCCCCCGAGGAAGGGCCGACATAAAGGCCGATGCCGGCCAGTTGTCGACACATTGCCAGCGCCTGGTCGAGGCTGACCGGGTAGCGCCGGTTGATCAGGTTCTGGTCGAGCAAGGGCGGCACGATATCGCCGGGCTGGCCCAAAGGCTTCAGGCCTTCGATGCCGGGAAAGGTTTCGGGAATGGCCGCGGCGATCAACAAATCGGGATTTTCCCGGCGCAAGCGGCGACCGACACCGGTCAGCGTGCCACCGGTGCCGACGCCGACGATCAGGGCGTCCGGCGCACCGAGGCCGCGTTCGGCCAGCTGGGCGACAATTTCCTCGCCGGTCCCGTCGTAGTGCGCCTGCCAGTTGTCTTCGTTGGCGTACTGGTCGCACAGCCAGTAGCGCTCGGGCTGCTCGGCGGCCAGGCGGTGGGCGCTACGCAGGGCATGGTCGTAGCCCTCGAGCGGATCGGTCAGCACCAACTCGGCACCGTAGGCGCGCATCCGGTCCAGCCGCTCCCGACTGGCGTTGCCGGGAACGACCAGGGTGACCGGGATGCCGAGGGCGGCGCCGAACATGGCGTAGGAGATGCCGGCGTTGCCCGACGAGGAATCGAGCAAGCGCCGCCCACCGGCCAGCCGTCCGTTCGCCCGGGCTTCGAGCAGCATGCGGGCGACCGGCCGGTCCTTGATCGAACCGCCCGGGTTCACGCTCTCCAGCTTGGCAAAGAGGCGAACGCCCGGCGCTAGCTGGCCGTCAAACGCGATTTCGACCAGCGGCGTATGGCCGACCGCGGCGAGCAGGGCAGCGGCACTCATGCCGCCTTCTGGCAGAAGGCGGCGTAGTCGACATAGCCGGGGAAGGCGCCATGGTCGCCGCAGTACGGGCAGAGCGGGTCGGCTTGCAGGACGTACTCGTCAAAACGGCCGGGCAATGCGTCGTAGCAGAGCAGACGGCCAACCAGCGGGTCGCCCAGGCCAAGCAGTATCTTCAGTGCCTCGACCGCTTCGAGCAGGCCGATCACGCCGGGCAGCACGCCAAGCACGCCGGCCTCGGCGCAGGACGGCGCCAGTTCCGGCGGTGGTGGTTCGGGATAAAGGCAACGGTAGCAAGGGCCGCGGCGTTCCCCGTAGCCCGGCCAGAAGACCGTGACCTGGCCTTCGAAGCGGTAGACCGAGCCGTGGATGTTGGGAATGTCGAGTTTCACGCAGGCATCGTTGACCAGATAGCGGGTCGGGAAATTGTCGGAGCCATCGACCACCAGGTCGTAGCCGGCAAAGATATGCTCGACGTTGGCGCTGGTCAGGCGCTCCGCATAGGTTTCGATGCGGATGCCCGGATTCAGCGCCAGCAGGCTGGCCCGCGCCGAATCCACCTTCAGTTGCCCGATGCGGCCATGGGTGTGGAGCACCTGGCGTTGCAGATTGCTACGGTCAACCCGGTCATCGTCGATAATTCCAAGGGTGCCGACGCCGGCTGCCGCCAGGTAAAGGGCGGCCGGGCAACCGAGGCCGCCGGCACCGATCAGCAGCACCTTGCTGTTGAGCAATCGGGCCTGGCCCGCCTCGCCCACCTCGGGCATCGACAGATGCCGGCTGTAGCGTTCCCGCTCCTCGCTGTTCAGCATTTGCGGTGCCTCGCCGGGCAGCCCTTCGGCCTTCCAGCGCGCATAGCCGCCAGCCACCGAAGCCACCTGCCGGTAGCCTAGTTGCAGCAAATCATCGGCCGCGAACAGGGAGCGCACACCGCCGCCGCACAAGGTCATCACCGGGCGGTTGAAATCGGGAACGGCCGATTCGATGCGCAATTCGAGGAAGCCCCGATTGAGGTGCAAGGCGCCGGGCGGACTGCCCTCGGCCACCTCTTCCGGCTCGCGCACATCGATCAGCACGGCGCCCGCGGCCTGGCGGGCACGGGCCTGGGCCGGCGTCAGTTCGGGAATGCGGGCCCGCAACTCGGCCAGCCGTCGCTCCTTGCCACCGACCCCACCGGCCACGGCGGGAACGATGGCGACAACGGCGCCGGCCTTGACCGGCGTGACCAGCCCATGCAGCACCCGGATATTGTCGGGACCGAGATAAATATTGACGAACTGGCGCAATTCGCCCTCCGGCGACATGACCCGTTCGAGAATGCCAGGGTAGGCGTTACCGAGGGCGACCAGAGCCTCGCCGACGCTGGTCGCCTCGACGGCAACCTGGTCGGCGCCGTTGGTGTAACTGCGCAGCGGCGTGGGTATGCGGATGGTGACCGCAGCTTCGGGATGTTCAGCCATGGCGAACCTCCTCTTCATAAAAATCGTGATCGGCGAGGCGCCACGATCGGATGTCGACCACGCCGCCAGCCGTCACTGACAGGATCAGATAGGACCAGCCCGGCCAGGCCATTTGCCGGTCCGTCTCGCTCGGGCGGGCCGGATGGTCGGGGTGCGTGTGCCAGACGCCGATCACCTTGATTCCGGCTGCCGCGGCGGCCTGCTCGGCAGCCAGATAGTCCACCGGGTCGAGTTCGAAACGGTCAGCCGCGCGCTCCCGGTTCAGGTTGCGCGCCGGGTGCTGGGATAGGACATGGAAAGAACCCGCTCCGTTAACGCCCAGGAGCAGGCCGCAGGTTTCATCCGGGTAGCCTCTGGCGGCCCGGGTTTCAAGTTCAGCCTGAACATCAGGCGAAAGCTGCAACACACCACGCATTTCGCGGTCCTCGTCACTTACTCAGGGTTGGACCCGTGCGGACCGATGCAAGTTCGTGAGCTTCAGTCGAAGCGATTTTCCCTGACCTGCACCCTGCCCTTTTCGACCCGCACCGGAAAGGTGGCGACCGGCTCGTAAGCCGGCGGCGACAGGGCTTCGCCAGTGACCAGCGAGAAACGCGCCTGGTGGCGCGGACAGGTGATTTCCAGCCCGTTCAACTGGCCATTGGACAGCGTTTCGGACTCGTGGCTGCAGAGATCCTCAATCGCATAAAAGCGGCCATCGACGTTGAAAACGGCCATTTCCACGCCGTCGACCTCGACTCGACGACAACTGCCGGGGAGGAATTCGGCTTCGGCGGCGACATCGGTCCATTCGATCATCCGCGCTCTCCTTTGTTAGACCAGGCCGAGCTCGAGACGTGCCGCCTCGCTCATCATCTTTTTCGACCAGCGCGGCTCCCAGACCATTTCGACCTCCACTTCCTCGACGCCGGGAACCCCGCGCACTGCATCGGCGACCATCTCGGGAAAGCTCTGGGCCACCGGGCAGCCCGGGGCGGTCAGCGTCATCCGGAGATGGACCTGGCCGTTCTCCGGATTGGCGTCGAGCCCGTAGATCAAGCCGAGGTCGTAGATATTGACCGGGATTTCCGGGTCGTAAATGGTCCGCAACACGAAAATGATGTCGCTTTCCAGCTCACTCTTCGGCGGCAGGCGCTCGGCTTCGGCCTGCTCGGCTTTCGATAGCCATTGGCGAAAACCCATGATCTCTTACTCCGTGGTTACCGGCCGGTTTTCGGCCTGCAATGCCGCCCGCAGGGTGTGCCAGGCGAGCGTCGCGCATTTGATCCGGCTGGGAAATTCACGAACGCCGGCCAGGACTTCCAGCTTGCCCAGCGCCGAACTGGCTTTCGACTCGCCGGTCAGCAACTGGTGAAACTCGCCGAACAGCGCCTCGGCCTCGCTTGCGCTGTGGCCTTTCAGGGCTTCGGTCATCAGCGAGGCCGAGGCGGTGGAGATGGCGCAGCCGGCCCCTTCGAAGCGGGCATCCTCAATCACGCCGTCCACGACTTTCAGGCGCAGGGTCAGGCGGTCGCCACACAGCGGATTGAAGCCTTCGGCCTGATGGCTGGCCTCCGGCAGCGGGCCGAAATTGCGCGGCCGGCGGCTGTGGTCGACGATCACTTCCTGATACAGGTCGCGCAGATCGGCGATCATCGGAATATCTCCCGCGCCTTGGCCAGGCCGCTGAACAGGGCATCGACTTCATGCCGCGTGTTGTACAGCGCGAAGGAGGCGCGCACCGTCGCCGGCACGCCGAAATGTTCCATGACCGGCATGGCGCAATGGTGGCCGGTGCGCACCGCGACACCCTGGGCATCGAGGATGGTGCCGACGTCGTGGGGGTGGATGCCGGCCAGCGTGAAGGAGAGGATCGCGCCCTTGTCGCGGGCGGTGCCGATCAGGGTCAGGTCCGGGAACTCCTCGACCCGGGCCGTGGCATAGGCCAGCAGATCGGCCTCGTGGGCGGCGATGGCATCGAGTCCAACGTTGCGGACGTAGTCGACTGCAGCCCCGAGGCCAATGCCGCCGGCAATGTTGGGGGTGCCGGCCTCGAATTTGTAGGGCAGGTCGTTCCAGGTGCTGCCGGCAAAGCTGACCGACTTGATCATGTCGCCGCCGCCCTGATACGGCGGCATGGTTTCGAGCAGGGCGGTCCGGGCGTAGAGCACGCCGATGCCGGTCGGGCCGTAGAGCTTGTGGCCGGAAAAGGCGTAGAAATCGCAGTCGAGGTCAGTGACATCGACCGGCAGGTGGGCGACGGCCTGGGCGCCATCGACCAGCACGACGGCCCCGGCGCGATGGGCCAGTTCAATCAGCGTCTTGACCGGGTTGATGCTGCCGAGGGCGTTCGACATCTGGGTCAGCGCGACCAGCCGGGTGCGCGGACCGAGCAGATTGGCGAACTGCTCGACGATCAACTGGCCGGCATCATCGATCGGCGCCACCTGCAATACGGCGCCGCTGCGCTGGCAGAGCAGTTGCCAGGGGACGATGTTGGAATGGTGTTCCATTTCGCTGATCAGGATTTCGTCGCCGGCCTGCAGACGCTGGCCGTAGCTGCCGGCGACCAGGTTGATCGCCTCGGTGGTGCCGCGGGTGAAGACGATTTCCTCGCGGCGGCGGGCGTGGATGAAATCGCGCAGCTTATCGCGCGCCGCTTCGTAGGCGTCGGTTGCCTCCTGGCTCAGCTGATGGATGCCGCGGTGAATATTGGCGTTGTAATGGGCGTAATAATGGCGTTCTGCCTCGATCACCGACCACGGTTTCTGGCTGGTCGCGGCGTTGTCGAGATAAACCAGCGGGTGGGCGTGGACCTCGCGGTGCAGGATGGGGAAATCCTGGCGGCGGCGGATGACATCCAGCGCCGGTGGCTGCTGTGTCACGCTGTTCATTGCTTTGACCAGGCTCAGCATGGGCTTCCCCTCATTGCTGCGGCAGGCGAAGCTGCAGCAACTCGTCGAGTCTCTCCTGCAGCGACGGGAGGCTGACCCGGTTGACCACTTCCAGGGCGAAAGCCCGGGTCAGCATGGCCCGGGCGGCGGACTGGCCGATGCCCCGGGAGCACAGATAGAAGACCTGGTCCTCGTCGAGCTGGCCGACTGTGGCGCCGTGGCTGCACTTGACGTCGTCGGCCCAGATTTCGAGTTGCGGCTTGGTATCGATTTCCGCGTTCTCCGAAAGCAGCAGGTTGTGGTTGGTCTGCACCGCATCGCTGCCCTGGGCATCGGGGTGCACCACCACGCGCCCGTTGAAGACCGCCCGGGAAGCGCCATTGACCACGCCTTTGTAGCTTTCCCGGCTGGTGCACCGGGGTTGCAGATGATCAATCCGGGTGTGGTGATCCACATGCTGGCGGCCGTCGGTCAGGTAGAGGCCATGCAGTTCGCAGTGGGCGTCTTCGGCTTGCAGTTTGACCGCGATGCCAGCCCGCGCGAGGCGGGCGCCGAGGGCAAAGGAGGAGGAAACGAATTTGCTTTTTGCCGCCTGGCTGACGTTGACCGTAGCAATGTGAAAGGCGGTCGGGCTTTCCTGCTGCAGCTTGTGGTGCTCGATGCTTGCGCCGCTATCGAGCTCAATATCGGTGACGGCGTTGGTGAAATAACTGAATTCGCCCGCCGCCACATGGTGCTCGACAATGCTGGCCGAGCTGCCGGCGCCGGCCCGCACCAGATTGCGCGGCTGGATCGCCAGATTGGCCTCGCTGGCGATGAACAGTAGCTGGATCGGTGCCTTGACGATGCACCCGGGCGCCAGACGAACATAGGCGCCATCGGTCATGAACGCCAGGTTCAGGTCGGCAAAGGCGGAAGCTGGCGGGTAGGTGACCAGCGCTGCTTCCAGATCGTCCGGGTGGCGCTCCAGGCGGTAATTCAGGCTGGTCAATTTCATCTCGGCCGGTAGCTGGCCAAGTCGCGACACATCCGGCTCCAGGTGACCATTGACGAAAACCAGCAAATGGCTGTCCGCCAGGGCATGGCGGTCGACCAGCCGGCTCAGGAATCCGGAACCCCGCGGCGGCAGCACATTGAAACGCCCATGCTCGATGCTCGACACACTGGTGTATTTCCACTCCTCGTCGTGCAAGGTCGGAAAGCCCTGCTGGGCAAAACGGCCGATCGCCTCGGCCCGGCTTTCGCGCAGCCAGTCGAGTTGCTGGCCGGGCAAGACACTGGCGACGCGCCGGAAGGCGCCGAGATAGTCATTGGCCGAAGCGGGCTGGCGGGCGTTCATGGCATGACCGCCACGGTTCCCGGCGCATCGGCCACCTTGCCGTAGCCGGTACGTTCAAGCTCGATCGCCAGTTCGCGGCCACCGGAACGGGCAATGCGGCCTTCGGACAGGACGTGGACCTGGTCCGGCACGACGTAGTCGAGCAGGCGCTGGTAGTGGGTGACCAGGATGATCGCCCGCTGCGGGCTGCGCAGCCCGTTGATGCCGTTGGCCACCACTTTCAGGGCGTCGATGTCGAGGCCGGAATCGCTCTCGTCGAGCAATGCCAGGGTCGGCTCAAGCAGGGCCATTTGGAGGATTTCGTTGCGTTTCTTCTCGCCGCCGGAAAAGCCTTCGTTGACCGGCCGGTAAAGCAGACTTTCGTCCATGCCCAGCGCTTTCAGCTTGCGGCGAATCAGGGCGAGGAAATCGATGGCGTCGAGCTCCGGCTGGCCGTTGTGGCGGCGCTGGGCGTTGAGAGCAGCCTTGAGGAAATAGACATTGGTGACGCCGGCGATTTCGACCGGATACTGGAAGGCGAGAAAGATGCCTTGCCGGGCCCGATCCTCGGCCGCCAGATCGAGCAGATTGCGGCCCTGGTACAACACTTCGCCGGCCGTCACCTCGTAGCCGGCGCGGCCGGCCAGGACATGGGCCAGCGTGCTTTTGCCCGAGCCGTTCGGCCCCATGATGGCATGGACCTCGCCGGCCTTGACGCTGAGTTCCATCCCCTTGAGGATGGGCTGGCCTTCGACGCTGACGTGCAGGTTGCGGATGTCGAGCATGATCTTGTCGCCTTCAGCCGATACTGCCTTCCAGGCTGACACCGAGCAACTTTTGCGCCTCGACGGCAAATTCCATCGGCAGCTCCTGGAAGACTTCCTTGCAGAATCCGTTGACGATCATCGACACGGCGTCCTCTGCCGACAGGCCGCGGCTCTGGCAGTAGAATAGCTGGTCCTCGCCGATCCGCGAGGTGGTCGCCTCGTGCTCGACCCGGGCCGAGGGATGCTTGACCTCGATGTAGGGGAAGGTGTGGGCGGCACATTTGTCGCCCAGCAGCAGCGAGTCGCACTGGCTGTAATTGCGGGCGCCGACGGCGCTCTTCGCCACCTTGACCAGGCCGCGGTAGGCGTTGTGGCCGTGACCGGCCGAGATGCCCTTGGAGACGATGGTGCTCCGCGTGTTCTTGCCGAGATGGATCATCTTGGTGCCGGTATCGGCCTGCTGGAAATGGTTGGTCAGCGCCACCGAATGGAATTCACCGTGCGAGTTGTCGCCCTTGAGGATCACGCTGGGGTATTTCCAGGTGATCGCCGAGCCGGTCTCGACCTGGGTCCACGAAATCCGCGAGTTGTCGCCCCGGCATTCGCCGCGCTTGGTGACAAAGTTGTAGATGCCGCCCTTGCCCTCCTTGTCGCCGGGATACCAGTTCTGCACCGTGGCGTAGCGGATCTGGGCATTTTCCAGCGCGATCAACTCGACCACCGCGGCGTGCAACTGGTTCTCGTCGCGCATCGGCGCCGTGCAGCCTTCCAGGTAGCTGACGTAGCTGTCGCGGTCGGCAATGATCAGCGTGCGCTCGAACTGGCCGGTGTTCAGGGCATTGATCCGGAAATAGGTGGACAGCTCCATCGGGCAATGGACGCCGGGCGGGATGTAGCAGAACGAGCCGTCGGAAAACACCGCCGAGTTGAGGCTGGCGAAATAGTTGTCGGTGTAGGGCACGACCGACCCCAGGTACTGCCGGATCAGCTCCGGATGTTCGCGGACAGCCTCGGAGAAGGAGCAGAAAATGATGCCCAGTTCGCCCAGCTTGGCCTTGAAGGTGGTGGCCACCGAAACGCTGTCGAAAACCGCGTCGACCGCGACACCGGCGAGCAGTTCGCGCTCTTCCAGCGGCACCCCGAGTTTTTCGTAGGTGCGCAGCAATTCGGGATCGACGTCGGCCAGACTCTGCGGCCCGTCCTTGCGCGAGCGCGGGGCTGAGTAGTAGCTGATGGCCTGGTAGTCGATCGGCGGATGATGAATGGTGGACCAGCCGGGCTCGCTCATGGTCAGCCAGTGCCGGTACGCCTTGAGGCGCCATTCCAGCATGAATTCCGGTTCTTCCTTCTTGGCCGAAATGAGGCGGACTACATCTTCATTCAGTCCTATGGGAACTGAATCGGTCTCCAGATCAGTGACGAATCCGTGCTTGTATTCCTGACTGACCAGTTCATCGAGCTTGGTAGCTTCCTTAAGCATTGGTCGCCTCCTTCCCACTTTCGACCGGTTGGCCTATTCATTGTTCCGTATGAGTCACCGTAGGGCAGTACGGGGGAACGGACACAGCTTCGGGGTATCCAATTTCGATGACCAATCGGGTTACGGAAAATTGATGACTGAACCAAAAGTCCTGGGGTCCAGGGTTACAGGGGCGCACTCCGAGTACCCCATGCATCAGCGTGTGCCGCGTTTAACGGTTGGAAGCGTGCTCAAGGGCCAACAAGGTGGACTGCACACCATCGATTCTGGCTTCCGCTCATTGGATGCCTTGAGGCTTCTAGCCGACAAAAATGGCGAGGCCGCTCTGGTCCTGGATGCCGGTCGATTAATGGGGATATTTTCTCTGCAGAACTTTGCGCGAACTACGGCACTCGCCGGGATGTCCGCCATGACGGCGCCAGTGTCAGATGCCACAACACCTTGTAACTGCCTGGTGTCACTGGATGATTCGGCGCAAACCTGCTTGCAGCTGATGGATGAGCATCATCTCGAATTTATGCCGGTGCAGGAGACTGGCCGCTTAGTCGCACTCTTGTCGCGGGCGGACCTTCTGAGCGAGGTCGTTTCGAATTACGAAAAAATCTTCCGGGAGTCCGCATTGGATCAACAGATCCTTTTTCTCCGTGGAACTTACAGTTGCTAAGTGGCGCTAAAGCACCGCTTATCGGCCAAGCCAGCGCAGACCAGCCCGAGTCACGACGCGGAAGAGTTCCAACAAGGCTTGAAAAGATCAGATTGCCCGTGAGTTGGGCATCTCGGCTTCAAGCATTTCTCAATGGAACGCGAGGGGATTGTTCTGAAAATAGCCTGGAAAGAATGCCAATTACGCGAAACGTCATATTTCAAATTCATATTTCATTCGGTATGATGCCCGTTCTTCATAAAAAATAAGCTGAGCGATGCAAACTTCAGAAGGGGGTCTGGAGTACCAGGAGGTGCTGTGGCTGCTCGGTAGCCTATGCAGTCTCTATCACATTCCGTTCGATCCCAAGCTGATCGAGCAGGACTTCCCGCCACCGCATAGCCTCGCCACCTTCCACGAAGCCGCCCGCGCTTTGGGCTTCAAGACTGGCCACAGTGCTCATCCCGCCGATTGGCAAAAGCTTCCGCTGCCCGCCATCGCCTTCCTGCGCGCCGTGCCGGAAACGACGGCCGACGAAACCATCCCCACCCTCCCGGTCCTCATCCTCAAGACCGACGGCCACAAACTCCTTTACTTCCGCTCCGGCTCCCAAACCCCGGAAACCCTCACCGTCGAAGAAGCTGCCACCCAGTTCGAACCCGAACTGATCCTCGCCTCACGCGAAGCCAGCGGCATCAACAAGGATGGCGAAATCCCCGGCTTTGCAGTCGAGAAGAAGGAATTCGGTTTCAAATGGTTCATCCCCGAACTCCTCAAGCACAAAACCATCTGGCGTGACGTGCTGCTCGCCAGCCTGGCCATCCAGCTGGTCGGTCTCGCCACCCCGTTATTCACCCAGGTCATCATCGACAAGGTCGTCGTCCACCAGACCCACAGCACCCTGATCGTTCTCGGCATCGGCCTGGTGATGTTCATGCTGTTCACCAGCGGCATGAGCTGGTTACGCCAATACCTGGTGCTGCACACCGGCAACCGCATCGATGCCGTCCTCGGCAGCCAGGTCTTCCGGCATCTGCTCCGATTGCCCCTGCCGTACTTCGAACACCGCCCCACCGGCACCCTGGTCGCCCGCCTGCACGGCGTCGAGACCATCCGCGAATTCGTCTCCGGTGCTGCCGTCACGCTGGTCCTCGACTTCCCCTTCCTGCTCATCTTCCTGGCCGTGATGTTTGCCTATAGCTGGCAACTCTCACTGATTGCCGTCGGCCTGCTCGGCACCATCGCCTTCATCAGCTTCCTGGTCGCTCCGGTCTTTCGTGACAAGCTCAACCAGCAGTTCATGCTCGGCGCGAGAAACCAGTCCTTCCTGACCGAATACGTCGCCGGCATGGCCACCGTCAAATCCCTGCAGATGGAAGCCGACATCGACAAGAAGTACGGCGATTTCCTCGCCCAATACCTGGCCGCCGGTTTCTCGACCAAGCAGGTCGGCAACACCTACAACGTGATCAGCAATGGCCTTGAACAGGTGATGACCCTGGCCATCCTGATCGTCGGTGCCTTGCTGGTCATGCAGAACGACGGCTTCACGGTCGGCATGCTAGTCGCCTTCCAGATGTTCGCCGGCCGGATGAGCCAGCCGCTGTTGAGACTCGTCGGCCTGTGGCAGGAATTCCAGCAAGCCAACATCGCCGTCAAACGCCTGGGCGACATCCTCGATATGCCGCAGGAACCGCATACCCTGACGCCAACCCGGGAGAATCAAGGGCCGGGCCGAATCGACCTCAGCCATCTCGCCTTCCGCTACTCCGAACATCACCCCTGGCTGTACAAGAACCTCAGCCTGACCCTGAAGCCCGGCCACCTGACCGTGCTGATGGGGACTTCCGGTTGTGGCAAGAGCACGCTGGCCAAATTGCTGCTCGGCTTCTACCAACCCAATGAAGGCCAGATCAATCTGGACGGCAAGGACATCCGCCACCTCGCCGCCAACGAACTGCGGCAAACCTTTGGCGTCGTGCCGCAGGAAACAGTGCTCTTCGCCGGCACCCTCTACGACAACCTGGTCATGGCCCATCCGCATGCCAGCTTCGAGGATGTGATCCAGGCCTGCAAGGCGGCCGAGATTCATGAGGTCATCGAGACCCTCAATGACGGGTATCAGACGGAGATCGGTGAACGTGGGACGGGGCTATCGGGCGGGCAGCGGCAGCGGATTGCCATCGCCCGGGCACTGCTCAAGCGGCCGAAGATTCTGGTGTTTGATGAGGCGGTGTCCAATCTTGACACCCAAACTGCCGAACACTTCGCCCGAACGATCAACAAGCTCAAGGGGAAAGTGACGATGCTGTTTATTACGCATCAGATTCCGAGAGGCTTGGCAGTGGACGAGGTGATTGAACTGGGAACGAATACGACCCGGCAGATGGAAGTCGTGGAGGAGGAGAAATGATGGAGCGGAATATGCAAATGGATTGGAATGTACGAATGCTACGGTCGACCGGAAAAAAGGGCCAGAAAAGAAATGTCTCCGGCCCATTTGACGCTGATGTACTGGCCGGAGGTTTCGGCAAAGACACGCTCGATGGTGGTGCCGGGCAGGATTTCATCTTCGGCGACATGAGTAACGATAAAGGCATATCTCGGTCGTTTAGCGAAATGCTACGGTCGACCGGAAAAAATGGCCAAAAACGAAATGTCTCTGGCAACTCCTCCAATTCTGCTTGGAGGCTTGCTGCATGACTTCCAGAATTCCGTTCTCGCGGTGCCGAAAAGCTGCGTATTTCGCCAGGCAGTGGATGCGGGGAGCGAGTTCCTTTTGGACATTAATGCTCATCCCTGTCGCGCTTCTTGTATCGCTCGCTGTCACCTTTGTTTTTTTCGAAGGACGCAAAGCGTATTGGGATTATCGGGTGAGGGAGATGTGCGAGAAGGATGGGGGGGTGCAGATAAACGAGATAGTTGAAGTAAATGCAGGTGCCTACGAATTGCTAAAAAACCATTTTGGCCAGATAGATATCCCGAAAGCGGGAGATTCAAGAAGCATTGGGTCAATCGTTGTTTACTCCTACAAGGATTCTTTCATTCGAGATATTGATCCGGAAATCCGAAGATCGGAACTCACTGTCGTCAAGACTTCCAACGGGGCTGTAGTCGCTACAAGCACGACATATTCGCGTGTCGGAGGAGACCTCCTTGCACTGCACCCAAGCCATTTCTCATGCCCAAACACGCCATCAGATTTTTTTGCTTCGCTCATCCATTTGAAGGAACTTAAGAAATGAATATTCAAAGTATCTTCTATCAATCTGAACTCGCATTGGCGGCTTATGCAACACTGAACAACAGCGCGTTGAGTTCGCAAAAATCGAGCCTGAAAAATGCAGGATTGTCTGACGCTCAGGTCGATGTTTTTGCCGGAAAATATGCTGTCGTTACCCAATACAACGACACCATAGCCGAAGGGGGGCTTGGCACCAGCTTCAGCGCAACAGTCTTCAAGCAGCCAAAGGGTCCAGCCAAAGGGGTCAGAGACATTTGGTTTTCTGAACTGAGCCAATAACCATGCCCCGCCGCCCCCGCGTTCTTCTCGCCAGCTACCCGCTGCACATCGTTCAGCGCGGCATCAACCGCGAGCCGTGTTTTTTCACCGATGAAGATTACTACTGCTATCTCCATTGGCTGGAAGAGTCGGCTCGCGCTTGTGGCTGCGCCATTCACGCCTACGCGCTGATGACCA
>JAUYEI010000004.1 GCA_030691385.1 Azonexus sp.
GGCAGGCGCAGAGCAAACTCAACTATCTCGCCTACCACGATCCGCTGACCGGGCTGTCCAACCGCCGCAGCTTCATCGAACGGCTCGACGAAAGCCTGCGCGAATCGGCCCGGCGCAACGAGCGGCTGGCCGTACTCTTCATCGATCTCGACCAGTTCAAGCAGGTCAACGATTCGCTCGGCCACGGCGTCGGCGACGAACTGCTGGTCGCGGTCGCCGCCCGACTGTCCGAGCATGTCCGCCTGATCGACATGCTGGCCAGGCTCGGCGGCGACGAGTTCATCTGCCTCATGGAGGGCGTGCGCGGCGAAGACGACGTCGAAATCCTCGCCCGCGAGATCATCGGCGCCTTCGAGTACCCGTTCAAGCTGGACGACCATGAGCTATTCCTGACGGCCTCGGTCGGTATCTGCCTCGCCCCCGGCGACGGCAACAGCGTGCTCGACCTCATGCGCAATGCCGATACGGCGATGTATCGCGCCAAGGCGCTGGGGCGCGGCAATTTCCACTTCTACACACCGGAAATGACGCGCGACGCGCAGGAACGCATCCGTATGGAAAACCTGCTGCGCCGGGCGCTCGACGGTGGCGAACTGTCGGTGCACCTGCAACCTCAGGTCGAAACCAGAAGCGGCCGCTTGGTCGGTGCCGAAGCGCTGGTCCGCTGGAACAGCCCGGAGCTTGGCCTTGTCATGCCGATGCGCTTCATCCCGCTGGCCGAGGATTCCGGCCTGATTGTCGGGCTCGGCAACTGGGTGCTGCGCGAAACCTGCCGTCTGGTCATGCAATGGCGCAACAGCGGATTCGACCTGCCGCAAGTCTCGGTCAATCTGTCTGCCAAGCAGCTCGAGCGCCCCGAATTCATCGAAGTCCTCAGCCAGATTCTCGACGAAACCGGGATGGATGCGGCCAGGCTCAAGCTTGAACTGACCGAGTCGGTGGTCATGGCCGTCGGCGACGCCTTCGACCTGCTCGAACGCCTGCGCGACCTCGGCATCAGTCTGTCGCTCGACGATTTCGGGACGGGCTATTCGTCGCTGAGCTATCTGAAAATGCTGCCGGTTCAGCAACTCAAGATCGACAAGTCCTTCATCGACGGCATCAGCAATAATTCAGGCGACGAGGCGATCATCCGGACGGTCATGGAACTGGCGCGCAGCCTCGATTTCGAGGTGGTCGCCGAAGGCGTCGAGACGGTCGAGCAATCCGAATTCCTGGCTGCTCTCGGCTGCGAACAACTGCAGGGGCATCTGCACGGCAAGGCCGTTTCGCCGGCAGAATTTCGCGCCCGCTGGTCGGTTCGGCTGTGATCGCCGGACACGCCTGGCGTACTCTTGGTCGCGAGTTGCGCTCCGGCGAACTGCGCCTGCTCTTCGCGGCGCTGGCCATCGCCGTCGCTGCCGTCACCGCCGTCGGCTTCTTTGCCGACCGGGTCCGCCTGGCACTCGAACGCGAAGCGCAGCAGATGATGGGTGGCGACCTCATCCTCATCGCCGATCACGCCTTGCCGGAAGCCTATGCCGGCGAAGCCCGCCGGCGCGGCCTCAAACTGGCCGAAACGCTGATTTTCCCGAGCATGGTGATCGGCCCCGAACAGGCGCAACTGGCTGACATCAAGGCGGTCAGCCCGGGCTATCCGCTGCGCGGGCGAGTGGAAGTAAGCGCGAAGGAAGGTCAGGCTGGCGCACCCGCCGAAGGTGGCCCGGCACCGGGCTCGGTCTGGCTCGACGAACGACTGTCGGCGGCGTTGCAGGTTGCACCGGGAGGATCGGTGACGGTCGGCGCACAAAAGCTGCAGGTCGCCGCCATCCTGACCCGCGAGCCGGATCGGGGTGTCAATTTTTTCAGCCTGGCGCCACGGCTCATGATGCACCTCGACGACATTCCGGCTACCGGCCTGATCCAGCCCGGGGCGCGCATTCGCTACAGCTTGCTGGCGGCGGGTGAGGCGAAAGCGGTTGCTGGTTATCAGGCCTGGCTGACGCAACGTCTGGACCGCGGTGAACGGCTCGAAGATACGCGCAATGCCCGGCCGGAAATCCGGGGCGCGCTGGATAGAGCCGAGCGGTTTTTGGGCCTGTCGACGGTGTTGACCGTGGTACTGGCCGCCGTCGCTGCCGCCATGGCGGCGCGCCGCTACATGCAACGCCATCTCGACGCCTGCGCCGTCATGCGCTGCCTGGGAATGACGCAGAGTAGCCTGCTTCGCCTGCATGGCTGGCTGTTTCTCTGGCTGGCCTTGCTCGCCGCCCTTGTCGGCAGCATCGTCGGCTATGCCGCGCATTTCGTGCTGATTCACTGGCTGTCCGCCTTGCTCGTGCTCGACTTGCCGGCCCCGGGCTGGTTACCGCTGCTCGGTGGGCTGGGCGTTGCCGGCGTGCTGCTCTTCGGCTTCGCTTTCCCGCCGCTCATGCAACTGGCCAGTGTGCCGACCCTGCGCGTCATGCGCCGCGAACTCGGGCCGCCGCAGGCATCTTCGCTCGGCGGCTACGCGCTTGGGCTGGTCCTGCTCGCCGGCCTGATCATCGGGGTGGCTGGCGACATATGGCTCGGTGCCTATGCGGTCGGCGGCTTCGTCGTCGCCCTTGGCAGCTTCTGGGTCATCGCCCGGCTGATCATTGCCGCCATCGCCCGCCTGCGGGGCGGGGCCGGGTTCGGCTGGCGCCAGGGACTGGCCAGCCTGACCCGCCACGCGTCGTCGAGCGCCGTGCAGATCGTTGCGCTGGCCATCGGCTTGATGGCCATGTTGTTGCTGACGGTGATCCGGGCCGAATTGCTCGATGCCTGGCAACAATCCGTGCCGGCCGATGCGCCGAATCGTTTCGTCATCAATATCCAGCCCGATCAGCGCCAGCCGGTGACCGACATGCTGCGCGCCGGCGGCATCGAGGCAGAACTGTTGCCGATGATCCGCGCCCGCCTGGTCAGGATTGCCGGCAGGGAAGTCAGCCCGGCCAGCTTTCCTGAAGACGAACGCGCCCAGCGCCTGATCGAACGCGAATTCAATCTCTCGTGGCGCAGCGATCTGCCCGCCGGCAACCGGGTAACGGCCGGCCGCTGGTTCGCGCCGGAAGACGCCGGGCTGGGGCTGGCCTCGGTCGAGGAGGGGCTGGCCAAGACGCTGGGCATCGCACTCGGCGACGAACTGGTTTTCATGGTCGCCGGCGTCGAAAAACGCGTCAAAACGAGCAACCTGCGCAAACTGTCCTGGGATTCGATGCGCGTCAATTTCTTCGTCCTGACGCCGCCCGGCGTCATTGAGGATGCGCCGGCCAGCTACATCACCAGTTTCCATCTGCCGGCCGAACGGGCCGATGCCGCTTCCGAACTGGTCCGGCGTTTTCCCGGCCTGACAATGATCGATGTCGGCGCCATCCTGCGCCAGTTGCAGGCGGTCATCGGCCAGGTCGCCGGCGCTGTCCAGTTCGTGTTTGTCTTTGCCTTGCTGGCCGGCGGCATTGTGCTGTATTCGGCCTTGCTGACCAGTTTCGACGAGCGGCGCTACGAACTGGCCGTGATGCGCTCGCTCGGTGCCCAGCGGGCGCAACTACGCCAGGCCATGCTCGTCGAACTGGGCGTCATCGGCAGCGTTGCCGGGCTCATGGCGGCGATCGGCGCCATGCTGCTCGGGCGCATTGTCGGCCAGCAGGCGTTTCAGCTGGATTTGTCGTTCGGTCTCTGGTTGCCGGTGCTATCGACGGTTGGCGGTGGTGTGCTGGCGGTAGTCATTGGCTGGCTGGCGATTCGCCAGTTGATCGCCACGCCGCCCTTGCTGGCCTTGCGCAACGGCGCTTAAAACTCGATTTCGGTGATGTTGCGTTGCCCCGACCGCTGGTAGCGGATGGCTTTGCTCATGCCGTGGATCAGGCCAAGGCCCTGGCCGCCGACTTCCACGGTCAACCGGAAATTTTGCCCAAATCCGGAAATGTCGAAAGGCGGCGCATCGTCTTCGTAGCGCAGGGTCAGGATGCCGTCGCTGCGGCCCAGGGCGAGGCTGACCCGGTGCTCGCTGTCACCGTGGTGGCCGTGGGCAATCGTGTTGGTGAACAGCTCTTCGACAACCAGTTGCAGGCGCAGCGAATCGTCGGCGGCAAGGCCCAGCCCGGCCGCCTGTTCAGCGACGCGGGCAATCAGCCCGGGAAGCTCGGCATAGCGCGCGCTGACGGAAATGTCCGTAAAATGTGCAGTCATCGAATCATCAAGGTTTTCGCCATGATTAAAGCACATTGGGCGGCGCTTTGCGCGCTGCTCGCCCTGTTGTCCGGCTCGCCCGTCCAGGCTGCCGATCCGGCCGGCATGGTCAAGGTCGCCAAGGGGCAGGTCAGCATCGAACGGAACGGCAAGAAGCTGCCGGCCACCGTTGGTGCCACGATTGAAGTCGCCGACCGCGTACGTACCGGCGCCGATGGTTCGGTCGGCGTCACGCTGCGCGACAACACGCTGTTGTCGGCCGGTCCGAATTCGCTGATCGTCATCGACAAGTTCGCCTTCGACAACGCGACGCAGGACGGCAACATGTCGATCCGCATCCGCAAGGGAACACTGTCCGTCGCCTCGGGCAAGATCGCCAAGCGGACGCCGGAATCGGTCGATTTCCACACGCCGACCTCGGTCCTCGGCGTGCGCGGCACCGAGTTCGTCATTGAAGTGGAAGGTGATCGCGATGAATAAGCCGACTGTTTCCCTGATATTGGTCGCGCTGCTGACCTTGGCCGGTTGTGCCAGCGAGCGCGTCGTCCTGCTGCCTTCCGCCGATGGTCGGGCCAGCGCCATCGTCGTCCGCGACACCAGTGGCGAGATCGTGCTCGACAAACCCTATGCGGCGGCCAGGCGGAGCGTGGGTGCCAACAGCACCTACCAGTCGTCAGCAGAAGAGGTCACGGAGCGCTTCGGGCAGGCGCTCGGCGCGCAGCCGCCACGGCCGAATAGCTACGTGCTCTATTTCGAAGCCGGCGGCAATGTTTTGACGGCAGAATCGCAGGCGGCGCTGGCGACTATCCGCAAGGAAATTGCCGAGCGTCCGGCCTCCGAAGTCATGGTCATCGGCCATACCGACCGCGTTGGCAGCATCGAAGGCAACGACCGTTTGTCGAAAACCAGGGCCGAAGGTCTTCGTGACTTGCTGATTGAATCTGGCGTTGCCGCCGACAAGCTGGAAGCCGTCGGTCGCGGTGAGCGCGACCCGCTGGTGCCGACCGCCGACGAAGTCGACGAGCCGAAAAACCGGCGTGTTGAAATCAGCGTTCGCTAGCCGCCGGACCGTGCCACTGCATGAGCAGCAAGGTCAGATCGTCGGCTGGTGGCTGACCGGCTTCGAAACGGCGCACGGCATCGCGTAGCGTCGTCGCGGTGATTTGCAGTTCGGCCTCGGCGCAATCCTCGATCGCCGACTGCAAACGCCCCAGGCCAAACATCTCCAGGCCATTGCCGGCCTCGGTAACGCCATCGGTAAACAGGCAAATCCGGTCGCCCGGCAGCAATTGCATGCGACCGGCAAGGTAGGGGTAGTCGCCGGCGGCGCAGAGTGGCGGGCCGGCGATGGCGGAGGTATCGACCCGCGACAACTGGCCGGCGCGCTGCAGGATGGGCGCGTCGTGGCCGGCGCAAGCGTATTCCATGTCGCCTGACGTCAGATCGAGCACGGCGATGAAGGCTGTGACGAACAGATACTCGGCATTTTCACGATTCAGCTCGCATTCCAGTTCGCGCACGGCGAGGCCAAGGTCAGCCTGGCGCCGCATCAGGACACCGGTCAGCGTTTTCGAGATGGCCATGAACAAACTCGCCGGCACACCCTTGCCGGAAACATCGCCGATTGCCACGCAGAGCCGTTGGTCGTCGAGCCTGAAACAGTCGTAATAATCGCCACCGACGGCCGCAGCCGGTTCAAGGAGGGCGGCGATGGAAAATCGCCGTTCATCGGCGAAGACCGTCGCCGGGTCCGGCAACAGACCCATCTGGATGCGCCGGGCGGCATCGAGTTCGCCGGCCACCCGGGCGGCATCTTCGCGGCTGCGTTGCAGTTGCAATTCGGCATCGCGCCGCCGGCCGTCGGCGACAACCAGCGTATTGCCGAGCAGCAGGATGAACACCGGTGCGAGCAGCAGCACCTGCGAAACGCCATCGAACAACCAGCGTCCGCCGAAAAAGGCGAGGTAGCCACCGGCGATCAGCAGCAGGCCCAGGGCGGTAAAGCTGATCACGGCGTAGCGCGGCCGGAGCACCGGAATCGTCGCGATGAGCAGCAGGCCGCCAAGCAGCAGTGTGGCTGTTTCCAGGTGCGCCATCCAGACAGGGCGCTGCAAGGCCTGGCCGCTGAGCAGGCTTTCGATGACCTGGGCGTGAATGTCGATGCCGGGCAGGCTTTCGCCGAGCGGCGTGATGATCCGGTCCTGCAGCCCGGTGCTGTTGAAACCGATGATGACGAAACGGTCGTCGAAGATTTGCGGGGGATGCACGCCGGCCAGCACATCGGCGGCCGACAGGTAGTAGTTGGAACTGGCCCGCCCGAAATGGAGCAGCACTTCGCCATTGGCCTGGGTGGGCAGCCGATAGTCGCCGATGCGGATCGCCGTCATGCCCTGCGCCCCGCTTTCGGTAACGACGGCGCCGCCGCCGAGCGCCAGACGCACCATTTCGAGGGGTAGCGACAGGAAAGGCAACTGGTTGATGCTGCCGACGGTCGGCACATGGCGCAGCACGCCGCGTTCGCTGTTTGCCTGCAGCAGGCCCGGGCTGGCATTGATCAAGCCTTCGCCGGCCGCCGATTTTTCGATGAGCGGCCGGCTGGCCAGCGCCCCGGCGTATTGAGGCAGATGTTGGTCGAGGCCGGTGCCCGGATTGAACTCCGGTAGCGGCCGGGCCGGTTGTGTCGAGCCGGGCAGGGCTTTGCTCAGGCCGACGACGGCGAGGGCGGTCGGATGGTCACGCAGGGCGCTGGCCAGTTCCCGATCGGGATCGGGCAGCGCAGCCAGGACATCCGGCGGCAGGTCGGGTATCCGCGCCGACAGAACCTCCGGGCTATATCGGTCGCGCTCGGCAAAAACGATGTCTATGCCCAGCGCCAGCGGCTTGCCGGCGTGAACTTTGCGCACCAGTTGGGCCACCAGGTCGCGTGACCATGGCCACTGGCCGTGTTTTACCAGACTCTGGCTGTCGATGCCGACGACGATGACCGGTTCGTTGGTTCGCGCTCGTGGCATCTGGCGCTGATACTGGTCGAACAAGGCTTCGCGGACGTTGAGTAGCGGTGTACGGTCAATGCCGTTCAGAACCAGTGCGCCAACAGTCAGCAACAGCAGGGGAAAGGCCCGACCACGTCCGGCCTGGATCGCCGCGAGGAGCAGTCCGGCCGGATGCCTCACAGGTCGATAGTCAGGCCGTCGTAGGCGGAAATGATCTCGAGCGGCGCCCGGCTGCCCCGGGTGATCTGCTCGAGCCGCCGGGTTTCGGCGACCAGACGGGAGAGTTGCCTGTCGTCATGGACCGGCTCGTGGTGAAACAGCGCCAGTCGCTTGACGGCCGCAGCCTGGCAGAGCTCGACGCCGACGATGTTGCTCGAATGCCCCCAGTCGGCCTTGACCGATACGGCCTCGGCCAGCGAATACATCGCATCGAAGATCACCAGGTCGGCCTTGCGGAAAAACTGGCTGAACTCGGCGTGTTCGCCCGGGTTTTCCAGCTTGTGCTCGGAATCGGTCGAATAGACGACCGTGCGGTCCAGGCTTTCAAAGCGATAGCCGTAGGAGTCGCCGGCATGCATCTGGCGCTTGGGCGTCACGTTGATGCCCGAGATATAACGCGTCTCATCGGGCTTCATGATGTCGAATTCGATCTTCGCCCCGGCCATGGCGTAATCGACGGGGAAGCATGGCGACTGCATCTGCAGACGGACGGCCTGCTCAAGGTCGGGGTGGCAACCATGGACGACGATGCGGTTGCCCGGGATGTACATGGGCGCGAAATACGGGAAGCCCATGAGGTGATCCCAGTGCAGATGGGAGATGAAGATATGGTAGGTCTGCGGATTGGGCACGCCGAAGCGGGCAATTTTTGCCTGGCCGAGGGGTCGGGCGCCGCTGCCCATGTCGCAGACGAAATGATCGTTGCTGTCGCCGATGATCTCGACGCACGACGAATTGCCGCCAAAGGTGCCGGCTACCGAAAAGGGCAGCTTGTCGACGAATTCGTCGAGGGCCGTGCGGGTCTTGAAGGTCTTGCCGTTGGCGGCCGTCAATGCGGCGACGATTTTTTCCCGGATGTCGCGGTGCGACAGGGAAACCGGCAGCGAACCGCGGGTTCCCCAGAAAATAACCTGATTCATGAGCCAAGAACCTTGCAGGCGGTCTCGACGCTCACATAGCACGGCACGATCAGATTGAAACGGCTGATGGCGAATACTTCCTGAACCAGGGGCTGCAGGGCGGCAATGGCGAACACGCCCTTTTGCCCCTTGGCGCGACGCGAGGCCATCATGAGGACGCGCAGGCCGGCGCTGCTGATGTAGTCGACCCCGGAAAAGTCGAGCAGGACGGAAGGGTGGCCCTGGGCGCAACGATCAAGCAGGGGATCGAGTGCTTTTGTGAACTCTTCGCTCGTTATGTGGTCTATGCGTCCGCTGACGGAAACGATCAGGACACCGGCCTGTTCGCGGGTGGGAAGATTCATCATCGCGTTGGGGGAGTGCTCTTGGACAAAAGGGCAAGTATGCCATGCCCCTAGGCGCTCTCAGGTAAAATATTGCATGGATTCAAATCAGCAAAACACCCGCCCGCTCTTCGTTTATCGCAAATTCTGGGCGCACCGCTTCGGCCCCGCCCCCTTCCTGCCCATGTCGCGCGCCGAAATGGAGTCATTGGGCTGGGATTCGTGCGACATCATTCTCGTTACCGGCGACGCCTACATCGACCATCCGAGCTTCGGCATGGCCTTGATCGGGCGCCTGCTCGAAGCGCAGGGTTTTCGCGTCGGCATTCTTTGCCAGCCGGACTGGAACTCTGCGGTCGACTTCAAAAAACTGGGAAAACCGAATCTGTTCTTCGGTGCCACGGCCGGCAACATGGATTCGATGGTCAATCGCTACACGGCCGACCGCAAGATCCGCTCCGACGACGCTTACACGCCGAATGGCGAGCCGAACAAGCGGCCGGACCATGCCGTGACGGTCTATGCCCAGCGTTGCCGCGAGGCTTTCCCGGGTTGTAACGTCGTTGTTGGCTCGATTGAGGCCAGCCTGCGCCGCATCGCGCATTTCGATTACTGGTCGGACAAGGTGCGCCGCTCGGTGCTGCCCGACTCCAAGGCCGACATGCTCGTCTTTGGCAATGCCGAGCGGGCGATCGTCGAATTGGCCCATCGTCTGGCCAAGGGCGAGAAGATCAATGAAATCCGCGATCTGCGCGGCACGGCTTTCATGGTGCCGCGCGGCTGGCTGCCTTCCGGCGAGTGGGAAGCCGTCGATTCGTCGTCGGTCGATACGCCGGGGCCGCTGGTCAAGCACACCGACCCGTACGCCATGGAAGGCGATTCCAAAATTGGCCAAAATTTCCGGTCGACCGTGGGAATGGACGCACAAGCGGGCTCGCAAAACATCGCCCAGCCGATCCGCATTGTCTCGCGTAGCGAACGCCTGGCCGAGCGCCAGGACCGGCGCGCCCATACCGCCATCCGCCTGCCGTCCTACGAGCAGGTCAAGGACGACCCGGTGCTCTACGCCCACGCCTCGCGCACCTTCCACCTCGAATCCAACCCCGGCAACGCCCGGGCGCTGGTGCAGGGCCATGGCGAACGCGATGTCTGGCTCAATCCGCCACCGATCCCGCTGACCACCGAAGAACTCGATCAGGTGTACGAGTTGCCCTACGCCCGTCGTCCGCACCCGAGCTACGGCGAGGCCAAGATTCCGGCCTGGGAAATGATCCGTTTCTCGGTCAACATCATGCGTGGCTGCTTTGGTGGCTGCACTTTCTGTTCAATCACCGAACACGAAGGCCGCATCATCCAGAGCCGTTCCGAAGACTCGGTGATCCGCGAAATCGAGGAAATGCGCGACAAGACGCCGGGCTTCACGGGCATCGTCTCCGACCTCGGCGGACCGACTGCCAACATGTTCCACCTCAAGTGCAAGGACGAGAAGATCGAGTCGGCCTGCCGCCGGCTGTCCTGCGTCTATCCCGACATCTGCGAGAACATGAACACCGATCACAGCAAGCTCATCTCGCTGTATCGCAAGGCCCGTTCGCTGAAGGGCGTCAAAAAGGTCCTGATCGGCTCCGGCCTGCGCTACGACCTGGCCGTGCGTTCGCCCGAATACATCAAGGAGTTGGTGACCCACCACGTCGGCGGCTACCTGAAAATTGCCCCGGAACACACCGAAGAACGACCGCTCTCCAAGATGATGAAGCCGGGTATCGGCTCCTACGACCGTTTCAAGCAGCTATTCGACCGCTTCTCGCGCGAGGCCGGCAAGGAGCAGTACCTGATCCCGTACTTCATCGCCGCCCACCCGGGAACGGAAGATGAGGACATGCTCAATCTGGCGCTGTGGCTCAAGAAGAACAACTTCCGCCTCGATCAGGTGCAGACCTTCATCCCGACGCCGATGGCGATGGCGACGACGATGTACCACAGCGAGCGCAACCCGCTGCGCAAAGTGACGCGGAGCAGCGAGCATGTAAACACCGTGCGCAATGGTCGCCAGCGCAAGCTGCACAAGGCTTTCCTGCGCTACCACGACCCGGTCAACTGGCCGTTGTTGCGCGAAGCACTGAAGGAAATGGGGCGGGCCGATCTGATCGGCAACGGCAAGAAGCAATTGATTCCGGCCTGGCAGCCGGCAGGGGTTCCTGGCAAGTCCCACGGTCAACCGGAAAAAGCGGCCAAATTCCAAAAACCCGATGTAGCTCCGCGCGCCGGTCAGCGCCCCGTGCGCCAGCCTGGTCAGCCAGTCGCCTGGCCGGGCAGGCCGGTAACGCCACAACGTGCCCGTCCTTCTGGACGCAAGCCTTAAACCTTGAAACCTCAGTTGACCGCTTATCCAGCCTTGGCCAGCCGCATGAATACAGGCCTTTGTGTCTTCGATGCCATTGACCCGTTGGCTGACTGCGCTACGCGGCCGCTGGCACGTCTGGTCGGGCGCCCGGCTTGGTCGCTTCTCCTTGCAGGCCTGAGCCTGCTGCGTCCTTGCTTCGCGTCGGTCATCCCGCCCAGGCGGACCATCAGCCGCGTCCAACTGAGGTTTCAAGGTTAAATCACAGTCTCGGAATCATTTATGGAAAACACCACGACCACCTACGAAAAAATCGGCGGCGAAGCCGTCGTTGGCAAGCTCTGCGACCGCTTTTACGAGTTGATGGATACCGTTCCTCAGTTTCAGGGCATTCGCGCTATGCACCCGGCCAGTCTGGCCGGTTCCCGCGACAAACTCTACATGTTCCTGTCCGGCTGGATGGGGGGGCCGGACTTGTTTGTCGAGAAATTTGGCCATCCCCGTCTGCGCGGTCGCCACATGCCCTTCGAAATCGGTGTGGCCGAGCGCGACCAGTGGGTCGCCTGCATGGTTCTGGCCATGGATGATGTCGGGATTGAAAAGGCACTGAGCAAAAAATTGCTGGAAAATTTCTTCCACACTGCAGATTTCATGCGCAACAAGGAAGGTTGAGTGGGAAGGCCGTTGGTGCGACTTACCCTGCTTTAGTCCCTTATGACTTCACTCTTTACCAAAGCTGAGCAGAATTTGTCACACGGCGAGATGCGGAATAGCTGTAGCTGGCTGTACTGAGAAAGCTGAAAGACAAGCTAAGGGTTTGTAAGGAAATAACTTGGATATTTAGCCGCTGGATTGGGATGCGATGCAAGGCGCGGAGCGCGCCCAAGCCCAGCGCGCCAAATGTTCAAGTTATTGACGAACGAGCCCTAACTGCGACCTTCGCGTAAGGGGTGCTATGCCCAACGTTGATGGTGTCACTGATTGATGCGCCGGCCCAGGCACCGGTCCGTACCGAACTGCTGCCGGTGACTGCTTGCGTGCTGAGTTTGATCGTGCCAGTCGACGCGTCGACCAAGCCCAAGGCTGAAGACAGGCCACTGCTGGCGCTGAGGGTAGTGACGCCCGTGAATTGCGGGCCAAATGAAGCGACTAAAACAGCCAAATCCAACTTTCTGGAAAGATGGAGAAAATAGGTGGCTTTGTGCAAATTTTATCGATTCCCGTTAGTTGGCAATCGATAAAGGATGTTGCGGCGCAGCATCGGTGGTAGAATCTTGCCTTTGATTTTTCAGGCCTTCCCATGTCCGCTCGTCCGATCCGCAACATCGCCATCATCGCGCACGTTGACCACGGTAAAACCACCCTGGTCGACCAGCTGCTCCGCCAGTCCGGTACCTTCGCCGCTCACCAGCAACTGGTCGAGTGCGTCATGGACTCCAATGACCTGGAAAAAGAGCGTGGCATCACGATTCTTTCCAAGAACACGGCAGTCGAATACCAGGGCGTCCACATCAACATCGTTGATACGCCGGGACACGCGGATTTCGGTGGTGAAGTCGAGCGCGTGCTGGGCATGGTCGATGGCGTGGTTCTGCTGGTCGATGCTGCCGAAGGCCCGATGCCGCAGACCCGCTTCGTCACCAAGAAGGCACTGGCCCTCGGCCTGCGTCCGATTGTTCTGGTCAACAAGGTTGACCGCGATGGTGCCGATCCCGACCAGGCCGTCAACCTGACCTTTGATCTGTTCGACAAACTCGGCGCGACCGACGAACAACTGGATTTCCCCATCGTTTACGCTTCCGGCCTCAATGGCTGGGCGGCCATGGAACTGGATCAGCCGCGCGAAAACATGATTCCGCTGTTCGACACGATTCTGCGTCACGTACCGGCGCCGGATACCGATATCGAAGCCCCGCTGCAACTGCAGATTACCGCCCTCGATTACTCGTCCTACGTCGGCCGTATTGGCGTCGGCAAAATCAATCGCGGCAGGGTCAAGACCGGTCAGAACGTGCTGGTCATGTTCGGTACCGAAGAAGAGGCCGCCGAGCACGAGCGCACCCCGATCAAGGCCAAGATTGGCCAGGTCTTCGGCTACAAGGGTCTGAACAAGATCGAACTCGAAGAAGGCCACGCTGGTGACATCGTCCAGATCACCGGTATCGAAGATCTGGTGCTGGGTTGTACCGTGACCGATCCGGAACAGCCGGAATCCCTGCCGTTGCTCAAGATCGACGAGCCGACCTTGTCCATGCAATTCATGGTCAACACCAGCCCGCTGGCCGGCACCGAAGGCAAATTCGTCACCAGCCGCCAGATCCGCGATCGTCTGCACAAAGAACTGCTGACCAACATGGCGCTGCGTGTGCATGACACCGGTAACGGTGACGTGTTCGACGTGGCTGGCCGCGGCGAACTGCACCTCGGCATCCTGCTTGAGAACATGCGTCGCGAAGGCTTCGAACTGGCCGTCGGCCGTCCGCGCGTCGTCAAGAAGACGATCAATGGCGTCGAGTGCGAGCCGTACGAAATGCTGACGGTTGACGTCGAGGAAGACACCCAGGGCGGTGTCATGGAAAGCCTCGGCATGCGCCGCGGCGACCTGCAGGACATGGTGCCGGACGGTCGCGGTCGCGTTCGTATCGAATACCGTATTCCGGCCCGCGGCCTGATCGGTTTCCAGGGCGAATTCATGAACCTGACGCGTGGTAATGGCTTGATGAGCCACGTTTTCGACGAATACGCCCCGGTCAAGGATGGTACGGTTGCCGAGCGTCGCAACGGCGTGCTGATCTCCCAGGACAACGGCGAAGCCGTCGCCTACGCGCTATGGAAGCTGCAGGATCGCGGCCGCATGTTCGTCGTGCCGGGCGATAAACTCTACGAAGGAATGATCATCGGTATCCACAGCCGTGAAAACGACCTCGTGGTCAATCCGATCAAGGGCAAGCAACTGACCAACGTCCGTGCCTCCGGTACCGACGAAGCGGTCCGCCTGGTGCCGGCCGTCCAGCTCAGCCTGGAAGCCGCTGTCGAATTCATCGAAGAAGACGAACTGGTCGAACTGACGCCGAAGTCGATTCGTCTGCGCAAACGCTATCTGACCGAAATCGAGCGCAAGCGCGCGGTACGCGGCCTGTAAGGATGTAGCATGAGCTTTTGCCAACCCTGTCGTTCCTGGGTCGGAGAGTAAAAAAAAGCGGCCCGTTGGGCAAGCCGTTAACAAAATGTGAGTAAACGGCCGGCGGTGTGAACAAAAAAGGGGAATCGATTCCTTCGATTCCCCTTTTTAACCTGAAGTTCTTTTGATTTTGTAGTCACCCAGTATCGCGGAAGCGCCCGCCCCTACTGCTAAATAGGGGCAATCGGCGCTTTCTTTTGGCCTCTAAGTGTAGTCACTAAAATAACTTGTATTTGCGCAGATAGCGACTATAT
>JAUYEI010000027.1 GCA_030691385.1 Azonexus sp.
GACAAAAACTTGACCCCCATGACATCAACAGAGTAAAAACCGAAAACCCCGCGTCGCTACGCTCCGACTGTCCAGTTTGCTCCGGAATGCGTGTCCAGTTTGGCTCGGAATCACTGTCCAGATTCGTCGGAATACGCAGCCAATCTGTGTGGGGCTTTGCTTTTGGTGCTACGCCGTAGCTTTTTCCTTGCCTGCTACTACATCGGCCACGGTCTTACCCGCAGAAATTCCAGAGATAGGGGTGATGCTTTTGAGGACGCCGCCAAGCTCTTTCGTGTCGTACGAAATCTGAAGGCCATACTCAAACATGTAATCCCCCGGTGTTGGCGCGTCAGGATGGACTACAGGCGTGGTTTCAGTTTTGGCGACATATCCCGGCAGGACACGCTCAGGGACACGGGCAACGCCCACTTCGATTTTTTCGCCATGCACGATGCATTGACAGAGGAAAGTGCGGGAGACATGCCCAGTTGCAGCCCCCGTGGTCTTGTTCTTTTGGGCGAAATCCTTGACTTCGACGGACAGGAGGGTGACGCGTGTTTTCATGATTTTTCCTTTGCGTTACGTAACGCTTTGAGTTCTACGGTTTACAAATAGGCCAATCTGGCCGAAACTTATTGTGACCTTTAGCGGTCTATGCAATGGGTTTTTACCCATGGATGAATTACATCATAGTAATTTACCCATGGTCAATAGACGAAAGGAATTTTTTATGCAAATCGCCGACTACTTAGAAACCGGAGCAAAGAAGGCCGGAAGCCTTTCCGCACTGGGCCGATTTCTTTCAATCAGCCAACCGGACATAAGCAAAGCGAAAAACGGGAAAGGCCGGATTCCGCTTGAAGCAGCCATCATGCTTGCCGACTACATCGGAGCCGACCGAATCGCCGTCATATCAGCCAACGAGCTGGCCACGGAGAAGAAGGAAGAGAAACGCGCCTTCTGGAGCCATCTTCTAGTAAGCCCAAATACGTCTTATATAAGACAGATGATGAATTGACAGCCAGACGCCGAACTTTTACCATCTTGAGTTCTCGTGCCTGCTGACGCAAGGAAGCAAACAAAGCAGGTTTCGGGCAAATACGAACAATTTCAACCACGCTGTTTCAAACAGGAGCGATACATGTCCAAAGCCCCCATGCGCGTTGCCATTACCGGCGCCGCCGGCCAGATCGGTTATAGCCTGCTGTTCCGCATCGCCTCCGGCGAAATGCTCGGCAAAGACCAGCCGGTCATCCTTCAGTTGCTCGATCTGCCGCAAGCTCAGCAAGCCGTCAAGGGCGTCATGATGGAGCTGGAAGACTGTGCCTTCCCGCTGCTCGCCGGCATGGTTGCCACCGATGATCCGAACGTCGCCTTCAAGGATGCCGACGTCTGCCTGCTGGTTGGCGCCCGTCCGCGCACCAAGGGTATGGAGCGTGCTGACCTGCTGACCGCCAACGGCGCCATCTTCACCGTTCAGGGCAAGGCCATCGCCGAGAACGCCAACGAGAACGTCAAGGTTCTGGTCGTCGGCAACCCGTGCAACACCAACGCCTTCATCGCCGCTGCTGCTGCCAAGAAGGTTGGCCGCACCAACCCGAACAACTACCACGGCATGCTGCGTCTGGACCATAACCGCGCCCTGTCGCAACTGGCCGGCAAGATCGGTCGTCCAGTTTCTTCGCTGAAGAAGCTGGTCGTCTGGGGCAACCACTCGCCGACGATGTACGCCGACTACCGCAACACCACTTCCAACGGTGACAGCGTCAAGGCCCTGATCAACGATCACGCCTGGAACAACGATGTCTTCCTGCCGACCGTCGGCAAGCGTGGCGCCGCCATCATCGAAGCCCGTGGCCTGTCTTCGGCTGCTTCGGCGGCCAATGCTGCCATCGACCACATCCGTGACTGGGTGCTCGGTTCCGACGAGTGGGTTACCCTGGGCGTGCCGTCTGACGGCTCCTACGGCATCCCGGCCGGCATCGTTTTCGGCTTCCCGTGCGAGTGCAAGGGTGGTTCGTTCAAGATCATCCAGGGTCTGGAAATCGACGAGTACAGCCGCGAGAAGATCAACTTCACGCTCAAGGAACTGACCGACGAAGCCGAAGCCGTCAAGGACATGCTGTAAGGCGAGGCGAGTTGCTAGCTGCTAGTTATTAGTCGTTAGCAAAAGCAAGCAAGGGCCGCGGTAAAATACCGCGGCCTTTTCATTTTTTGCTCGCTACTAACGACTAGCGACTACCAACTAATATGCGCCATCCCAAAGCTGTTCTTTTTGCCGGCGAAAAGCCCTTCCCTATCCTGCCCGCGGTCGACCATTACGCCGGCTCGGAAAAGCCGATGCGGAAAGCCCTGCAGTTGCAGAAGGAACTGGGGCCGATTTTCGACATTACCTGCGATTGCGAGGATGGCGCCCATGCCGGCGCCGAGCGCGAGCATGCTGAAATGGCGGCTGGCGTAATCATGAGTAGCGACAACCGTTTCAATCGGGTTGGCGCACGCGTCCATGACGTAACCCATCCGCACTGGCGGCAGGATATGGAAATCCTGGTCGGCATTGCTGGCAGCAGACTCCCGTTCATCACCCTGCCCAAACCCTGCAGCGCCGGCGATGTTCTAGTGCAGATCGAGGCACTACGTGAAATTGAGCAGAATTTTGGCGTCGACCGCAGGATTCCGGTCCATGTGCTGATCGAAACCCATGGTGCCTTGCGCGAAGTCTGGGAAATTGCTGCTTTACCCGGTGTCGAGAGCCTGGATTTCGGCCTGATGGATTTCGTCTCGGGTCACCATGGCGCCATTCCCGGCAGTGCGATGAAGAGTCCCGGCCAGTTTGATCACCCGCTGGTCGCCCGCGCCAAGTGCGAGATCAGCGCCGCGGCACTGGCCTGCGGTGTGGTTCCGTCGCATAACGTGACCACCGAACTGAAGGACATCGACACCATCCGCAATGATGCCCGGCGCGCCCGGACCGAATTCGGCTACCTGCGCATGTGGAGCATCCACCCGAACCAGATCGTGCCCATCGTCGAAGCCATGCGCCCGGACTTCTCCGAGGTTCAGGCCGCCGCCGAGATCCTGATTGCTGCCCAGGACAAGGACTGGGGGCCGATCCAGCATGAAGGCAAGTTGCACGACCGGGCCTCCTACCGCTATTACTGGGAGTTGCTCGACCGCGCCCACGTCACCGGGATGGACATTCCGGCTGCTGCAAGGATTCGCTTTTTTGCCTGAATTTCCGGTTGACCGTAGCACTGAACCGCCGCTGTCCATCCTCTACCGCGACGAGCAGATCGTCGTCATCGACAAGCCGCCCGGGCTGCTCGTTCACCGCTCGGAAATCGATCGTCACGAAACGCGCTTTGCCATCCAGATCCTGCGCGACCAGATCGGCCAGCACGTCTGGCCAGCCCACCGGCTGGATCGCGGCACCTCCGGCGCCCTGCTTTTTGGCCTGAGCAAGGAAATCGCCAGCCAGTTCGGGCGACAATTCGAAGCCGGCACTGTGGAGAAAAGTTATCTGGCCGTCGTTCGCGGCCACCCGCCCGAGTCGGGCAGCATCGATCATGCCCTGTCGCGACAGCGGGATGCCTACGAATTCCAGGGCGAACGCAGCAGCACCGAGGCCCAGTCCGCGCTGACACACTACCGAAAACTGGCCGAAATCGAACTGCCGGTTGCCGTCGACCGTTACCCCAGCAGCCGCTACGCCCTGCTCGCCCTGGAACCCATTACCGGCCGCCGCCATCAGATCAGGCGCCACCTCAAACACATCGCCCACCCGATCATCGGCGATGCCACCTATGGCAAAGGACGCCATAACCGCTTTTTTGCCGAGCATTTCGGCTGCCACCGACTGCTGCTGGCCTGTATCGGCCTGGCTTTTAACCACCCGGCCGACGGGCGACGAATACAAATAAAAGCGCCAGTGTCCGGCGAATTCGCTGCCACACTGGCGCTTTTTGGCTGGCCTGCCGAGCTGGCTTAGGCGATGTGTTCCTCGAGATGCTCACGGAACTTTTGGTCGCGCTCAAGCTGGACCATGTCCTGACCCAGCGCATCGCGGGCGGAAACCATGCCCAGCGGCGCACCATTCTGATCGACCACCGGCACATGGCGAAAACCGCCATCGACCATGAATTGCAAGGCGTAGCCCAAGGGCTTGTCAGCACGAATCGTCTGCGGATTGGCAACCATGACCTGGGCCAGCGTGGTTTTGTCGGGGTCCAGGTTGGCAGCCAGAATCTTGTTGAGCGCATCGCGCTCGGTGAAGATGCCGACAATCCGGTTATTTTCGACAACCAGCATGGCACCAACCCGCTTCTGGGCCATCAGGCTGCAAGCTGCGCGAACCGTACTTTCCTTGGCGGCCGAAACGACAGTTTGGCCGGCGATGATGTTGCTGATGATTCGATTTGTCATATTTGTCTCCTGCGTGTTGTAAAAATCCGCGACGCGCCTCCCGGCAAAGCGGGAGGCACAGCACATGCGAAGATTACCCCAGCTTGATGACAATCACCGCAATGGCTATAAAGATGATGACCATGCCGATCAGTTCAACGTTCAATGCATTCCCCTAAATTTTTTACGGTGCCAGTTCGTAAACCACGCGAACCCGTGCATCCGCCTTGGCCAGATCGATAAAGCCTATGCCACCCGGATGAGAGACCACCCATTTCAGCACCTCTTCGGCGGAGCCCACCTTGGCCGGTGGCTGCATGCGCCCGGAAAAGACCTGCCTTGACCAGTAGGCATTGATTTCTGAGAGATCCTTGCCAACCAGCAAGCCATAGAAACGGAGCCTGTCCGGATGCGTATCGGGCAGATCCACCGGCTGCGCCTCGATGCCATTGAAATACTGCCGATTGCGCCCAAAGAAAATATTGATCACCTCGTTACGCGTCATCGCTGCCACGCCACAGCGGGCATTGACGACGACAACCAGTTCGGCGCGCACCTCCGCTGCCGGCTGAACCAGCAGCCAGAAAATCGAGCCGAGGAGGATAAGGCGACGAAATGGCATGGTTTCAGAACACGAAATCCATGGTCAGCGAAAAGACATCCATGCGCCCATCCCAGCGCGCCCGGTTATCCTGGCGATAGGGGAAAAGGGAAGATGCTTCGCCACGGATGCCATCCCATTGCGCCTTGACGGCCACATTCCGGACAACATCCCAGCGCATGCCGGCAAAAATCGTTCGCTGGTCGGCGTGTGAATCCTGCATGACATAGGCAGCTACTTCATTCTGCGGGACCGAAGAACTATTTAGTCCGGGCTGCTTGTTAGAGCGCACCCACGAATAACCCGAATAGGGCGTTAACGTGCCCATCCGATAACCAGCTAGCGCATACCCGCCATCGGAGCTTTCCAAGGCGTTGCTACCCTGATCGATATGGTTCAGCATTAACTGCGCCTGCCACGGGCCTTGGTCATACACAACACCAAGCGAGTAATAGTGCGTACGAGCACCGCGCGTAGACAGGAAGTTGAGCGCCTCGGATATATTTGCCGGAGGAATCTTCAAGACCGTGGCAATCGGCAGATCGTTCTTGAACTTGATATTGGCGTAGCTTGCCCGGACCTGCCACGGACCGCGCTGATATTCGAGATAGCCACCAAGCATCGGTGAGCCGGCAATATCCCACTGCTCGTCGGCCAAGGGAATCTTGCCGTTGGAATGGCCATAAAAGGCTTTGGTCCGCAGGACACCTTCCCCAAGCGAGAGATTGATCGCGGCATCGGCGCCGTGAATGCTGTAGAAAGGCAAATACCAGAAATAATCGCCGGGCGGACGGACCGTCAGGAAGGAATAACCGACCCAACGCGAATCGGCCATCATGAAGAATTCCGTACCCAGTCGGCCGGCGCGCAGGCTCAGGTTGGGCGTCGGGTTGTACTTGATGAAGGCCCACGAAATATCGGGTGTGAAAGTCCTGTCGTAGCGATAGCGACTGGTTGCCTGCACCACCGCCTCGAACTGCGGACTGATACGCCAGGCCGCTTGCAGACCGAGCACGCTGTCGATTAGGGCGCTCCAATCTTTGCCGACCCCCCGGGGCTGCGAAATATCGCGGACGAATTCGACGTCGTCGGTGGTCGTGCGGGCCAGGCCAAAGGTTCCGAATCCATTCAGGCTGAGGGCCGAATCGGATTCGGCCATGACATGCGGCGCGACGGAGAGGAGCGCCGAGCCGGCAAGGGCCAGGAACAACCGGCCGGGCGAACACGCTGGCGCAACCCGGCGAAACAGATTGGCAATCGTCATCATATCGAGATTTTCATCAGCGCTCGAAGCGGACTGACAACGTGGGAAGAGTCGTTCCCGCGTTGTCCGGTGAGCGGTTATTCCGGCAAGGCGATTTTCTGTTCAGTGCTGAACTGATAGTCCTTGAAAATGTGCTCTGCGGTCAGTAGCTGATAGCTCCCATCGGCTGCCTTGCGTGTCGTGTCCTTGAGGCGGTAGGTCAGGTAGCCGCAGGTCCAGATGTCAAAATTGCGCATGTGGGTGCACAGGCAGGTCTTGTCCATCACCGAAATCTTGCGGACACCGGGATGCAGGGCCAGTTCGCGATTGTAGGAGGTGACGTAGGCGCACTTGCCGTTGGCGTCGAGCAGGTAGCCGTAGGCTTCGCAGTTCGGGCGGATGCCGTCGCCGATACCCGGGCTGCTCTTGATCATGCGCATCGGGTAGCCGGTCGGGGAAATCTGGTTGACCTCGATGTCGTCTTCGCTGGCCTTGAAGTATTCCTGCTTGACCTTGTCCGGCAGGCCGCATTCTTCGGAAACGGTAAAGCGGGTCGCCACCTGGACGGCGGCTGCACCGCTTTCGAGGAAGGCCGTTGCATCGGAACCGGTGAATATGCCGCCGGCCGGAATGACCGGAATATCGAGGTGCTCGTTCTTCAGGAACTGGATCACTTCGGCGACGATGGTCGCCAGGTCGTACTGCGCCCAGTCCATGCCGAAGCCGAGGTGACCGCCAGCCAGCGGGCCTTCGACCACGATGTAGTCGGGCAGACGGCCGGTGCGCATACTCTTTTTGAGGAACAGTTGCAGGGCGCGCACCGAGGAAACGATGATGCCGAGCTGGACGTCGCGGAAACGCGGGTGCTCCTCGATCAGCGCAAACGAGCCAAGGTGCAGGCCGGCCGCCAGCGTGATGCCTTCGATGCCGGCATCCATCGCCGCTTCCAGGCGGACCTTGAGCGTCTCTTTCGGCGCGTTCATGGTCAGCTTTTCCATGCAGTTGATGAAGATCAGGCCGCTGCCGGTTTTGCGCGACATGGCCTCCTCAACGTGCAAACGAGTAGCTTCAACCAGCTTGCCGAGATCGAACTTGACGGCTGATTTGTCTTCGTTCTCGACGTTGTATTTGTAGAGCGCGAGCTTTTCCTTGACAAACTTGGTCTTGTAGCGGCGATCCGAGACGGTCTTGATCATCGCGTCGGAGATGTGGCCGACACCGCCCAGACGGGCGACTTCGACGGCCAGATCGACACTCGAAATATCCACCCCCATGCCGCCAATCATGATTGGTACTAGCTCGTGCTTGCCAAGCCGCAAGCGGAAATCGTCCACACGCTTCATCATTGTCCTTATGAATACCGGCCGGTCCCCTCGCTCGCGGCCAAGTGGCGGATTTTACGCCAATGTTAAGACCGATGCGTGACGAGCCGGGGATAAATCAAGTTTCGCCAGGCCGACTGTGGCTAAACTTGCTACTTCGATCGACTCTCCGCCGATAGGTTCACATGCGTTTCTCAACTCACCCGTTCTGGCTGGTCGGCTTTCGACCTTTTTTCACGCTGGCCTGCCTGGCCGGGATGATCCTGCCGCTCATCTGGGCTTTGATCTTCAGTGGGGCCATTGAAGCGCCGGCGGCGAATTTCAGCTCCGTCCAGTGGCACGCCCATGAAATGTTCTTCGGTTTTGGCTGGGCGGTGCTCGGCGGCTTCCTGCTGACCTCGACCAAGAACTGGGTGAACATCCGCGGCTATCACGGTCCGGCGCTCGCGCTGCTGGCTGCCGCCTGGATCATCGAACGAATCGGCATGGCCTTTGGCGGTAACTGGCCGAAAGCCCTTTTTCTGCTGAGCAACAACCTCTTTCTCGGCAGCATCGTCGCCATGCTGCTGTGGACGCTGATCCGCCATCGCGAGACGGATAGCTACCGCGACAACGCCTTTTTCCTGATCATGTTGCCCGGCTTTCTGCTGGCCAAATACCTCATGCTCGAAGGTGGCGAATTTCCCGCTGGCTACAGCATGGCGACGGCCCTCTTCCGCCTGGCCTTCCTGGTCATGCTCGAACGAACGCTGACCGGCTTCATGAAGGCGGCCTTCCAGGCGCAGATCCTGCGCCACCCAGGGCTGGACATGGCGATCAAGCTGCTCGGCCTCGTGCTGGTTCTGGAATTTGCCCTGCCCCGGCCGCTGACCGCCGCCATCTCGCTAACCCTCGCCGCCCTGCTCGCCATCCGCTTTTTCTACTGGAAGCCACAACTGGCCTTCAAGCGGCTCGACATCGGCGTCATGTACATCGGCTACCTGTGCATCGTCGCCCAACTGTTGATCGAAGCGCTTGGTCACGTCATGAGCTTTGTCTGGGTCGGCTCGGTGTCCGTCCATCTATTCACCTTCGGCGCCATGGGCCTGGTCATTCCGGGCATGATCGTCCGTATTTCCAAGGGCCACACCGGGCGCAAGGTCGTCTTCGATGGCGGCGACAAGCTGGTGCTGGTCATCATGCTCGTCGCCCTCGTTGCCCGCATCATCGTCCCGCAATTCGCCCCGGCCGCCTATCTCGGCTGGATACACCTGTCGGCCGCCTGCTGGTTCGCCGCCTTCGGCATCCTCGCCTGGCGCTACATTCCGATTCTGTTGCAGCCGCGCATCGACGGGCGCGAACACTAAGGGTTCGTAAGGAAATAACCTGGATATTTGGCCGCTTGTTGCGCTCGGTGATTGCCCCATTGATCGACGAAACCCGGCTTGCGGCATAGTTTTACGGCCGACCACGGCAATCCCACGGTCAACCGGAAAAATCGCCCAAAATCAGAATCTTGCCGGGTGCTGCCGATGTCGCCTTCGCGACATTCGTGGGACAATCCCGTCCCCGCTGTAGGAAGGACCACCATGCATCCCCGCAACAAGAACGCCGCCGGCTACGATTTCGCCGCCCTGGCCGCCACGTCGGCCGCGCTCGCCAAGCACATCAAGACGACGCAGGCCGGCACGCCGAGCATCGATTTCGCCAACCCGGCCGCCGTCAAGATGCTCAACCGGGCGATCCTCATGCATCACTACGGCGTCAAGGGCTGGGACATTCCGGCCGGCTACCTGTGCCCGCCAATCCCCGGCCGCGCCGACACCATCCACAGCGTCGCCGACCTGCTTGCCACCTGCAATAAAAAGAACATTCCGAGCGGCCCCGGCGTCCGTGTCCTCGACATCGGCACCGGCGCCAACCTCGTCTATCCGCTCATCGGCCACGCCGAATACGGCTGGTCCTTCCTCGGCGTCGATATCGACGAAGCGGCGCTGGCCAACGCCCAGGCCATTCTCGCCAAGAACCCCGAACTGGATGGCGAGATCGAACTGCGTCACCAGACCGTCTGGGAGAACATCTTCACGGGCCTGCTGCGCTCCGGCGAAGTCTTCGACCTGTCGATCTGCAACCCGCCCTTTCACAACTCGCCGGATGACGTTCACGCGGTCAGCCAGCGCAAATGGAACAACCTCAACAAACCGGGCGCCAAGCGCGGCGCGGCCGAGCCGCGCCTCAACTTCGGCGGCGGCGGTAGCGAACTGTGGTGCAACGGCGGCGAACGCGCCTTCGTCAAGCTGATGGTCGAGCAAAGCTGCAACATCCCGAAGCGCGTCATGTGGTTCACCAGCCTGCTCTCGCAGGGCGACAACCTGCCGCACATCGAAGCCGCGCTCAAGAAAGCCAAGGTCGTCGAGTCGCGCATCATGCCGATGGCCCAGGGCCAGAAGCAAAGCCGGCTGATCGCCTGGACCTTCTTCGGCAACGGCGAACGGGAAAAATGGCGCAAGGAACACTGGTCGTCGGCCCCGGCCTTCGGCACCACGGCGCCCGACGCGCAACCGGCCTTCGCGCCGGCCGAAGCCGCGCCGCCGGCGGCCGACCCCGTATAATTGTCCGTTTTCAGTCTGGAAATTCGCCCGTGTCCGACCGCCTCGCCGTCCTGCCCCAATACCTGATCCCGAAACAGGCGCTCACCATCCTCGCCGGCAAACTGGCCTCAAAGGAAGCCGGCAGCCTGACGACCAGCGTCATCCGCTGGTTCGTCGGTCGCTACAACGTGAACATGGCCGAGGCAGCCAACCCGGACATCGCCAGCTACAAGAGCTTCAACGAGTTCTTCACCCGGCCGCTCAAGGAAGGCGCCCGGCCGCAGGCCGACGCCGATTTCATCAGCCCGGTCGATGGCGCGATCAGCCAGTTCGGCCCCATCGCCCGCGACCAGATTTTCCAGGCCAAGGGCCACAGCTACTCGACCACCGCATTGGTCGGCGGCGACCGCGAGTTAGCCAAACAATTCGAGAACGGCAGCTTCGCCACCCTCTACCTGAGTCCGCGCGACTATCACCGCATCCACATGCCCTGCGCCGGCAAGCTGACGCGCATGATCTACGTGCCCGGCGAACTGTTCTCGGTCAATCCGACCACGGCCCGCGGCGTGCCCGGGCTGTTCGCCCGCAACGAGCGCGTCGTCTGCGTTTTCGAATCCGAATTCGGCCCCTTCGTGCTGACCCTGGTCGGCGCCACCATCGTCGGCAGCATGGCCACCGTCTGGCACGGCATGGTCAACCCGCCGCGCCCGGGCGTCGTGCGCGAATGGCGCTACGACGAGCAGAACATCGTGCTCAAAAAAGGCGAGGAAATGGGCCGCTTCCTGCTCGGCTCGACGGTTGTCATGCTCTTCCCGAAAGACACGCTGGCCTTCAATCCGGACTGGGCACCGACCGGCGCCATCCGGATGGGCGAAGCGATGGGCGCCAAGCCCGTCTGAATTACTGGAAGGCCCCCGGCGCCAGCATGCTGTTCGGGCGCATCGGGCGGTTGCCGACCGGAAAACGGAACTCGGCGCTCGGCATCAACTCGACACCGCGCGCCTGCCCCGGTGGCCTGACGGCTCCGCGCAGCGGCGACATATTGGTCAGGCGCAGCGGAACGCCGCCAAATTCGATCAAGTCTCCGCGCGCCACCAGACGATTGCCGTCGAAACGCCCCTGCCCCGGCTGGAACAGATCGCCCGGCCCGACCATCAGGTTGTTGAGCAGCCAGACCTCGACATCCACCCCGAACTTGTCGGCGTTAACATTCAGGAAGCGCCCGGCATGGCTGTCGTTGATCAACGTGTTGTGCGCCATGTACAAGGCGTTGTCCGACCAGCGCCGGCCTTCGGCACCGTAGGAAACGATGCTCGGATTGTCCGTCCCGGCGCTCTGGCCGATGGCATTGCCGATCACGTAGGCGAGGCCGCCATTGGGAAACTCCAGTTCGTAGGAAGCCCGGCCGCCGGCGCCATCGACCAGCATGTTGTACAGAATGTGATTTTCACGGGCCCGCGATTTGACCAGATGGCCGAGGTAGCCGTTTGAGAAGCGACTGCCACGCAGCACGAACTTGCCGATCCCGCCGACGTAGAGCAGATGGTGCAGGTCGCCCGGATGGCGCGGCGCATCCCCAAATTCGCTATCGACGACTTCCAGACTCTGCTCCGGTGAATTCGCCGTCAAGATCCCCATTTCGTTGTCGAAGAAGGCGCAGGACTGGATCGTCAGATTTCCCTTTTCGAAACGGATGCCGGCGCCGTTGAGGCTGGCCACCCGGGCGCCGCGAAACTCGATGTTCTCGATCCGCACCTTGCCACCACGGACGACCCAGATCGCCTTGCCCTCGGCGCTCTTGCCATCGGCCAGCATGACCGGCCGGCCGCCAACGCCACGGATGATGATTTCATTTTTGGCCCAAATTACCGGTTGACCGTGGTAATCGCCCGGGCGGATCTCGATGACCTCGCCATCCTGCGCCAGCCGCGCCGCTTCGGTGATCGTGGTGATTTTTTCGCCCGGCCCGACGATCATCGTCGCCGGCTTGGCGACGATAGCAGCCAGCTTCGCGTCAGCGGCAACCGTCTTCAACTGGCCATCCGGCGAACGGCGGATTTCGCCGAGATAATCGGGCGCCGGCGGCAGTTTGTCAGGCGTCTGGGCCAGCGCCCAAGCACCTGGCACAACCAGCAGCGCGACCAGACACAGCGGCGGCATGCGACGATGAAAGAACTCTTGGATCATGGCTTTCTCCGAGCGTAGGGGAAGCAGCACAAAACCGGAAAATCGACAGCAACCGGGACTCACCATGAGACGGCAGCCGAGATGCATTTGTCAACCCGGCCGGCCGTGGCAAACTGCGCGTCTCGCTCAACACACGAAGCCACCATCATGCAAATCTGGGTCGATGCCGATGCCTGCCCCGGCGTCATCAAGGAAATCATCTTCCGCGCCGCCGAGCGTCGACAGATCCAGACCATCCTGGTCGCCAACCAGATGCTGCGCACGCCACCATCGAAATTCATCCGCGCCATCCAGGTGCCGAGCGGCTTCGATGTCGCCGATGCGCACATCGTCGATCAACTCACAGCCGGCGACCTCGTCGTCACCGCCGACATCCCGCTCGCCTCGCTGGTCATAGCGCGCGGCGCCCATGCGCTCAACCCGCGCGGCGAGCTGTACACCACGGCGACCATCCAGGAACGCCTGACCATGCGTAATTTCATGGAAGAACTGCGCGGTGCCGGTGTCGAAACCGGCGGCCCCAGCGCCTTCAGCCAGGCCGACCGGCAGGCCTTCGCCAATCAGCTCGACCGTTTTCTGGCCAGGGTTCCGCCGGCCTGAAGCCCTGCTAGCCTGTTCCGGCAGCAGGCTAATTGATACGAAAACCCATCACGTTGCTCATCAGATGCAACTGGGGTTGGCTGTCCAGCCAGTCCCGTGCGGCGGAAACCGTCGGGCAGACTTCGGTCTGATAGGAAACGAGGCCAGCCACCGCCGGCGTATTCCGGATGCGCGTCGCCAAGGCCTCTTCAGTCGTCACGAAGACAATCCGGCAATTCGGATTCGAAGCAAAGGCACCATATTGAAGCACGGCGACCTCGGTCAGCACATCCTCGGAAAGCTCATGTTTCGTCACCGCCAAAAAATCGTCGATGACATAACGGGCATCGTCAAAGCGAAAGTCGCCTTGAACATTCTCGACAGCCTCAACGAATTCCCGGGCGGAAACAATCCCCGAAAACTTCTTGATCACACCGTCAGGTTCCCAGACCAGTTCGTAAGCCATACACCACCTTGGCAAAGGGTTAATCGAAAAATGCTTCCATGCCATTCATTCAACCCAAAAACCTCAGCAAGGGATGACAAAACCCCCTTCGACAAGCTCAGGACAGGCTTCGATACGCCCACTGCGTGGGCAAACGGGGGGCACCTGTCGAGAAGCCCGTTCGTGCTGAGTAGCCTTGCGCAACAAGGCGTATCGAAGCATGAACGGGCACTAACTGAGGTTTTCAGGTTCAAGATAGTACATCCACCGCCCCTGGTTCAACATCTAGTGCAAGCCATAGGTCCGCCAAGCAACCGGACCTGTTGGACAGGCCCGGAAATGAAAAAATTCCCGGCCGGTTGCCCGACAGGGGATTTTTTTACGGTCGACCGGAAATTCCGGCCAAAATCGAAATTACATCTCGACCGTAGCCGCCTGCTCGGCGAATGAGGTGGGTCGTCAATCACAGAGTCCAACGGGTTAAGCTGCCATTCTATTTGCATAGCACTGCTGACTGAACGCGGCAGGTGACTGATAGCCAAGTCGTGCCGGCTTGCGGATGCGGTTGTAGAAGATCTCGATGTATTCGGTGATCTCCAGCTTTGCCTCCTCGCGAGTGGCAAAGCATCGGTGATGAACCAGTTCGTTTTTTCAGGGAACCCCAGAAGCTTTTTCTCTGCGGGCACGGGCCAGATCAAGTCGCAGGCGCCGGGCCAGGGGGGCATCGCCATAATCCTTGAGACCTCGGTTGGACGTGGCAGATGGTGCGCCTGGGCGGGATGGCCGGCGCGAAGCAACGCCGCAGCAGGCTCATGCCGGCAAGATGGAGCGACAAAGCCGGGTGCCCGAGATCAAGAAAATCCAATTTCACACCGGCTGAAATCAGCCGGTTTCAGGTTGGCCGCGACAAGCGCTCAATTCGGCACCTTCTGCCAGCCTTTCGCCTGCATGCAGGCATGCATCCGGCGCACGCTGGCATTGGTGACCACGCCGTCGGCGCTGGTATAGACCTGCTGCTTGCAGAAAATCTCGTCGCGCCTGTACTCGCCGTCGAGCGCCCCGCGCTTTTCCCAGTGCCACGACGAACAGCCCGCCAGGCCAATAAAGGCAATGATTAATAATCCTTGAAACCTCAGTTGACCGCTCATCCATGTCTGGTCTGCCGCGTGAATACGGGCTCCCATGCCTTCGAGGCCATTCACCCGTTGGCTGACAGTGCTACACGGCCGCTGGCACGCTTGCTCGGGCGTCCGGCTTTGTCGCTCCTTCTTGCCGGCATGAGCCTGCCGCGGCGTCGCTTCGCGCCACCCATCCCGCCCAGGCGCATCACCAGCCACGTCCAACTGAGGTTTCAAGGATAATTTCATGGCGCAAATTCTACGCTGATCGTCGCAAAGCCACCCTCGCCGCACCACGCAACTGATTATTCATAACCAACTTTTAATTTAATATTTATTCTGTAGAATAAAACAAGACCATCAGGAAACACCATCATGCCGACCGCCCTGCAAGCCAACCCGCTCTCCGAACGCTCCCGCGTGTTGTCGACGGCCGTGGTTGAAGCTGCCAGACGCCTCGGCCTGGGTTCCACCGATCTCAACGCCATTATCGGCACGAGCCAGCCCTCGGCCTCGCGCCTGCTCAACGGCAAGTACTTCATCCCGGAAGGCAGCAAGACCTGGGAGTTGTCGGCTCATTTCGTCCGCCTTTATCGGTCGATTTCCTCGCTGGTCGGCGGCAACGACGATCTGGCCCGGAGCTGGCTCAAGTCCGGCAACCAGGCTTTCGACAACCGCCACCCGCTGGATGTCGTCAAACGCGTCGAAGGTCTGCTCCATGTCTGCGAATACCTGGACGCCCACCGCGCTCGCGTCTGAAGCCCGGCACTGGTCGGGCAAGGGCTGGCGCGCCGTCGAGGCGCTGCACCGGGTGGCGACGATGACGCTGGTGCACGGCGATCTCGACGAGCAGTCGCTGCTCGAAGACATTCTCGAAGAAGCCAAGCCCGTCCTGCCGCGCGAAACCAGCGGCCTGCACTGGCTGCTCGCCACGCCCTTCCGCTACTGGCCGAAACCACCATCCGGCTCGCGCTGCCGGGCGCGCACCGATCCTGGCGTGTTCTACGGTGCCGATGAGGAAAAGACTGCCTGCGCCGAATGCGGCTACTGGCGCCTGCGTTTCTGGCTGGACAGCGAAGGTCTGGCCGGCCGCGAAGCGTCGATCCCGATCACGCTTTTCGAATTCCACGGGGCCACGCCCCAGATGCTCGACCTGACCGCGCCGCCACTCGTCGCCGACCACGCCAGATGGACCGATCCGGTCGACTACGGCGCCACCCAGAAGATCGCCGGCACGGCGCGGCAAGCCGGCATCCAGTTGATCCGCTATCAGTCCGTCCGTCACCCCGCAGGCCATTGTCTGGCCATCCTGACGCCACAGGTATTCAAGGGCGTCGACGAGGCTTTCCGCAATGTCCAGCACGGCTGGACGCTGTGGCTCAAGCCGCCCGGACTGACCGTCTGGCAGCGCGAACTGAGGCCGGAAAGCCACGTTTTTCGGTTCGCCTGAAAAACGGTGCGGCATGGAACCATGCCGGCCTCCATACGTTCCAAGCACTATCAGCCTGAACCATTATCTGGCGATGGCGAGCAGCCTAATCGTGAAAGGGCAATCATGAACAACCCTGTCGGCTGGTTCGAGATTTACGTGCAGGAGATGGATCGCGCGAAAGCGTTCTATCAAACCGTGTTCGATGTTGAGCTGACCAAGCTCGAAAGCCCCGGCCTGGAAATGTGGGCGTTTCCGATGCAGCCAGACGGCTATGGCGCGCCCGGCTCACTGGTCAAAATGCCGGGTTTTGCTTCCGGCGACAACAGCGTCCTGATCTACTTCAGTTGTGCCGATTGCGGCGTGCAGGCGACTCTAGCCGCCAATTCCGGCGGGCGCATCCACAAGGAAAAAATGTCCATCGGCCAGTACGGCCACATCGCGCTGATCGTCGACACGGAAGGCAACATGATCGGCCTGCATTCGATGCAGTGAGCAAGCTGCCTTTCAATTTTGGCCATTTTTTCCGGTTGACCGTCGGGATCGCGTTTTAATCGCTCACCACATCGGTACCGGCCGGCGGGGTAAACGTGAAGGTGCTGGCCGGCAAAGCGGGGTTGCGCTCGATCCTGTTGAAGCGAATGTGCGTCGTCTGGCCAAAGCTGTCCTGCAATTCCATGGCTTTGAGATCCTTGCCGGCAAAACCGAGACGAACCGCCTCAAACCCGCTGTCACCGGCCTTTGGGGTGGCTTCGACCCAGGCCATGCCTTCGGCTTCGCCGGCTTCCTTGAGCGTGAAGTTCTTTTCCAGCTCGTTGCTGCCGGAGAGCAGCGCCGCCGGCGAACCGCCGATGGCCTGGCCGGCCTTGCGCACGGTGACCTGCTGCAGGTCGGGGTCGTGAATCCAGACTTTTTCGCCGTCGCCGACGACCAGTTGCGGGTACGGTTTGAGGATTTCCCAACGCAGCTTGCCCGGCCGCGAAATGGCGACGGTGCCTGACGACTGCTGCGGCTTGCGGCCATTCTTGCCGATGACCATCTGCGAAAAGTCGGCTTTCAGGGTGCGCGTGCTTTTGAGGAAGTCATGCAACTGATCGATGGCGCCGGCATTGGCCAGCAGCGGGAACAGGGCCAGTGCGACGGTCAACCGGAATTTTTGGGGAAATTTCATATTTTCAGCTTAGCGGATTGAGCCGTAGTGCCGTGTTTCAGGGTGTAACAAATTGCTGGCGAAAATCACTCCGCCGGCTTCTTCATGAGCACTTCGCGCCCGCCGCGGCCGTCCATGGCCGACACTAGTCCGGCCTTTTCCATCGCTTCGATGAGCCGCGCCGAGCGGTTGTAGCCGATGCGCAGGTGGCGCTGGACGAGCGAAATCGAGGCGCGCTGGTTCTTGAGCACGATATCGACGGCCTGGTCGTAGAGCGGATCGCTTTCGGCGTCACCGCCCTCGCCGGCTTCGCCGCCTTCTTCGTCATCGCCGCCGGAGCCGCTCAGGATGTCCTCGATGTACTCCGGCGCGCCGCTTGCCTTGAGGTGCTCGACGACGCGATGGACTTCGTCATCGGAGACAAAAGCGCCATGAACGCGGGTCGGATAGCCGGTGCCCGGCGCCAGGTAGAGCATGTCGCCCTGGCCGAGCAGCGCCTCGGCGCCCATCTGGTCGAGGATGGTCCGCGAGTCGATCTTGCTCGAGACCTGGAAGGACAGGCGGGTCGGGATGTTGGCCTTGATCAGGCCGGTGATGACGTCAACCGAAGGCCGCTGCGTCGCCAGCACGAGGTGGATGCCGGACGCCCGCGCCTTCTGGGCGAGACGGGCAATCTGCTCCTCGACCTTCTTGCCGACGACCATCATGAGGTCAGCCAGTTCGTCGATGATGACAACGATGAAGGGCATGGTCTTCAGCGGTTCCGGCGTTTCCGGCGTCAAAGTCAGCGGATTCGGGATGTGCTCGCCGCGCTTCTCGGCATCGCGGATCTTGGTGTTGAGGCCGGCGATGTTGCGTACGCCCATCGCCGACATGAGCTTGTAGCGCTTTTCCATCTCGGTGACGCACCAGTGCAGCGCGTTGGCCGCCTGCTTCATGTCGGTGACGACGGGCGCCAGGAGGTGCGGAATGCCTTCGTAGATCGACAGTTCGAGCATTTTCGGGTCGACCATGATCAGGCGCACCTGATCCGGCTCAGCCTTGTAGAGCATCGACAGGATCATCGCATTGACGCCGACCGACTTGCCCGAGCCGGTGGTGCCGGCGACCAGCAGGTGCGGCGTCTTGGCCAGATCGGCGACTACAGGCAGGCCGCCGATGTCCTTGCCGAGGCAGACGGTCAGCGGGCTGCTCATGTCGTTGTACGGCTTGCTCGAGATGATCTCGGACAGCTTGACCGTCTGTCGCCTGGGGTTCGGCAGTTCGAGCGCCATGCACGACTTGCCGGGCACCGTTTCAACGACACGGATCGAGACCATGGCCAGGGCGCGGGCCAGATCACGGGCCAGATTGACGATCTGGGCGCCCTTGACGCCAACCGCCGGCTCGATTTCGTAGCGCGTGATGACCGGCCCCGGCATGGCGGCCAGCACCTTGACCTGGACGCCGAAGTCGGCCAGCTTGCGTTCGATCAGGCGCGAGGTGTATTCGAGGGTTTCGGCGCCGACCGTCTCGGTGGCTGGTGGCGCCGGGTCGAGCAGATGCAGCGGCGGCAACCGGCCGCCGATGATCGCCTCGGGGAACAGCGCCACCTGCTTCTCGCGCCCGATGCGCGCTTCGGCCTTTTTCGACACCGGCACATCAGGCGGCGGCGTTTCGATAATGATCGGATCGTGCAGCTCGACGCGCTGTTTTTCTTCCTTGACAACGACTTCCCGCTTCTGCGCGACTTCCTTGCCGATCTGCCGGTCACGCCAGGCATCGACACGGCCGTAGAAGAAACCGAGGAAACTTTCAAGGAACAGACCCAGTTTCTCGAAGGCCCAGACCCAGGACATGCCCGAGAAAATGCTCCAGCCAGCGGCCATGACGGCAAGCAGGAACAGCGTCGAACCGGTGTAGCCCAACTGGGTGGATAGCAGGCGGCCAAGCTCGATGCCGAGCATGCCGCCCGGCGCCAGCGGCAGCGCCGCCTTCAGCGAATAAAAACGCAGCGCCTCAAGCGATGAACTGGCCACCAGCAGAAACGAAAATCCGCCCAGCGCAATGAACAGCGGGTGCTGCTTGTGGTCTTCGGGCGAATGGTATTTGCGGAAGCCCCACCAGACGAACATGCCGAGCAGAACGATCCACCACCAGGCGGACAGCCCGAAAATATAGAGCATCAGGTCGGCGATCCACGCCCCGGCGCGACCGGCCGGATTGTGCAGGGTGGCCGAGCCAACCGCATGCGACCAGCCCGGGTCTTCCTTGCTGAACCCCCACAGCGCCATGGTCAGGAACAAGGCAACAGCGCCCACGCCCAGCCAGCGTGATTCCTGCAGCAGCGAGCCGATCTTTTCCGGCAGCGGGCTAGGCGCCGCCGCCCGATTCACCATCCGGGCACCCACCGTCAGGCGACTCCGGGAATGACCAGAATGTCATTCTCGTAACGGATGTAACCGCTCAATTCCAGATCGCGCATGACCTTGCTGACCATTTCGCGCGATGCACCAATCATTTTCGCCATGTCCTGCTTCGACATCTTTTTCTTAACAATACGATTGCCGTCCACGATCTCCGACATATCGAGCAGGAGACGGGCTACACGGCCATAAACGTCGAGCAGGGCGAGGCTTTCGATCTTGCGATCAGCCTCGCGCAAACGCAGGACAAGAATCTTCATGAGCTTCTGGGCGACCTGGAAATTATCCTGCATGCAGCGCTGCAACGAATCCTTGTCGAGGAACAGCAGTTCGCAGGCTTCGGCCGCGACCACATTGGCCGAACGCGGACTGCCGTCGATCAGGCCCATTTCGCCGAAAAATTCGCCGGGGCCCAGCCAGGCCAGAATGATCTCGCGACCTTCTTCGTCGGTATTGGTCACCTTGGCCCGCCCGCTGATCAGGACATACAGGGAATCCGTACTGTCGCCGGCCCGCACGACAGAGGCGCCACGTTCGGCCCGCTTGCGCCCGGCAACCCTGGAGAGTTTTTCCAGTTCATGCTCTTCCAGCCCGGAAAACAGGGGGACATTGCGCAAGACCACCAAGCTCAAACCACATGGAGTTGCTGACATAAATCAGTTTCCGTTCATAGAGTTACGAAATGATTATAAACCGCTTTCCCAAATTACACAGGAACTTCGAAAAATTTGCAGGCTCAGAGAACGCTATAATTTTCCCATTAATCACCCAAGAGGATGTCCATGTCCCAAAACGCCCGTCACAATTCACTCATCATTCTCGGCTCCGGACCGGCCGGCTACACCGCCGCCGTCTATGCTGCCCGCGCCAACCTCAAGCCGGTGCTGATCACCGGCATGGCCCAGGGTGGCCAGCTCATGACGACGACCGACGTCGACAACTGGCCGGCCGATGCCGACGGTGTCCAGGGCCCCGACCTCATGGCCCGTTTCGAAGCCCACGCCCGGCGCTTCGAAACCGACATCGTCTTCGACCACATCCACACCGCCAAGCTGACCGAAAAGCCCTTCACGCTGATCGGCGACGCCGGTACCTACACCTGCGATGCGCTGATCATCTCGACCGGCGCCTCGGCCCAATACTTGGGTCTGCCTTCTGAAGAAAAGTTCATGGGCAAAGGCGTTTCGGCCTGCGCTACCTGTGACGGCTTCTTCTACCGCAACAAGCCGGTCGCCGTCGTCGGCGGCGGCGATACGGCCGTCGAGGAAGCACTTTACCTGGCCAATATTGCCAGCCATGTGACACTGATCCACCGTCGCGACAAGTTCCGCGCCGAAAAAATCATGCAGGACAAGCTGTTCGAGAGGGAAAAGGCCGGCAAGATCACCATTCTTTACAACAACGCCGTGGACGAAGTGCTCGGCGACGATTCCGGCGTCACCGGCCTGCGCATCAAGAACACACAAAGCGGTGCGACGCAGAACCTCGAGGTACATGGTGTCTTCATCGCCATTGGCCACAAGCCGAATACCGACATGTTCGCCGGCCAGCTGGAAATGGATGGTGGCTACCTGATCACCGAAGCCGGTCTCAAAGGCAACGCGACGCAAACCAGCATCCCCGGTGTTTTTGCCGCTGGCGACGTCGCCGACCAGATCTACAAGCAGGCCTGCATCTCGGCCGGCACCGGCTGCATGGCGGCGCTCGACGCCGAGCGTTACCTCGACCAGCTCGCCTGAATTTGATCGACCCGGAAGACCTGGCTGCTTTCCAGGCGGAAGTGGCCGATATCGAGCCACTGCCGCCGGTCAATCGCGTTCAGTTGAACAAACCGAAACGCGTCGTTCCGCCCCGGCCATCGGCCAGCGAAAAAAACGCACCTGAGCGCAAAAAGCCGCACCAGGATGCCTTGCCGGCGCACTGGAACATCCCCGCCGCAGCGCCCGAGACGACACAGCAGCCGGCCACACTCGATCCGGTCCAGGCCGAATTCCGTGCCGCGATGGCCGGGGTCCAGCCACTCGCTCCAGCCAATCTCGTCGAGCACGGGAAACGGCCACCACCGCCCCGCCCGCTCCAGCATCTTGCCGACGAACAGGCCGCCCTGCATGAAAGCCTGCACGGCTACATCGGCCTGCAGGATCGCCTCGAGGGTGGTGACGAGCCGCATTATTTACGCACCGGACTGGCCCAGAATGTCCTGCGCGATTTGCGCCGCGGCCGTTGGGTGATCCAGGATGAAATCGACCTGCACGGCCTGAATCGCGACGAAGCCCGGCATCTGCTCGCCGGCTTTCTGGCCGAGTGCCTGCACCACGGCAAACGCTGCGTCCGGGTCGTGCATGGCAAGGGTTTGGGGTCGCCGCAGAAGACATCCATCCTGCGCCAGCTCGTACGCGGCTGGCTGGCCCAGCGCCAGGAAGTGCTGGCCTATTGCCAGGCCAAGCCGCCCGATGGCGGCGAAGGCGCGCTGATCGTTCTGCTGCGCAACCAGAAATAACGAAGGGCAGCCATAGCTGCCCTTTTCATTTTTGGCCGATTTTTCCGGTTGACCGTGGAAGTCCGGTTCTCGGCCAAAACGAAGCGATCAGATCGCTGCTTCGTTCGTTTCGCCGGTACGAATACGCACGACCTGCTCGACCGTCGTGACAAAAATCTTGCCGTCGCCGATCTTGCCGGTACGCGCTGCCTTGATGATGGCCTCGATGGCAGCGTCAACGTGATCGGAATTGACGACGATCTCGATCTTGATCTTGGGCAGGAAATCGACCACGTATTCGGCGCCACGATACAACTCGGTGTGCCCCTTCTGGCGCCCGAAGCCTTTGACCTCGGTGACGGTCAGGCCGGCAATACCGATTTCGGACAGGGCCTCGCGCACTTCGTCGAGTTTGAACGGTTTGATGACAGCTTCGATTTTTTTCATGGGCTGATTCCTCTATGCAGGTTCTTAAAATTCGTCGGAATATCGATTGGTAACAGGATACCGCCAATCCTTGCCAAAACCACGCGGCGTGATGCGAATGCCGATCGGCGCCTGGCGGCGCTTGTATTCGGCGATATGGAGCAGGCGAACGACCCGGCGCACGGCATCTTCGGGCAAACCGGCCGCGATGATTTCGCGCGGACTGCGGTCTTCTTCCATGTAGGCGCGGACGATGGCATCGAGCACCTCGTACGGTGGCAATGAATCCTGGTCAGTCTGATCGGGTTTCAGTTCCGCCGATGGGGGCCGGACGATGATGTTTTCCGGAATCACCGGGTCGCCCTGGCACAGCGTGTTGCGGTAGCGCGACAGGCGATAGACCAGCGTCTTGTAGACGTCCTTGATCACCGCGAAGCCGCCGGCCATGTCGCCGTACAGCGTGCAGTAGCCGACGGCCATTTCCGACTTGTTGCCGGTGGTCAGCACCAGCGCGCCAGTCTTGTTGGAGATGGCCATCAGGATGTTGCCGCGAATGCGGGCCTGGATGTTTTCTTCGGTCGTATCGGCCGGCAGGCCGACAAACAACGGATCGAGCATGCTGCCGTAGACGTCCATCGCCGGCGCAATGGCAATCTCGTCGTAGCGCACGCCAAGAACGCGGATCATCTCGCGTGAATCATCGAGACTCATCTGCGCCGTGTAGGGCGACGGCATCATGACCGCCCGCACCTTGTCGGGACCGAGCGCATCGACCGCCACGCAGAGCGTCAGCGCCGAGTCGATACCGCCGGACAGGCCGATGATGGCGCCCTTGAAACCGGTCTTGCCGATGTAGTCACGGACGCCGAGAACCAGCGCCTGGTAGGCCTCGGCCTCGATCGACAGTTCGTCGGCCATTTGCCCGGAATGCAGGCACCCGGCATCGAAATCAACGATGCCCAGCGCCTCCTCGAACGAGGGCAGGCGCATGCAACAATTTTTCCAGGCATCGAGCGCGAACGAAGCACCATCGAAGACCAGTTCGTCCTGGCCACCGACCAGATTGCAGTAGATGGCCGGAATGCCCGTGGCGTCGATGCGCTCACCGAGCACCTGGGCGCGTTGCTGATGCTTTTCGAGATGGCAGGGCGAGGCATTGAGAACGAGCAGCAATTCAGCCCCTGCCCGATAGGCCTGTTCGGCGGCGCCCTCTTCCCAGATGTCGGCGCAGATGTTGATGCCGCAACGGACACCGCCCAGCGTCACGACGCATGCTTCGCTGCCCGCCTCGAAATAGCGTTTTTCGTCGAAAACTTCGTAATTCGGGAGACGGATCTTGCGGTAACCCGCGATTTTCCGGCCATTTTCAATGACCGTCGCCGCGTTGTAGCAGCGTCCTTCGTCTTCTTCCGGATAGCCGACAATGACGGCAATGCCATCGACCCGGCTGGCCAGATCGTCAAGCGCCCGCTGGCAGGCCCGATAAAAATCCGGGCGCAGCAACAGGTCTTCCGGCGGGTAGCCGCACAAGGCCAGTTCCGGCGTCAGCAGCACCTGGGCGCCGCGGGCTTTCGCCTCGGCAGCGCACTGGATGATGCGCTCGACGTTGCCCGTCAGGTCACCGACGGTGGCGTTGAACTGGGCAACGGCGAGTCGCAGCATGACAGCTTAGTAGTTCGGTTTGTCTTTCGCGTCGTTGAAACGCTGAATGCCGGTCATGATCTCGTTGCGGGCAGCTTCAATACCTTCCCAGCCATTGACCTTGACCCACTTGCCCGGCTCGAGATCCTTGTAATGCTCGAAGAAGTGGGCGATCTGCCTGCGCAGCAGTTCCGGCATGTCTTCGAAGGTCTTGACGTCCTTGTAGAGCGGGGTCAGCTTGTCGACCGGCACGGCCAGCAGCTTGGCATCTTCACCACCTTCGTCGGTCATCGATAGCTGACCGAGCGGGCGGCAGCGCACGACAACGCCCGGCGGCAGGGAGAACGGGCTGACCACCAGCACATCGACCGGATCGCCATCGCCAGCGATGGTGTGCGGGATGTAGCCGTAGTTGCAGGGATAGTGCATGGAGGTCGACATGAAACGATCGACGAAAATCGCGCCGCTTTCCTTGTCGACTTCATATTTGACGGGTTCGGAATGGGCCGTGATTTCGATGATGACGTTGAAATCGTCGGGCAGGGACTTGCCGGAAGGAACGCTGTTTAGAGCCATCGTTATCTCTCTGCGGTTGGGTTTGGGAACTTGTAATTATAACGTCGAGGCAGCGCTTATTTACTGCCAGGCGGCAAGAAACTCCTGCCAGTGCGGCGCGCCGATCCGGGCTAGCTGGGCCTTGACGAAATCGCACTCGGCCAGCTCTTCGGCTGCCGTCAGCTCACCGCGCATGCGCCGGAAGCGGTTATAGACCAGGTAGGTATTGATGACATCGGTCTCGCAATAATCGCGAATCTCGGCGCTCTTGCCGGCCTGCCAGGCTTCCCAGACCTTGCCGCCATCCATGCCGAGCTTGCCGGGAAAGCCGTAGAGCTTGGCCAGGTCGTCGAGCGGTGCGTTGGCGCGGGCGTTGTAGAGCGCCAGCAGATCCATGAGATCGAGATGACGCATGTGGTAGCGGCTGATGTAGTTGTTCCACTTGAAATCGCGCGAATCGGCGTAGTCGCCGTCACCGAGATCCCAGTAGCGCGGCGCCGCAACACCATGCAGCATGCCGCGGTAGTGCAGCACCGGCAGGTCGAAACCGCTGCCATTCCATGAAACGATCTGCGGCGTGAATTTCTCGATGCCGTCGAAAAAGCGCTGAATGATGGCGCCTTCGTTGAGGTCGGGCTCGGACAGCGACCAGACCTTTAGCCCCTCGCTGGTACGCAGCACGCAGGAAATGGTGACGATGCGCTGCAGGTGCAATTGCAGAAAGTCATTGCCTGTCTTGGCGCGCCGTTGCTGGAAAGCGAGCTCGGCCACTTCATCGCCGGAAAGCCCGGCCGGCAGGTCGTTGAGACGGCGGAGGCCGGCGACGTCGGGAATGGTCTCGATATCGAAAACCAGAACAGGTTTCATGCCGGGAAGACACCTGTCGACAGGTAGCGGTCGCCACGATCGCAAACGATGGTGACGATCACGGCATTTTCCAGCTCCCGCGACAGGCGCAAAGCCACCGCCAAGGCACCGCCGGAGGAAATGCCGGCAAAGATCCCCTCTTCCATCGCCAGCCGTCGCGTCATGGCCTCGGCATCGGCCTGACTGACGCTTTCCACACGGTCAACCCGATTTTTATCGAAAATCTTGGGCAGGTAAGCTTCCGGCCATTTGCGGATGCCGGGTATCTGGCTACCGTCTTCCGGCTGACAACCGACGATCTGGATGGCCGGATTCTGCGTCTTGAGAAAAGCCGAGGTGCCCATGATGGTGCCGGTCGTCCCCATGCTCGAAACGAAGTGCGTGATCTTGCCTTCGGTGTCGCGCCAGATTTCCGGGCCGGTGCCTTCATAATGGGACAGCGGATTGTCCGGGTTGCCGAACTGGTCGAGGATGATGCCCTTGCCTTCGTCGCGCATTTTCTCGGCGACGTCGCGGCACAATTCCATGCCGCCATCCTTGGGCGTCAGTACCAGTTCGGCACCGTAGGCACGCATGCTCTGCCGGCGCTCGATGCTCTGGTTCTCGGGCATGACGAGGATCATCCGGTAGCCCTTGATCGCCGCCGCCATGGCCAGCGCGATACCGGTGTTGCCGGAAGTCGCCTCGATCAGCGTATCGCCCGGCTTGATGTCGCCCCTTGCTTCGGCGTGGACGATCATCGACAGCGCCGGGCGATCTTTCACCGAGCCAGCCGGGTTGTTGCCTTCGAGCTTGGCGAGGATGAGATTGTTGCGCTGGTCGTTATCGGCGCCCGGGATACGCACCAAACGTACCAGCGGCGTGTTTCCAACAAAATCCTGCAGGGTTTTATACATTTTCATGGAGCCACTCGATGTATTGGGAGACGCCCTCCTCAACCGTGGCCATCGGTGCAGCATAGCCGGCATCGCGCAGGCGCGTCAGATCGGCCTGGGTGAATGCCTGATACTTGCCCTTCAGCGCCTCGGGGAAGGCAACGTATTCGAGCAAACCCTGTGCCCGCAATTCGTCAAGCGATAGCGGCGCTTCGCTTTTTGCCTTGCGGCAGCCGTTGACCGCAGCAACCGCGACATCGTTGAAACTCTGCGCCCGGCCGGAACCAAGGTTGAAGATGCCGGACTTTTCCGGATGATCGAGGAAGTACAGATTCACCTTGGCCACGTCGCCGACAAAAATAAAATCGCGCTGCTGGCCGCCATTTTCGTAGCCGTGCGAGCCTTCAAACAGCTTGACCTTGCCGTCGGCCTTGAACTGGTTGAAGTTGTGAAAGGCCACCGAAGCCATGCGCCCCTTGTGCGTTTCGCGCGGACCATAGACGTTGAAGTAGCGGAAACCGACGATCTGCGACGAGGGGTTCTGCGCCAGTTTCTGGCGAACGATCTGGTCGAACAGGAACTTCGAGTAGCCATAAACGTTGAGCGGCCCTTCGTACTGGCGCTCTTCCTTGAAAACATTGCTGGCGCCGTAGGTCGCCGCGCTGGAAGCGTAGAGAAACTGCACGTCCTGATCGAGACACCAGTCGAGCAGGATGGCGGAGTAACGGTAGTTGTTCTCCATCATGTAGCGACCGTCGGTTTCCATGGTGTCCGAACAGGCACCCTCATGGAAAATGGCGTCGATCTCGCCATCGAAATGGCCGGCCTGGATTCGTGCGATGAAATCGTTCTTGTCGATGTAATCGGCAATCTCGCAATCGATCAGGTTCCTGAACTTGTCGGCCTTGCTCAGGTTGTCGACCGCGATGATCCGGGTTACGCCGCGCTCGTTGAGCGCCTTGACGATATTGGAACCAATGAAGCCGGCAGCGCCGGTAACGACTGTGTACATGATTACTCCTTACAGGGCTGCGGCAAGTTCTTCACGGCTGACAACGGCAGTGCCGAGTTTGCCGACGACGATGCCGGCAGCGATGTTGGCAACACGAATGGCCTCAGCCCAGTCGGCCCCGGCAGCGATCATGACAGCCAGCGTGGCGATGACGGTATCGCCGGCGCCGGAGACATCGAAGACCTCGCGGGCGACGGCCGGCTGATGGTGAGCTTCGTCGGCGAACAGGGTCATCCCCTCTTCGCTGCGGGTGACCAGCAAGGCTTCGAGGCCGAGATCGCCGCGCAGCTTGCGCGCCTTGGCGGCCAGTTCGTCATCCGATGACCAGCGCCCGACAACCCCTTTCAGCTCCGAGCGATTCGGCGTGATCACCGTAGCCCCGGCGTACTTGCCCCACTCGTCACCCTTGGGATCGACAAGAACCGGCTTGTCGTGCGCCCGCGCGATGCGGATCATTTCGGCGATATGCGTCAGCCCGCCCTTGCCGTAGTCGGAAAGGACAACCACGTCGGACTGGACAACCCGGGTTTCGAAATCGGCCAGCTTGGCCTGCAGAATTTCATGCGATGGCGTCGTCTCGAAATCGATGCGTAGCAGTTGCTGCTGACGACCGATGACGCGCAACTTGACGGTGGTGTCGATCTCACGGTCAACGTGCAAATTGGCATCAATTTGACCTTCCTCAAGCAGGCGGCCCAGCGTACGGCCCGCCTCGTCATCGCCAACCACCGAGAGCAAGGCCGAAACAGCGCCGAGCGAAGCGGCATTGCGGGCGACGTTGGCCGCCCCGCCGAGGCGCTCTTCCATGCGCTGCACCTTGACCACCGGCACCGGCGCTTCCGGAGAAATCCGGCAGACCTCGCCAAACCAGTAACGGTCGAGCATCACGTCGCCGACCACGAGCAGGCGAACCTGCGAAATCTTTTCCAGCATGCTGCCGCTCATTAATCAGCGCCCGATAGCGAAATATTCGATACCCGAAGCACGCACGAACTTCGGGTCGTACAGGTTGCGGCCATCGAAAATCACCGGATTTTTCAAGGTGGCCTTGATCGCTTCGAAATCCGGGCTGCGGAATTCCTTCCATTCGGTCACGATGAGCAGCGCATCAGCATCGGCAAGCGCACCCATCGGGCTTTCGGCATATTTCAAACGCGGCTCATCACCAAAAACTCGTTGCGTCTCATGCATGGCCACCGGATCGTAGGCGGTCACGGTAGCACCGGCAGAAAACAGGTCAGCAATCAGTTCACGGCTGGGCGCTTCGCGCATGTCATCGGTATTCGGCTTGAAGGCCAGGCCCCACAGGGCGAAATGCTTGCCCTTGAGGTCGCCGAAACGGCCCTTGAGCTTGCCGGTCAGTACATGCTTCTGCGCATCGTTGGCCTCCTCGACAGCGGTCAGCACCTTGAGGGTGATGCCTGCCTCGTCCTTGGCCGTCGCGATGAGCGCCTTGACGTCCTTGGGAAAGCAGGAGCCGCCGTAGCCGCAACCGGGGTAAAGGAAGTGGTAGCCAATGCGTGGATCGGAACCGATACCCTGACGGACCATTTCAATGTCGGCGCCGAGCACTTCGGCCAGATTGGCCAGTTCGTTCATGAAACTGATACGCGTCGCCAGCATGGCGTTGGCAGCGTACTTGGTCAGTTCGGCGCTCTTGACGTCGGTGATGATGAGGCGCTCGTGATTGCGCTGGAAGGGTGCGTAAAGGGCACGCATGAGGTGGATGGCCTGCTCTTCCTCGGCGCCGACAACGATCCGGTCAGGCCGCATGAAGTCTTCGACAGCCGCCCCTTCCTTGAGGAACTCCGGATTGGACACCACGCTGTAGGGGATGCCAACGCCCCGCTTGGCAAGTTCGTCAGCGATGGCAGCCTTGACCTTGGCGCCGGTACCGACCGGCACGGTGCTCTTGTCGACCACGACTTTATAGTCGGTCATCAAACGACCGATATTGCGGGCTGCACCAAGAACGTACTGGAGATCGGCCGAGCCGTCTTCATCAGGAGGTGTGCCGACCGCAATGAACTGAATGGTGCCGTGCTGGACTGCTTTTTCAACATCAGTCGTGAAGTGCAGGCGACCGGCGGCGACATTGCGGCGGACCATCTCCTGCAAGCCGGGTTCGAAGATGGGGATACCGCCCTCTTCCAGGATACGAATCTTCTCCGGATCGACGTCCAGACAAAGGACATCGTTACCCACTTCAGCCAGACAGGTGCCACTGACCAGACCGACATAACCGGTGCCGACAACGGTAATTTTCATCCTAAAAACCTCAGCAAGGGATGACAAAACCCTTCGATACACCCACTGCGTGGGCTACTCAGGGCGAACGGGGGAGCACCTGTCGGGAGAAGCCCGTTCGTGCTGAGTAGCCTTGCGCAGCAAGGCGTATCGAAGCATGAACGGGCGCTAACCGGGGTTTTCAGGTTCATAAGGCCTTCCTACAAGGATTGATCGAATTCTTCACTGCGGCGCGGCGGATAGGTCTCCCAACCGCCACAGGCCGGACAGCGCCAATAGAACTGGCGGGCCTTGAAACCGCAATTATCGCATCGATAGCGCGACAGGCGTTTCGTGTAGCCCTGGATAATGGTCCTCGCCAACTCGACATCCGGACGAACCTCCGGCGCCACCAGCGGCAAACGTGCACTCATCAATTTTTCCAGGCCAAGCAAGGTGGGATTGCGTTGCAGTTCGGCCCGCACCAGGCGATACGCCGCTTCGACACCTTCGCTTTCCAGGACTAGCTGGTAGACCACCTCAAGCAGGTCAAGCGATGGATAACGCTCGAGATAACCGCTCAACAACGCGATGCCTTCGGCCGGCCGCTCCAGCTTGCGATAGGCCTCAAGGAGTCGCTGGGCAACCAGCGCCAGATAGGCCGGATCCTGTTGCTCAATGCGCTGCCAGGCTTCGATGGCGCCATTGAGATCAAGCTCCTGCAACAAAATATCCCCTTGCAGAAGACTGGCCCGCACGCACTTCCGATTCTCCTGGGTGGCAACCTCAAGGTACTCACGGGCCGAATCCGGGCGAGAACGCATGATTTCGTTGGCCGCCAACTCGCAGTAGTACTCGGCGATATCGCGATGCGAGGCGACATCCGGCAATTCACGAGCAATTTCGACGGCCTTCAGCCACTCCTTCTCGACCTGATAAATTTCCAGCAGATTGCGCTTGGCCTCTTCCTCAAAATCGGTTCCCAGCAACTTGTTGAAGATTTCTTCGGCCCGATCGAGCAGTCCCGCCTTCAGGTAATCCTGCCCGAGCTCGGACAGCGCCTGCAAACGTACCTTGTCGTCAAGGTCAGGCAAGTCGATGAGGTTCTGGTGCATGCGGATGGCACGCTCTGTTTCACCACGCCGGCGAAACAGGTTACCGAGGGCAAAATGCAGTTCGACAGTCTGCGAATCGACCTTGGCGACTTCAAGAAAGGAGTCGATTGCCTTGTCGGGCTGCTCGTTGAGCAGAAAATTCAGCCCCTGAAAATAGGAGCGGGGCAAGGTGCGGGATTCATGCACGACCTGCTGCATGTCGACGCGGGCGGCGATCCAGCCAACTGCAAAGAAAACCGGGATAAGCAGTAGCTGCCAGTATTCGAATAATTCGTTCATGCGTTTGGCGGCACTTCCGGAGTTAGCGAAACTGGCTTTTGCACAGCCTCACGCTTCAGGCGCGATATTTCACGACGCAGACGAAATATGACGCCAAGCAATGAGAGCGCGCCAAGCATCACGCCACCGATAAAGAAGGCCAGCAGGGCGATCACCAAGGGCGTCTGCCAGACAGTTCCCGGCAGAAGGCGCAGGCTTGCCGGATCGGTGTTCTGGGTCGCGAAAACAACCAGAAAAACAAAAATGATGGCCCGTATGGCCCAGGTCAGTGCTGTCATGACATTCAATAAAAAAGGGCAGTGAAATCATTCACTGCCCTGAATCTACCACATTGGGCCAAGCCCGGCGTCAGATCGCCTGATCGACCCTTTCGCGCAATTCTTTTCCAGCCTTGAAGTGGGGAACCCACTTGGCCGGGACGCCAACCTTTTCCCCTGATTTGGGGTTACGGCCAGTACGCGGCGGCCGATAGTTGAGCGCAAAGCTGCCGAATCCACGGATCTCGATACGATCGCCTCGCACAAGTGCTTCGGACATCGCATCGAGAATCATCTTGACCGCAAAATCAGCATCTTTCGCCACCAACTGGGGAAACCGCTCCGCCAGTCGGGCGATGAGCTCGGATTTGGTCATGCTATTGCCTTATCAGCCTTGCTGGTTAAGCTTGGCCTTCAACAGGGCACCCAGGTTGGTCGTACCGGAAGCAGCAGCGGAAGACTCGGCAGAAAGCTTCTGCATGGCTTCGTGCTGTTCGGCATTGTCCTTGGCCTTGATGGAAAGGTTGATGCCACGGGTCTTGCGATCCACGTTGATGATCATGGCTTCAACCGTGTCACCCACCTTGAGGTGCTGCGACAGGTCGTCGATACGATCACGCGAGAATTCGGAAGCACGCAGGTAACCTTCGTTCTCACCATCGAGCGTCAGCACGGCGCCGCGAGCGTCAACCGTCTTGACGGTGCAGTTCACGATGCTGTTCTTCTCGTGGGTAGCGATGAAGTTGGTGTACGGATCACCTTCCATCTGCTTGATACCGAGGGAGATACGCTCCTTCTCGACGTCGATGCCGAGGACCAGCGCCTCAACTTCGTCGCCCTTCTTGAAGTTGCGGATGGCTTCTTCGCCAGTCGCAGACCAGGACAGGTCGGACAGGTGAACCAGACCATCGATGCCACCAGGCAGGCCGATGAAGATACCGAAGTCGGTAATCGACTTGATGGCGCCCTTAACCTTGTCGCCCTTCTTGTGATTCATGGCGAAGTCGTCCCAAGGATTGGCCTGGCACTGCTTCATACCCAAGGAGATACGACGACGCTCTTCGTCGATTTCGAGGATCATCACTTCGACTTCGTCGCCGAGCTGGACAACCTTGGACGGATGAACGTTCTTGTTGGTCCAGTCCATTTCGGAAACGTGAACCAGGCCTTCGATGCCTTGTTCGATTTCAACGAAAGAACCGTAGTCGGTCAGGTTGGTGACCTTGCCGAACAGACGGGTACCAGCCGGGTAACGGCGGGCAATGCCAACCCACGGATCGTCGCCCAGTTGCTTCATGCCCAGGGAGACGCGGTTCTTCTCGGCGTCGAACTTGAGGATCTTGGCGGTAACTTCGTCGCCCACGTTGAGCACTTCGCTCGGGTGACGGACACGGCGCCAGGCCAGGTCGGTGATGTGCAGCAGGCCATCGATACCGCCGAGGTCGACGAATGCGCCGTAGTCGGTGATGTTCTTGACGATACCCTTGACGGTAGTGCCTTCCTTGAGGTTCTCGAGAAGCTTTTCGCGATCCTTGTCAGCGGTGGCTTCGAGCACGGCACGGCGGGACATCACGACGTTGTTGCGCTTGCGGTCAAGCTTGATGACCTTGAACTCCATGGTCTTGCCTTCGTACGGCGTGGTGTCCTTGACCGGACGCATGTCGACGAGGGAACCCGGCAGGAAGGCGCGAACACCGTTGGACATGACGGTCAGACCGCCCTTGACCTTGCCGGTGATGGTGCCGGTAACCAGGGAGTTGTTGTTCAGGGCTTCTTCCAGGAAGTTCCAGGCGGCGATGCGCTTGGCGCGATCGCGCGACAGGCGCGTTGCGCCGTAGCCGTCTTCCAGCATTTCGATAGCCACCTGGACGAAATCGCCCACCTTGACTTCGAGTTCGCCCTGATCATTCAGGAATTCTTCGAGCGGAACATAGGATTCCGATTTCAGGCCGGCATTGACCACAACGAAATTGTGATCGATGAGCACCACTTCTGCAGTGATGACTTCGCCTTGACGCATTTCCTGGCGAGCCAGGGATTCTTCAAATAGTTGAGCAAAAGATTCCATTGACGGAGAGAGCTTTCATGCTGCCGCGAATCGTGAAATCCACAGCGGGTTAGGGTTTAAAACAAATTACCAGCCACCTGGCTGGCAACACCTTACTGCAATGCTTCCCTGCTCCATTCCAGCACCTGATTCACCGCCTGTTCGATGGTGAGATGCGTGGTGTCGAGCAGCCTGGCATCGGCTTCTTGCCGGAGCGGAGCGACGCTGCGTTGCGAATCGCGCTCGTCACGTTGCTTCAGGTCCAGCAGAAGGTCGAGGAGATTAGCAGAGAATCCTTTTTCGATCAACTGCTTATAACGACGCTCGGCGCGCGCTTCGGGACTCGCCGTCAGGAAGACCTTGAGCCCGGCTTGCGGGAATACGACCGAACCCATGTCACGCCCGTCACCGACCAGACCGGGCAGCTTGTTGAACGCTCTCTGGCGGAACAAAAGTGCCTCGCGCACAGCCGGCAGGGCAGCAACCATGGACGAGCCGGTCGACATTTCTTCGGTACGGATGGCGTCGCCGACGAGAATGCCATTGAGGCGGATATCGCTTTCGGAAAACTCAACGTCGAGTCCGGCGGCAAGGGCTGCCACGCCAGCCTCATCGGACCAATCCACGCCAGCCTGCTGAGCGGCCAGTGCGGTCAACCGGTAAAGAGCACCGGAATCGAGATAGGAATACCCCAACTCCGCCGCCACCCGTGCCGCCACCGTTCCCTTGCCGGAAGCCGAAGGGCCGTCGATGGCGATCACCGGCACCGCTTTGGTCACCGCAGCGAAACGCTCGAAGTAATCGGGAAAGGTCTTGGCCACACACTTCGGATCGTTGATGCGCAGCGGCGTACCGAACGCGGCCAACGAGAAGCACATCGCCATACGGTGGTCGTCATAGGTATCGATAGCAGCCGATTTGAGGGCCGCCGGAGTAACGGAGATGAAATCCTCACCCTCCTCAACGACAGCACCCAGCTTGCGCAATTCGGTCGCAATCGCCGCAATGCGGTCAGTTTCCTTGACCCGCCAGCTAGCGATATTTCGCAACGTGGTCGTTCCTTTGGCGAACAAGGCCGTCGTTGCTAGCGTCATCGCCGCATCGGGAATATGGTTGCAATCGAGGTCGACCGCAACCAAACCTGATTTCGGTGCCCACGCCGCCATCCAGTTCGGCCCCATCTCGATTTCAGCCCCCATTTTGGCCAGTGCCTCGGCAAAACGTACGTCACCCTGGATTGAATCGCGCCCAACGCCCTCAACACGAACCGGCCCGCCGCCGATAGCGCCCAAGGCCAGGAAATAGGAGGCCGACGAAGCATCGCCTTCAACGTAGATCGTTCCCGGCGAAACATAGCGACTACCAGCCGTCACCGTAAACCGCTGCCAACCGTCGCGCTGAACCTGCACGCCAAAACGCGCCATGGTTGCCAGCGTAATCTCGATGTAGGGTTTGGAAATCAGCTCGCCAACGACGTCGACCGCAACAGTCTGCCCGGTCAGCGGCAGAGCCATCAACAAGCCGGTCAGAAACTGGCTGGAGACATCGCCGCGCACCTTGACAACGCCACCCGGTTTGATGTGCGCCGGTTTCAGGTGCAACGGCGGATAACCCTCGTTGCCCAGATAAGTGACATCCGCCCCGAGCTGCCGCAGACCATCGACCAGATCGCCGATCGGCCGCTCATGCATGCGGGCGACGCCCTTCAGGACGTAATCACCGCCAGCCATGGCCAGCGCCGCAGTGAGCGGACGAAACGCTGTCCCTGCATTACCGAGAAAAAGCTCCGCCTGTTTTACCGGAAACTGGCCGCCACACCCTTGGATTAACCAGTTTTCACCACCCAGATGGGTAACTCCGACGCCAAGCATCTTGAGCGCATCAAGCATCCGCTCGGTGTCATCCGAAGCCAGCAGATCGCGGACTTCGGTTCCACCTTGCGCGAGCGCTGCCAGCAAGAGCACGCGGTTGGAAATGCTTTTTGAACCGGGAAGCCGCACGGTGCCGGCAGCGGAAAGTAATTCGGGAAGGTCCAGGAATTCCATGGAATCAATAGCAGACAAGGTGAGCGAGGCCGCGAAAACTAGGTGAAGGAGAAAGCATTGTCAACGCGAAAATAAATCGGCGATTGCCAAGCGCTTCTGGCATCGATATTCTCTCACCATTCTCCGGAGATCAGCGTCATGGTCATACCCCAGACAAAAAACACCTTTGACATGGACGCCTACATGGCCTGGGAAGAAAAACAGGTCGAGCGCCATGAATATTGGTCCGGCGAAGTATTTGCCATGTCTGGCGGCACAGACGCGCATTACACGATACTAGGCAATTTGTTTGTCACCTTAAAATCCAGCCTATCAGGATCACCCTGCCGACCGTTCGTTTCCGGCATGAAAGTTCAGATCAAGGCCGCTGATGCCGCGCTCTACCCTGACGTCTTCGTAACCTGTGACCATCGCGACAAGACGCCCGAGGCCAATCTGGCCAAGGCGCACCCGATCCTCATTGCCGAAGTGCTATCCGACTCCACCGCCGCCTACGACCGTAGCCGCAAATTCGAGCTCTACCAGAAAATACCGGAACTCCAGGAATACCTGCTCATTGAACAGGATCGCCAGCACGCGGATTTATTCCGGAAAAATGCCGAAGGACTGTGGGTACTCCACCCGATTCGCCCCGGCGACACCATCCAGCTTCACAGTTTGAACCAGAACATCTCGTTGGCTTCAGTTTATGAAGATGTTGATATCAACACAGAGATTCGACAAGGCTCGCCCTAAAAGCCGGCATCAACCAATAAAGATATCGAATCAAAGATTGATCGCCGGACAATACTCCGGAACCCAGCGCCGCAACACCTCGCGCACGACATCATCGTTCTGGCTGGTTTCGCTAAGCCAAACTTGTAAATTCAGCAAAAATTCATCGTCGACCGCGCGACCCTGAGCTATCCGCAATTTGGGGTGCGGTGTTGGCCGGGTTTGCTCGGCATCGGCCAGCAATTCTTCATAAAGCTTCTCGCCCGGACGCAAGCCGGAAAACTCAATACGAATTTCGCTATCCGTATAGCCGCAAAGGTGAATCATCTTGCGTGCCAGATCGACGATCCTGACTGGCTCACCCATGTCGAGTACAAATATCTCCCCGCCCTGCCCCATCGCTGCCGCCTGTAGCACCAGTTGCGCCGCTTCCGGAATCGACATGAAATAGCGGGTGATTTCCGGGTGGGTAACCGTCACTGGTCCGCCACGGGCAATCTGCTCCTGAAACTTGGGGATCACACTGCCGGTACTGCCCAACACATTGCCAAAACGAACCATCTCGAATTGCGTCCCGGAACTCTGACAGTGCAAGGCTTCGCAGACCATCTCAGCCAATCGCTTGGTCGCGCCCATCACGTTGGTCGGGTTGACTGCCTTGTCAGTCGAAATCAGCACAAAACGCTCAGCCCCGAAACGACTCGCCGTCTGCGCCACCCGCAAGGTACCCAACACGTTGTTGCGTACCGCCTGCCAGGCATTGCCCACTTCCATCAGCGGCACATGCTTGTAAGCTGCAGCGTGGAAAACCACTTGCGGCTGATAGGCTGAAAACACCTCATCCAAGCGCGCCGCATCCTTGACATCACCTGCCAACGGCACCAGGGAAATCTCTGGCATATGCACCGAGAACCACTGCTCCAACGTATAAAGCGCGAACTCACTTTGCTCGAACAGCACGAGCTTCGCAGGCCTGAAACGCGCCAGTTGCCGACATAACTCACTGCCAATCGACCCCCCCGCGCCAGTCACCAAAATAGTCCTGCCGGCCACCATGCTTGCCACATGCTGAGAATCAATCCACACTGGCTCCCGACCGAGCAAATCCTCAATTGCCACAGGGCGAATCGACGAAATGGCAACCCGCCCAGCCATCACATCTTCCAGCCCTGGCACAGTAAAAATATGCGCCCCGGCCTCCACTGCCAGATCGGTTGCCCGGCGGCACGTTTCGGCTGCAGCCGACGGCATGGCCAGGATCACATGCGACGCTTTTTCTGAAGCCAGCACCTCCGGCAAGGCATCAATACCCCCTACCACCCGATGTCCGGAAAGCTCTCGCCCCCACTTGCTGCGATCATCATCAACCAGACAGACGACGCGCCAATCAGCGCTACGTTCGAGTTCGCGCACCAGCATGGCGCCACCACGCCCAGCCCCGACAATCACCACCGGCTTGCCCTGAGCGATCAGGCCGCCATACAAGCGATGCTCCTTCCACATCCGGTATGCTGCCCGACCACCGCCCATGTAGAGCATCATCAGCATCGGGTAAAGGATCAGCAAGGAACGCGGCACGACCTGCTGCTCGGTCCGATACAAGACAAAAAACACCATCAATCCTGCGGTAGACAGCCCAACAGCCCGCAAAACCCGCTTCAAGTCCGGCAAACTGGCAAACATCCAGATGCCACGATACAAACCTGCAACACGGCAAGCTACAGCGTGCGCTGGCAACAGAAACACCAAACCCCAGCCCATCACCGCAGCAAAATTGCCAGGCAGATCAAAATTGAAACGTAATAGAAATCCACCCACCCAAGCAAAAATCAGGGCAGATAGATCGAATAGAAAAACGAAGAGTGAAAGGAAAACTTTAGTCACATGCATGCGCGGGGAAAGCCCGGTTAATCCTGAATTGAGCTAGCGATTGTAACCGCTGCCAACACCGCCTCTGGCAAGTTTCAACCCTGAAACCTCAGTTGACCGCTCATCCATGTCTGGTCTGCCGCGTGAATACGGGCTCCCCTGCCTTCGATGCCATTCACCCGTTGGGTGACAGCGCTACGCGGCCGCTGGCACGCCTGGTCGGGCGCCCGGCTTGGTCGCTTCTCCTTGCAGGCATGAGCCTGCTGCGTCGTCGCTTCGCGCCGGCCATCCCGCCCAGGCGCACCATCTGCCACGTCCAACTGAGGTTTCAAGGTTCAAGGGAGATAGTTTTCTTTAACAAAAGATACTAAACGCTCATGGATAGCAAACAGCCATGGAGCACTCTCAACCATGTTGCTTAATATCTGATGCAGTTCGTTTGCGTCATCTTCGTATTCGTGATTCACGGAATTACGAAGCTCCCGAACAAGCTTCCATTTTTCAAGGTTGTCGAGAATGCTCAGCTTCTCCATCAAAGCCAATACGGCACCAAATGGGCTGGTTGCGCTTTCTTCCTCGATTGCCACGCTTTTCATCGACTTCCCAATCTGCTCCTGGTAGGTCGCAAAACGCGTAGTAAAGGCCGAAATTATCTCGCGCTCATCCAACGTCAGGACGGATACATCTCCTTCCTTGATGGTAGTCAGCGGCCCGGCCATCTTGCTAATGGAGTGCTGCACGTCAGCTTGCATCCGAACCAAGTTCTCCAGCTTCTTCTGAAGAATGCTGAGATTTTCACTCATCTAAGGCGAACTCCTGTACTTTTGGCTATCCGGTGAATTGGCTTGTCTCCCGTACCAACAATCAAGTCAACTTTTAGATCGAAAAGGTCGGTTAGGTCTGATTTGCACTTCACCTTGCGCAATGCGTCGGCGGATTCGGTTTCGACGAAAATATCTACGTCTCCGCCACGCTTCTGGTCATCCACCCGAGAGCCGAAGAGCCATATTTTTGCGCCATCCCCAAACTGCGCGGAAATAAGGCTTATAGCTCTCCGGGCGGCATCCTCTGATATTCGCATAGTCACCTCTTCCTATATTCAGCGACGAGCGCAGCAAAGCATTCGTTTGGCTTCAATGTTCCCGCTTTTCGCCGATCGGGCGAATGTCCATGTCAAACATCCATTTCTACAGATTCTGCGTCTATGGCATCGTACTCCTTGTGGGTGCCGATGAATTTTACATAGACCGCCTGGTATTGATCAGTGCGTAACCCCATCTCGCCTAAGCACCTTGACTGCCGTCAGCCAGAGAATCCGTATATCAAACCAGAAAGACCGGCGCTTCAAATACACCACATCGAGTTCGACTTTTTCTGGAATCGGCAGTTCATCGCGCCCATTCACCTGCGCCCACCCAGTCAATCCGGGCAGTAGTTCATGCACGCCGCGCTCGGTGCGCATGGCAATCAAATCATCCTGATTGAACAGCGCCGGCCGTGGGCCGACAAAGCTCATGTCACCGACCAGAATGCTCCACAACTGCGGCAATTCGTCGAGGCTGGATTTACGCAGGAATGATCCAATCGGCGTCAGACAGGCCTTCGGATCCACGAGCAAATGGGTCGCTACCGCCGGAGTACCAACACGCATGCTGCGAAATTTTGGCATTCTGAAAACAAGGTTGCGCCGCCCGACTCGATCCGACCAATACAAAGCCGGGCCAGGCGAGGTCAAGCGCACCAATAGCGCGACCAACAGCACTGGAACCAGCAAAAAAACACTGGCTACAGCTACCAGCAGGAGATCAAATAGCCTTTTCATGTTTTTTCACTGTGTCATATGACATTCTAAAATCTGGCACTTTGTTGCCAGAAAACACTTCAAGCGACTTTTGAGGCTAAGTGTGACGGCATTTCCCATGGTTAAATATCCAAGCGGCTCATTTGTTATTACCCCTGTCATTACCCTTACTTGGAGGTAATTGATTACCCTCATTGCCGCCATTTGCTCTTGACCACATTGCGCCAGAACCACGTCCAGAACAGCTAATCAACTTCAGTTCCTGCTGTTCACGCAAGACATAGCGAACCATGTCTCGACTAACGCCGGGGCAAACCTGTTCCAACTCGCTAATCTTGAATTCGCCTTTGGTACGCGAGAGCAGTTGATTGATACCTGCAACAACCATCTCACGCTTCTCACCACGAGGCGCCTTGATTTCACCAACACGCTCAACGAAATCACGGTAAGCCGTTTTTTTGATGGACAGGACGTAGTTGATGTAATGCCAAGGGTTGTGTTTGCCCTCGTGCCAGTCCTTCGAGCTTAGTTCCAGCGTCTCGTAGTAACGATCCTTGCTCTGCTCAACCAAGCGCTCCAGGCTAATATAGCGACCTACCTCGTAACCAACTTGATAACTCAGCAACAGCCACAGGAGGCGAGAAACACGCCCATTACCATCTCGGAATGGGTGAATACACAGAAAATCCAGATTGAAAGCAGCAAGCGCAATCAGCGGTGGCACCCAGCGCTCTTCAAGGCATTGCTGCCAGTCAGCCACCAGCACATCCATAACAGCCTGTGTTTGTGCGGCAGGAATGGTTCGGAACCGAACACGTTCAGACCCGTCTGGGTAACGCTCGATGATGTCGCCATCCCGTTCTTTGTATTTTCCGGCGTCCCAGATTTGGCCACGGGTCAGTGCATGCAACCGACAGATCGTTTCGTTGCTGATAGGCAGTTCAGCGGCATCCTTGTGGATGAGGGCCAAAGCATCACGGTAGCCACGAACCTCTTCCTCATCGCGGTCACGAAATAGCGGTCTTGGTGCAACCAAAACATCGCGGACTCGATTCAGATCAATCGTTACCCCCTCAATCCGATTCGAGGAAACGGCACTTTCAATGATCGCCGACTCTCGGAGTGCCTTCAGCCGCTGCGGTGATTGCTGGGTGTAAAGCGCCTGTTTGCCTCGAAACTCACCCAAATCGTTGAGATACCAAGCAGTGCTCGTTTCGATTGGAAAACGATTAAGGGAAAAAAGACGAAGTGTCGTAATCACTTTGCCACCTCGCGCTCCTTGATCCAATCCACCCTGTTGTAGCGGTACCCAGGAAACTCCTGCTCCAAAGTCGTCAGCCCCAGAAGCAGCCGTCGCGCCAATGACGCAACTTGAGCCAGTTCGGCTTCGTTTCGAACTTCCAGCGGAACAACCAGGCCGACGCCGGTCGCCCAATTCAAGCGTTCACGTTTCCACGAGGCTTTAACCTCCAGATCAATGCCTTCAGCAGTCAGGCGTTCGCCGATTGAGCGCAAATGCTCGTAGTGAGCATCCTGTTCAGCCGCTGGCTGGCGAGAGGTGTAGCTAACGATCTTCTTGCGCGACTTGCCAACCCGCTTGTAATTCGTCGTTGCCCCATCAAACAGCCAGTCATCCTGTGGGCCCGGGCCAGCCTCAATCCAGGATTGCTCGTCAATTGCACAGTCATATACATAGCGCGGGTGCTGCCACCACACGATGACACGCCGCCCATTTAAGATGAACCCAACGTCATCCCACCACGACAAAGCATCCGGTGACTTTTCGTTGTAGGAATGAGGGATGAATAGTCCATCCTGACCTAATCGCCACTGATGGTGCCGATGGTATTGGCGCTGCATCCGGCCAAAGAGTTCCTGCTTGTGGTTTTTCATGCCAGACTATCCTTTGCGATCCGGCACATTGCGGCGAAAAGCCCAATCGGAAGCTGTAAATCCATCATGGAAGCGCAACGCCTTATCAGTCGTGATTACGCTCTGGCGAGCCTCGCCGGTATGGAGACTCAACAGAACTTCCGTCTCGGTAATAGCAAGGAAAATCACTCGCCCGACAGCATAAAGCACTCACGCATGCGCGTGATTTTCAGGCTCAACCGAAAGGTCCGCATTAATCGACGATACGGCGTTCTTCCCTGGCTCGTCGCCAGGCGTCGGCCACAAAGACCCCGAGCACGCCAGCCAGCAGGCCACCGATGCCACCCAATGCCAGCAATAGCCCCCTCTTCGGGGAGGCCGGCCGGTCCGCGATGTAGGATGCCTCCAGCGCCTGAGTCGGCAAAGTAACCGGTGGCAACAGAGACAACTCCATCGAAGCCAACAACTGCCTGAGACCGAAAATCTCTGATTGTTTTTGCACTCGCAGCGATGTCAGTAGCGAAACCGGTGCAAATTGCCCATCCTTGATATTTGAATTAATGCCTGAAGCTTTGGTAAGTTCGTCCACTTCCCGCTCAACAACGTTCAGCTTTTCCCTGCTGAGTTTGATGTCCGCGGTGATCCTGTCTTTCAGCGGCAAGGTAGTCTCATCGTGGCGACGCACCAGCATTTCGATAATGATCTTGTTGCGTTTTCGTACCTCATCGGGCGTTTGGCCGCTTACCTTGAGCGAGATCATCGCAGTCCCCTTGACTATCGAGACATTGACGATACCTTTGCCATTGGCATTCTCCCTGAGTTCCTGAAGCAACCTGTCATCGCCTATCTTCGTGGCCATTTCCATCAAAAACGCAGGCGAACCCAAGCGTGCAACGACCGTTTCCGAAGCCTCGATGACGGTACCCGCCACCTTGCCCACCTGCAATGTCGTCACCGACTCATACTTCGCGGGAATCACGACGATAGCCGACAGCGCACCACCTACGCCAAGCACTACGCCTCCGACGATAGTTCGCCAGCCCTTGCACAACCTTTCCCACAGATCGAACAGGCTGATCTCGTCATCCTGCACCATTTCGCTTTCGTTCATTTATCCAGTTTCCAGACAATTCAATGCGCCGCGCCAGATCGATGATTTTAACCGGCTTGCCCATCTCCAGTTCAAGATCCCGTCTCCAGACCTGCAATTTCGGCCGTTTTTTGCCGTCGACCGTAGCAGTTCATCTCCCAGCCCCCTCCGTCGCCAGCCAGTGCGCCGCAGTCCGCCGCAAGCCCTCATCAACGCTGATTGGCGGCGACCAGTCGAGCAATTCCCTGGTCTTGCTGATATCGACATCCAGCGAACCACACAATCTCTGAGCAATCCCCGGCCGGCCGATTAATCTACTTCCGAGCATGATCAAGCCTACCGGCACTGAAATCAGCCGCGCCGGCCTGCCCAACGCTGCAGCCATCCGGCGCAACAATGCTGCGGTCGACAAGTCTTCATCATCGGAAACCAGAAAAGTCTGGTTTCCGGCGGCCGGATGATCGATGCAGGTAATAATCAGATCGACCAGATTATCCAGAAACACAAGACTGCGCTGATTCTCCGTCACGCCGCCGAGTGGAAGCGGAATCCCGCGCGACAACCACCGCATCATTGCCAGAAAATTCGCCTTGACCCCAGGCCCATAGACCAAGGGCGGACGAATGATGACCACTTCCATCCCTGTCTGATGCGAGAGCTCCCGTAACCCCTTTTCAGCTTCGTATTTGGAGACTCCATAAGGATCAACTGGCGCAGGCAACTGGTCAGGCATAAATGGCTGCCCCGGCAAAGTATGCTCGCCGTTGACCTTAATCGAACTAAGAAAGACGAACCGTCGCACCCCCGCTTCCGCAGCCTGCCTAGCCAAGCGCAAGGTACCATCAACATTTACGCGTCTGAACTCAGCTAAGGGATCGGCAGATTCATCGTTCATGACATGCACACGTGCTGCGCAATGGATGACAACCGAAACCCCCTTCAGCGCCCCTACCCAATCTTGTTCAGACGATAAAGTCCCCTGAACAACATCAACACCTACCTGAAAGGCGGCGGCATCGGTATCTCGCAACACCACCCGGACAGGACCACGTTTTTCCAGCAACGCCCACACAGCTCTGCCGACAAAACCTGACGCGCCAGTCAAGAGGATCATCGAACTTCCTTAAAAGTCGTCAGCAGAGTCTCTTTCAATTTACGAGCCAAAAGACGCGGCTCAAAGTTTCTTTCATAATAGGCACGAGCATTCTTTCCCATAGCCTCGAGAATTTCCGGCGGCGCATTTCTCAACTGCCGAATTGCATCAGCCAGTCCATTGGCATCTTCGGCAGGAGAGGTAACACCAGCTTTTGCCTCGAGAACAACTCGCGCCCCCTCTCCGTCAAGTGATGCAATGATCGGCCTTCCTGCTGCCAGATAGGCCTGCACTTTGCTCGGTACGGTCTGACTCATGATCGGACTCCGTACCAGACTCACCAGAAGCGCCGAGGCCCGCGACATGATTGATGGCATTGCTGATAGCGGAAAACGACCAGGCAACAGAACATTGCTTATCTTTCGTCGAGACACTTCCAATTGCAACCAATCGCTACGGCTGCCGCTACCGACCAAAATCAGCGTAATGTCCTTTTCCCCATGGAGAATCTCGGCAGCGTCGAGAATCGTTTCAAGTGCCTGCACGCTCCCCAAGTTACCTGCGAATACAACATTGAACCCTGACTCGAAAACCAAGGGGCAACTTTCTATTATCGCTGATCTGGAAAACGCAAAATCACCAGGATTCGGGTGGTAACAAACCGGCGTATTGCCCGCCATTTTCCGAACCGGCTCAATGAAAGCCTGGGACTGGACCAATAGCATGTCGTTCTTTCGGTAGATCCATCGAACCATAGAGGCGACAGTGGTGAGCAATTTCTGGTTACGGACAAAACCCGTTGCACTCAAGCTCTCCGGCCACAAGTCCTGAACCCATGTGATCAGCACAGCATTTTTCAGCCAGGCCAACCATACTGCGGGAATAGCCTGAAGAATGGGCGACGGAGCAAAAACCAGAACCGAGTCAATCGAACGCCCCCGTAGCAGCCAAGGGCCGAAAACTGCCGCAGAAAACACAAACGACAAATAGTTCAATGCAAGACGCAAAGCGGAGCCTTGGCCTCTAGGGAAAAGGGGGACACGAAAAATCCGGACACCATCGTGCTGTTCCGCCCCAACTGACCACCAGGAATATCCCTTCAAAGTCGAACCCGAGGGGTAATTTGGTTGACCGGTCAAAACCAGCACGTCACACCCTTCATCCCGGAGTGCTTGCACAACCTCCGTAATACGAAAAGTCTCCGGCCAGTAATACTGGGACAACACAAGAACCCGCATTCTTCGAAATCCGCCCTACGCCGTTTCCGTCTTGCGCCATACCTTCCGGTTAACGAAATCGGTATAGCTCTGAATGATGCGAAGCACCTTCTCCGAAACGTTATCCGGCGTGTAATCGTTGACCATTCGTAACGCCCGATGCTCGCCACGTGGCTGACATTCCAGAATCGCCAAACCCTGCATTACCCGGTCAATACTCAATCCGACCATCATCACCGCAGCCTCCTCGAACCCCTCCGGCCGCTCATGAACCTCGCGCAGATTCAGTGCCGGGAAATTCAGGATGGACGATTCCTCCGTAATGGTGCCACTGTCCGACAATACGCAGCGTGACTCCGTCTGTAGCTTGATGTAATCCAGAAAACCGAAAGGCTTCAGGAACTGCACAAGCGGATGAGCCTCCCGGTTCATGGTCTCCAGTCGCTTGCGTGTACGCGGATGGGTCGAAACGATAACTGGATCCTGGTATTTTTCCGCCAAGGCATTCAGGATATCGAACAGCTTCCCGAGGTTTTCCGGGGAGTCCACATTTTCTTCACGATGCGAACTCACAACGAAATAGCGATGCTTATTCAAGGCCAGGCGACTCAAAACATCAGACGCCTCAATACCGGGCCCGTAATGTTCGATTACTTCCCGCATCGGGCTACCAGTCTTGATTACCTGATCCGGAGGAAATCCCTCGCGCAACAGGTATTCACGGGCGATCTCGCTATAGGTCAGGTTGATATCCGAGGTGTGGTCGACGATCCTGCGGTTGATCTCCTCCGGCACACGAAAATCGAAACAGCGATTCCCCGCCTCCATGTGGAAAACAGGAATCTTTCGCCGCTTGGCCGCAATCGCAGCCAGGCAACTATTGGTATCACCCAGCAACAACAACGCTTCCGGCTGATATTTCTGTAGCGCCTTGTCGGCAGCCATAATTACTTGCCCAATAGTGTCGGCCGCCGTCGCCCCGGCCGCCTCCAGAAACATGTCCGGCTTGCGTATCCCCAAATCGCTGAAAAAGACCTCATTCAATTCATAGTCATAGTTCTGCCCAGTATGGACGATCACATGCTCACAATACTGATCCAGCTTCGCCATGACACGAGAGAGACGAATAATCTCGGGGCGAGTGCCCACGATCGTCATCACTTTAAGCTTACGCATTGACAACCTCGCGAATGATGTCCAACTTCATCAGCGTCCGCTTTACCCCCTCGACATCGAGACGTTCCGTGTTGTGCGAGGTGTAATCATCGAGCGCCGAAACCTCCGTTTCGCCTTCGACAAAATACTTGTTGTAATTGAGATCCCTGGAATCAGCTGGCACCCGGTAATAACCACCCAAGTCTTCAACTCGCGCCATTTCTTCGCGAGACAGAAGTGACTCGTAGAGTTTCTCACCATGTCGGGTGCCAATAGTCTTGATTTCATTACTCCGGCCAAGCAATTCCTTCATTGCCTGAGCCAGGTCACCTACCGTGGATGCCGGTGCCTTCTGAACAAAAATATCCCCTGGGCGAGCGTTCTCGAAAGCATACAAAACGAGATCCACAGACTCTTCAAGCGTCATCAAAAAACGGGTCATGCTCGGATCGGTGATCGTCAGTGGCTTATCCGACTGAAGTTGATCCAGGAACAAAGGAATAACTGAGCCTCGGGAAGCCATCACATTGCCATAGCGGGTAGCAGAAAGAATCGTCTTCCCGGGATCGCAAAGCCGCGACTTTGCCACCATCAATTTCTCCATCATTGCCTTGGAAATACCCATGGCGTTAATTGGGTAAACAGCCTTGTCGGTGCTGAGCACGACACAGCGCTCAACCTCGTTGGCAATCGCCGCACGCATCACGTTCTCAGCACCCAGCACATTCGTGCGAACCGCTTCCATAGGGTAGAACTCGCATGACGGAACCTGTTTCAACGCTGCGGCATGGAAAACATAATCAACTCCACGCAGCGCATCATGAATGCTGTCGTAGTTTCGTACATCACCAATGTAGAACTTGAGCTTGTCGCTATTCAAAGCGATACGCATGTCCTCTTGCTTCTTTTCATCGCGGCTGAAAATCCGGATTTCGGAAATATTGGTATGCAGGAAGCGCTGGAGAACAGCATTACCGAATGAGCCGGTGCCCCCGGTAATCAATAAAGTCTTATTCTTGAACATAATTGTCCTTTCAAAAATCGATCTAGCCAAAATCCTTCATGGAGTTAACCAATTCAGCCCAAGGTTTTGGCTGGAATCCGGTAATCGAACGGAAGCGCGAAGAATCCAGCGAACGATCGATTACAAAATTCTCATCGGCTTCGATATCGATAGCTTTTCCATAGGCATTCGCTACCAGCCGCAATAGGTCATATTTGCTGATCGGATCAGCGGAAACATGATAAAGCCCTCGCAATTGCGGATACGGCAGGACGTGATCCCGGATTAACCGGGCAATTTCCACAGTCGGCAAGCCGGAAAAAATTGCTCTTCTGAACCCTTTCACCGAGCCGCTTTGCGAGAGAAACCAACCCACCAGACTTCTCGCACCTTCTAGTTCGTGACCAATGATCGACGTCCTTAGCGTGATCGCGTTTGGATAGTCAACCTCGCCAAGGAATTTGCTGCGCCCGTATAGGTCCTTGGCATCCGAAAGATCTGCCTCGGTATACATCCCCTTGGAACCTGAAAACACACAATCCGTGCTCATATGAATAAAACGCGCGCCAGCAACAGTGCATAAACGAGCCAAGCGATGTGGTAGCAAGGAATTGATTGGAATCGCTGCTAATGGGTCGTCAGCCTCAGAAAGTTGCTTGACCAGACCAATACAGTTGATGACTACATCAGGCTGAACCTTACTAAACACTGCCAACAGGCTATCCACACTCTCGACGTCGACACCTACAATCAAATGCGGCTGCACTACCAACGGGAGCAATTTGGCCGAACGATTCGAACGCACTGTTCCAAAAGCTTCAAAGCCGCGACTCTCGGCAAAAACACGCAGTACCGCGTTGCCAAGCATTCCTGACGCACCAAGCACCAAAACTCTCACATCTGCCCCCTGTTTACCCACAACATTCCTCTCACGTTTTTTTATGCTCTGCCAACTCAAATAGCCGGCACCACGTTTCCTGGGCAGTTATCTTCCAGTCATAGCGACCGCTTCGCAGCAAAGCAGCACGTGCAACCCTCTGCGCGTATTCACTATCACTCAAAACCTGAACCATCGCTCGCACGATGCCTTGAGAATCGAATGGCGAAAAATAGGCGATTTCCCCCCCGCCGAACTCGGGCATTGGCATCACGTTCGACGACAGCACAGGCCGTCCGCTCCCCATGGATTCCAGCAAAATATTTGGGCAGTTTTCGCAAGACGAGGCAAACAGGATTGCATGGGCATGTTGATACCACGCCGGAAGACTTTCATACGGCGCCGCACCAGGCATCATCACTTGGCCATCAAGGCCGAGTTCCTGAACCAATTGAGCCACAGGCCCGGCCTCTGGCATGTCGGTCTCGCCAAGAAACACAAGGTTCAAGCCCTCGCGGAGTTTCATAGGTAATGCAGCGAAAGCACGGACGACCTCACGGTGGTGCTTGTAGATGTCAAAGCGCGAAACATAGAGCAAGTATCGCCCCTCAGGCGCACCATTCGGACGAGGTAAAGCATGTCCAGCCGAACGGAATTTCTCACTGATCCCATGCGGGATCGTCACCGGATTCGGAATGCGTGCCAAGCGCTCGATCAGCCTGCGTGCGTAGTCGGAAATAAAGATGGTCAAATCCGCTTGTGCCATGCTTCGCAACAGCACTCGCCGCAAAATCACGTTGCGCAACCGCTGCAAGCCCAAAGGCATGCTGCCCACCAACGCCGGATCGAACGGAATCATGTTGCGGAACATCGTAACGACCTTGCACCCAGTTGGAACGCGAGTGCCCACAACCCCGCCCGGACAGAACAGCACATCCGCACGTTCGCGACGCAAGAAGCGGGGTAAAACCCAACGCTCCCACAACGCTCGGAGCAACGGGTTGGTGGTTGGCCAACGACTGTAAGCACGCTTGATTTGTGGGTCAGCCGGCAACTCAAGGGAGGCCGGTGCAAATACCAGCATCTCCACGTCCGTCCGTGCCGGCATGTGGGCGAAAATATTCTTGAGGTATGTCTGCCCACCGCCCATTCGAGCCGAGTACGCATTGACGACAATCTTCATGCGCTTTGCTCAACTTGACTCTTGTAAAACTGCAGCAGCACCAGAACACTCCAGAGCGCAGTATGCGCCTGCAATTTATTTTTCTGATGTGCTTTCCAAAGAGATCTCACGGCTTGTGCATTAAGTTCCAACGCATCAAACGCCTGATCGTCTTCCATCAAAGACTCACCCCAAGCACGCAGCCCCCCCCTTAACCATTGCGCCATCGGCACACCGAACCCCATTTTTGGGCGGTCCAGGATTTCTCTGGGGATGTACCGGTAAGCTAACTGGCGCAGGAGGTACTTGTTGGTCCCATTCCGGATTTTCCAGCTCAGGGGAAGTTTGGCAGCCCACTCGATGATCTTGTGGTCGAGCAATGGATCCCTTGCCTCCAGGGAAAAAGCCATTGACCCCACATCTACCTTCTGCAAATAATCGTCAGGGAGAGTGTAGGCCAAATCGAGCCGCATTCCGGTTTCCGCATATGACAAATCGCCAGGAAAATTTGAAGCACGTTCACTGAAAAGATATGAAAGTGGATGTGTTCCTTCCAATAGAGATGCCTTCATCAAATTGGTAGCATCTTTGATAACGCCCCGCATAAATGCATAGGCAGGCGCGGAACCATCTATAGCAATAACTTTGCCGAGCCAACGCATGCGCTGCACTGACGAAAGTTGAGCCGAAGAGTTCAACATCTTGCGCAAAGCAAGCGGCATCCTGTGTGCCTGCTGCAGCCGGTTCATTATCTGGTAATAATGATATCCACCAAAAGCTTCATCTCCGCCATCCCCAGAAAGGCTAACCGTCACCGATCTGCGTGCCAAACGCGAGACCGCCATGACAGGAAAGGCCGAATAATCGAAAAACGGCTCATCATACTGCTTGACAAAAGTTGGCATGAGTTCGAGCAGGTCGTCGACCGCAAGCCGCTCGCACGTGTGTTCGGTGCCCAAGTGAGTGGCAACAGCCGCGGCAAACTCGCTTTCATCAAACACCTTGTCTTGGAAGCCGATAGTGAAGGTTCGTACCGGCTCCTTTGAATGCTTCATCATGTACGCCGCGACGAGTGAACTATCTATACCACCAGACAAAAATGCTCCGAGGGGCACATCACTGACCAACCGAAGACGCACTGAGTCATCGATCAATGCGTCAATTTCATCCAGCAAATCACTCTCTTGCGCGTCCCCCAAAGATTGATCTGTCTCGATATGGTCTGCCGACCAGTATTGCGTCTTTGTAACACCCTTACCTGTCACCGTCAGGTAATGCCCAGGTTCTAATTTCTGAACATTCTCAAAAATCGAGTAAGGCGCCGGCACATAGCCTGCCTCCATAAAATAACGAACCGCCTGCCTGCTAATCGAGCGACTCAACCCCGGTAGCAGCGCACAAAGGGCTGCGGGCCGTGAAGCAAAACCAAACGAATCGCCAACAGAGCAATAGAAAAGCGGCTTTACACCCAGGCGATCACGCGCAAGGAATAATTCATTTTTCTCCGCATCCCAGATTGCGAACGCGAACATGCCTCTGAAATAGTCAAGAGCCTTAGTGCCAAACTTCAAAAAATAGGCAAGAACAACTTCCGTATCAGAATGCGACCGAAAATTATGTTCGCCTTGAAATAATGCCCGGAGTTCTTGATAGTTATATATCTCACCATTAAAAACAATATGGTAGCGGCCACAAAACGAAACCATCGGCTGTGCAGCATACTCAGACAGATCAATGATGGAAAGCCGAGTATGCATTAACGTCGCAGGCCCAAGCCGTCGAATGCCCCGACCATCTGGGCCACGTCTCTCGATAGCACGAAGAACTGTGTCGACCACCGCCTCTGAAAGATTTATATTAATAGAACCAGCAATGCCACACATGGCCTCACCAAACCTTTGTATGAGATTTAAAATACCTGTCACCAAACAGCATTTCAAGAAAATTCAAAACAAAATAGATAAAAAATATTTTGAACAACAAGTAGGTAGTGGAAACCAAATAATCATGGAATATCGAAAGAACCAAGGCAGTGAGATAAAATGAATAAATATATACCCAAATCACACCTTGTCTGGAAGCTGATGATACATATTTGAAAAGCCCACCGATGAGGAACGCGAAAACAAGCGATGCATATCCAAAATATTGATAGTAAACACCCAGTGCCGTATATACATTTGTGCTGTACCCCCCCGGCAAATCGGCATAGTCCATCTGCATGGCCAGAAGATCGAGGCCACCTAACGGCAACCCGAAGGCCTCAAGCTTGTTTGCCAAAGATTCAACATCTCTCCAATAAACGATTGTGTCGCCACGCATGACATAATCAAGTGAACCAAGACCTCCAAAAATGTAGACGAATACGAACTTGAGTCCCTCAAGGGTATTCGCAACATCTGGCCGAAAGATCGGAAAGGTTACTGCAAACAAAAACAGGACAACTATACAAATAAATATGATGCGCTTTAATCGAACCAGCTTCAATTGGTAGAGAGTAAACAACAGCATCAAAATTGCACTCATAAAAAATGACCTTGATCCATCCAACATCGAGACACCAAGCGCCAGGCAAACTCCAAAAACAAACAGCCAATTAGATTTAACCGCATATCCACTAAAGAATCTTGACCGATACTTCATTGAATAGGTGACCCTGCGTTGCTGCAGCAGCACGAATCCCAAGGTCGCTAACCCAAAAAGAAGCTGATTGGCATTCACAAAATAGCTCATACCATCAATTACAGGATCTCCCTGCAGCATTGATTGGCGAATTTCATTCAATGCGGAGACAATAGACCCAGAATACGATATAAAAGTTAATACATTTACTGCATAATATATATTGGCAAGTACCAAAACAATAACCAACGAAGCCAGCAATGATGGCGAAGCAGCAACTGACTTCTTCGGGAGCACTTTGAGTACTTTGAGTGCTCCAACCCCCCCCAAAAAAAATGCAAGACAAAAAGATAATACATAAACAAGTACAACAAGGCTTACGGGACCAAACGATATGAAATAACCAAATATCGCAATTACCCAAGTACCGAGCAATATTAGTTCCGGAAAATCCGTTAATCTATTGCCGCTCATCATAAATGCGCTCCATCAAATTCCATAACAAATGCCGGCGCCTATTATTAACAAAAAAACGAAATACTGTCTAATATGTTCTCGGACACTTTGTTTAGGGAGAATCTATTGATCAAGACATCTCTCGCAATGCGCCCGGCAGCTTCCCGTTTCGCAGGGCTACGAGAAAAAGTCGCGAATGCATCTTGCCATTCATCACTTGAACCAGCGGCAATGCCGAAACTACCTAAGGATAGAACTTCTTTATTCATTCCAAAGGGCGATGCGATCACCGGTATGCCTGCTGCCATATATTGCAGCATCTTGAAGCTGCACTTACCTCGGGACAGATCGCTATCGTCGATCGGCATTATCCCCACATCAAATTCGTGCAGGAGCAAGTGCTCAGTAGTCGGATTCCATGGTCGAAACAGCAATTGTTCCAATGGGACGGAGAGTTCAGTTGGTGCTCGATCCGCAACAATCATCAAGCGTGCCGACGGATGATCACTCAGGAACCTGACTAGGGAACCTTCAATCGCCTTAAGGAACCGAAAATTTCCAGAAGTACCGATCCACCCGATGACAAACGGCGAATCCGGATCCTTGGGCGTTAATCTAGGCGCAAACCGATCGGCATCAACAGCGGTGGGAATCACACGAATGTTTGAGCAATACTGCGAGCACCAGTCTGCAAGAAACGCATTGCCGGCAAAGACCATATCAGCATACCCAACCAGTCGAGCGATTTGGCTCTTGCCCAAGGGATTGTAGAGCCAGATCGCGTCATCAATATCCACAATGAGAGGCTTCCGAAGCAGGCGCACCATGTCGTCCAACCCAGGAACGAAATTTCGCTCCAACCATGTCACATCAGTTCGATGGCTGCCAATGATTCCAGGAACGCGTAGCGCCAGATTTAGTGACATTTGTCCGATGACCAGCGGCGGAATATAGCGCGCCCGTACCTTGCCCAACTGTCCGGGAAGGCGCGCAGCCTGATCTAAGGCTGGACAGTATTCGCGCACATCAACACCGGCGCTACGCAAATTCGGCAAATGCTGACGAATCCTGAATCTTGCTGATGGTGTGTTATGCCCACTGGTCAAGGCGGCTACGCGCATCGCGGATCCCGTGGAATCCGACAGCCAAGAAGGATAGATCGAATCGACTGCTTCATGATGATTTCCACCTTCAGCCACGCGCCACGGGCAGTTCAGATCTCGTTCCGGTTTTCTTCAAAACAAGATTGATAAAATCAGAATTTGTTTCCATAACTCGGCCAGACCAATCCTTCAGCAGCGCCACTTGCTTCGCCACTTCGTGCATGTCAGTGCCACGGAATTGCGCTATGGCAAGCGACTCATCCAGCGTTTCAAGCTTGGAAACGAAGGTCGCCTCTGTTTCGAATCCAAGGGTGCGCGTCAAATTGAGGGCTCCTTCGAATGTCGGAATTGCCAAGTGACGTGGCGCTTCAAGCCCACGCCAATTTTCCCGGAGCGTGTGAAGGACGACGCTTCCAGCGTTTGGCAAACTGATAAGAGCTATTCCTCCGACCTTGAGCGCACGAGAAATAGCCAGAAGCAAGGATTTCGGATCATGCACATGCTCCAGTACATGGGAACAAACGACGCAATCAATCTTGTTGTCGAAATCCGCCAAGGCCTCATAAGTACCTTGAATGACATCATGTCCCGATGCCCTGACAACCCTTACCGCTTCGGGATCCATTTCGATCCCTAGCGTACTCCACCCTAGCTGTTTAGCAGAATTCAGAAACTGTCCATCTCCGCAACCCACGTCTATGACCTTACCTTTGGGTAAGCGATTCAACACTTGCAAAATAAATGAAGGTGAGGCGACCCTCCGCCTAAAAACAGATAAAAGCGGAAACATGAATCGGGGAAATGGAAGACGAGGGTTAAGTTTTATACCAAACCACGCAAAATAACAAAGATTCCGAATCAGGCTTTTGCTTGTCGATAATGCGTAGCTGCCCCTGGATAGGCCATGGGTATAGTAGGTTAAGTATGCCATCCCAATGGACTCCTGCGTTGGCCTTGGATCCAAATAAAGCGCGCTACAGTTCTGGCATGCCCAATAATTCCATTTTCCCGGAGCACATTGAAAAGCCCAATCCTGAATATTCGGATACTCAAGAACACGCTTGTTGGATCCGCAATACGGGCAAGCTCCCACGTTCTCAAGATTTTCTAGTGGCCAAGATTGATCAATTATCGACGCATTCGTGTTAGACAAGGTTTTGTTCTTTCTTAAAATACCTATTGACTGCGAAGTGGAGCAGCATCAAATCAAGAAGTACGCGTAACAGCCATGCTGTCGCCGCCCCAAGCAAACCGAAAACAGTTGCTAACCAATATAAGACCACGAAATAAAAAGCCAACTCAACGAGATGAAACATTGCAGTCAAACGCGGTTTGCCCAGTGCGTGAAGTACGGTATAAGGAAGTTGAGCAATCGAGTTCAACCAAATACCCACAGCTAATATCAATACGACAGGCAACGCCTTCTGCGCGAAATCAGGGGTTAACCACAATGAAAGGACTGGATAAGCAAGTGCTGCCGCTATCATACAAGCGGCTAACATCGTGAACGCTATTCGCCGTTGATTGATTTTGTAAATGTCGACCAGGGCGCCACCCCGAAGCGGGGTTAATATTGGCAACAGAGCTCCACAAAGCGCTACTGGAATAATCAATAGACGCTGCAATCCTTCTTGAGGTATCGCGTAGTACTGCAATTGTTCAGCACCCACCACCCCGGCAACAAAAAATCGGTCGCCATAAATCATTAACGGTCCAATAACCCCAGAAACGGTCACCCAGAAGCCGTACGAGAAAAGCGCCCCAATCTGACTTTTAATTGCCAATGAACCTGTTGAATTGAACAAGTGATATCTCAACTGAATCAGACTCAACATAACCACAATCAGACGCGCGCCAACCAAATAGAGTGCAATACACCATAAAGTATTACCGTGCAAGCTGACGGATAACGCTGGGAGCGCAAACATACTCAGACCAAAAAAAAGCCGAATTACGTTTGATTCAGCAAACCTTCCAAACCCCTCCAGAGCGCCTCTCAGACCACTCGTAACCGTTGTTGGCAATACACCAAGCGCGGCAATTTGGAACGCAAGTTGTGTATCTGATTGCCATTCCGGACTAATCTTTAGCCAACTATGAGCAAGTAATGGGGCGATGAGCAACATTACAATCGCTCCGACTACTCCGGTCACAATCGTCACTAAAAGCCCCGCTTTTAGAGCCCCGCTGACTTTGGCATCCTGCCCATCTGCAAGCAGTTTACTAATTTCAAACGTAAGTGCACGCCCCACTCCCATATCAAATAACCCAAAATAACCGATTAAGGCCCAAATAAGTGCAACGACACCAAAAGCTTCACCCCCCAATTGTTTTAGGATAAAGGGTATAAACGCAACCCCAGCCAATAGCGGCAAGCCTGTTCCCACCATATTCCATATGGTATTGCGCCTTAGCGACATGTCGCAGGCGTCCTATATAAATCTGACTGGTATAATTCCATTTCGTCCATATCTACGGCGCACGAAACACCCAGGGGCTCCGCACTCGAATGGTATAAATTTCCTGAATCCGTGGTCATAGAAGTTCGCCCTGCTCCTGAAGGGCGATTCGCATGATTTTTGCGGATCAGACCCGGTTGATGCCGGCTCCCGAGAGCGGAAACGAGAGGACTGCGTCGTTTTCCTCGTCTGAAAGGTGGCGTTGGCGAGACGGTATCAACTCAGTTGGGCACTCCCCCGCACACCGCTACCTTTGGCGTTGGTGCACAATTAGCGATTGATTATATAGCAATGGCTTACGTCCGCGATTTTCGGCATGCACTCCCCCTGTTCCCATCCTGATTCATGCAGCAGGCACAATTTGCCCAGCCCGGACAGACTTTGGCATGCCAAGGGAACTGGTTGATGATGGCTACCCGGACGTGGCTCTCGGTAACCTGCCGGTCAAACTCACGGGAGGCATGTGTGCCTGCGGTATCGTAGGCGCCATCCGCCGAGACTTGGCCGACTTCACCGTCGACTTGGGCCAACAGATCAGGGAAGACTTCACTGTCGTGCCAGTCAGCGGTGGTCACTTCAATCCCAATGATGTCCTTAGTCGTTTCATCGACTGCCAAGTGAATCTTGCGCCAAGTGCGGCGTTTGCCGACGCCGTGTTGGCGGACCTTCCACTCGCCTTCGCCGAATATCTTCAGCCCGGTCGAGTCGACCACGACATGCGTAGCACCGGTTCTCGGACGACGGGGGATCCTGACTTCCAGCGTGGCGGCCCGGCGCGACATATGGGTGTGGTCCGGCACGGGCAGATCCAGAGCACACAGGCGCATCAGCGATTTGAGCAGGCCTTCGGTCGCCCGATAGGGCAGACGAAACAGGGTCTTGAGCGTCAGGCAAGTCTGGATCGCCACATCCGAGTAAGTGCCCGGTTTGCCTCGGCCAACCGGACGCGGCGGCGTCCAACTCTTGCCAATGCTTTCCTCGTCAAACCAGATGGTCAGGTTGCCTCGATTGACCAGCGCACGATCGTATTCAGCCCAGTTCTTGACCTGGTAGCGGTATTTCACCTTCGCCAGGCTCTTGTCTATGTTGCTCGTTGCGGCCACCGGGAGTCCTCCTTCGCTTCAAAATTCCGCCATGGGGCGGCGCATGACATTATATTGCGCCAACGCCGAATCCGGGCGGAATCCAGAGCTGTTTCTTGTTCTCTGCGCTCAGAATTTCTCCCACCCATTGCCCGTAGGTTTTCGAGTCTTTTCTCAAGTCGACCGCAACATCAAAAACTTCACCTTGCACAACTCTGACGAGTTTGCCTTGGGCTTTGGGTGGCAATTGGTAATGCAGGCCTCGCAGCACATTCTTCGCACTTTTCGAGTGGTTATCCTGAACGAAGGTAATGTCTTGCCCCACAGCCTCGTTGAAGGCTTTCTGGTTGAAGCTTTCGAAAAAGAAACCACGGTCATCACTGAAAACTTTGGGTTCGATGATCAGGACATCGGGAATGAGCGTGGGGATGGCGATCATTTGAGATTTTTTGCTGTGTTGTGGTTTAGCAGAGAGCGTAATTGACCAATCGCCAAGTCATTCAGTACTTTCAACCGCTCAGTCTGCGAAACACCTTGGCGAATAAACGCGGCGTTGAGGCTTTCCAGGTTTGAAAGGACCACCAGTTGCTCGACAGTCGCGGCATCCCGAATATTGCCGGGTTGATTTGGGTTTTGTTCTCGCCATTCTTTTGCGGCCATGCCAAATAAGGCCACATTTAGCAGATCAGCTTCTGATGCGTAGATGAGCCCGGACTGCGCTGGTGAAACGCGGTGCGGAATGATCGTTTCCTTGATCGCATCGGTGTGTATTTTGTAGTTGATTTTGGCAAGGCTGCGTTTGATGTCCCAGCCTGACTCAAGCTTAACCGCCTCTTCTTCCTTGAGCCGTTGAAATTCCTTGATCAGATAGAGCTTGAACTCTGCTGATACCCAGGATGCGAATTCAAAGGCGATGTCTCTATGGGCGTAGGTACCACCGCCCCGTCCGGCAGTGCTTTTTATGCCAATGGCAGCCGTGGCCTCGATCCATTTGTTGGGCGACAAGGTGAAGCTATTGGATCCTGCCTGAAGCCTGAAGGAGTCGAATTCGACCCCTTTAAACGCAACGTTGTTGATCTTTTCCCACAGCCCCAGGTATTCAACAGTGGAGCGATTGCGCAACCAGTTTTTGACAACATCCTTGGGTTCGTCGGGATTACGAACGCGGGCAATGTCAGTCAATGAGATGTAGTCATCGTCATTGATTCTGGTCAGCGACACGAGTGTGTCTTGAACGACAAGTTTTTTCATGAGGCCGATCCGCACGCAGTATAACCACCCCATGTCCGGGTAATTTCATCGGTAAGGATTGCGGAGCCGCCGGCGAGGATGATACCTTTGCGGTTAGTGCTCATGCGGCACGCTTGACAAGTTGAGTCATCTCTAAAACCCGTTGGGGTGCCAATTCCAGGCCATTTGGCCATGCCATGGCACCAGACTCGACGAAGGCCCGGGCCACATACGCTTCTTCACGCAGAGGAAGAAGCAAGGAGCCTTGACGATTTGCGAGGTAGGCATGCAAATTGAACAAGCCTTCGGATCCATCCGAAAACGCCACGGCAAATTGTTCATTGCCAAGATACTTGAGGTTCAACAGGCTAATCATCGTAATCTGCTCCCTGAATTCTATTCAACGGCTCAAAATGTTGAGCTTTCGCCCAATTCTTCACCAATTCATCCTGATGACGGAGGCACCATTCCTTGACAATGGCTGCGGCCTTTTTCGGCAATGCGCCGCGCAGGATTTCTCCGGTTTCAATTGAAACAAACGCAGAAAACCCTTGGTATTCCACGTGAACATGTGGCGGCGGATGATCGTCGTGCCACATGCGAACAATGATGCCGAAAAAAACAGAAAGAATTGGCATGTTGATTAAGCGCTAATGCCATTGCGAGTAGTCATGCGGCACGACCCGTCTGCTGGATCAGGAGATCCATCAGGAATTCCGGTGCCAGATCGGCGCCGTTGGACCATACGACTGTTTTCATGACTTGATCTTGACGGGCAGTCATGAACATCTGTTCATCTTTAAGGGGCTCGAACATCTCACCCCAAAGCTCGCCAAGCAAGGATATCTCCCCGGATACCCCGCTGTTGAAGCGCACAAAAAGCCGGTAACCGGGTTTCGGCTCGATCTGTTCAGTGTGAAGAAACATTGATTACTCCAATGGATCGATTGACTTGAGTGGCTTACGAACTTGGGCAAGCGCCCAATCTTCAAGCAGTTCAGATTGATGAAGGTCAAGCCATTCCAGAACAGAGCGATGTGCGCGCTTTGGAAATTCGCCCCGAACAACGCCTGTTTCGATTTCGACCGTGATTTCGTAGTCGCCATAACGCGCAAGCCGCAACCGGATCAGGAGATCACTCATCTGAAGTGATGCCAGAAAAACCCAGCGACTCCATGCCTGTCACCGCCGAAAAAATGCCTCCAAGAAATTACGCTGCCAATAATGCGTGAAGTCTGGCGGCGGTCGGTTCCTGTACTTCAACGGCATCGAACAGGCTTGCCGGGTACAGGTAGTCTTCTCCTGAATCGTCTATAACGCGAACCATGCCCTGCGTATCTTCCGGGGAAAGCACTTCGTAAAGTCGCCCCAACGTCAAATCGTCAGCAGAAAATTCGCCTAATCCCTCGCGGGAAACACAAACCATGAATTTCATAGCCATTCCTTTATCTTGAGATTCACTTTCCCGATACCATGAGCCTCGTACCAATGTAACTCGGCTTGCCTTGCGACGCCATCATCTCGCCGCAGGGTTGCGACTCCCTTTTTCTTGCGCCAGTTCCCCAAGCCGTAGCGGCTTCGCAGAATTGCAAGGTCACGAATGCCATTGCCTTCGGCAATTGTTTCGACATTCTTGATTGAGCCAACGGTCGACGTGCGATTCGGCGGCAAAATTGACGATGGCGCGGGGTTGGTGCTCGGCCAGGAGCTTGGCGACGAGGTCGAAATCACCGATGTCGCCCTTGATGAAAACATGCCGGGAATCACCGTCGACCGCAGCGAGGTTCTCCAGGTTGCCGGCGTAGGTCAGCGCATCGAGATTGATGACTTTTTCGTCCGCCTGAGCCAGCCAGTCGAGGACAAAATTGCTGCCGATGAAACCGGCGCCGCCGGTAACGAGGATCATTGTGTTCTCCAAACCAGGCAAGAAATCGCAGCGCAGGACAAAACTATTGTTTTTAACATATTCCGGATTCAAGTACTTTGGGCCGACGCATCGGTGTTATTCAAACGATCCAGCGCCACCGAAATACTCTCCCGCAACGCCTCAAAGGCAGCCAGGTAGCGTTCGAGTTGATCGAGGATGCGAGAAATTTCGAGTTCGTCATAGACATGCGACGAAAGATTGCGCATCTCGATCATGTCCAGCCAAACCGCTTCATCGGCAATCAAGCCCTGGGCGAAGGCCTCCTTGAAGATCGGACGCGGGGCCCGGGCATCGATCCCGAGGTAGTCGAGCAGGCGCTTCAGGGCCTTCCAGGCCATTTCGTAGGTAAATTCGAAGCGTTTGGCGGCCACGTCGAGCACGATATCGCCGTTACCTTCACGTACCCAACGCTCGCGCTCAGTCACCACGAGGCGAAAGCGTTCCAGTGCCCGGCTGAAATAGAGCAAGCCGTCCTCACTGCGCAAGGCCTTGCCGGCACTGAAAATCACCAAACCAGTGTCGCGCACCCGGTTGGCAAAGCGAGTATCAGCATTGGCAATATTGGCGACGTCGATTCGGTAAAGGGTATTAAGTCTTTCGACGTCATCGCGAATGGCGGTCAAGACGGTCGCATCGGCCTCGGCTGCGTCGAAGGCAAAATCGTAATCGCTCTCCAGTCGTGCATCACCGGTCACGCGGGAGCCAAACAGAAAAATTCGCTTGGGCTGTACGTGCCTGAGAATGATTTCCTTAACTTGACGCACAAGGCTCGGATCGTAATGTTGCGTGGATATGTTGCTCATGATTCAGAATGGATTCGTTTGGCCGGCTATTTTATGTTGAATGATCAAGATGTTTCATTGGATCAAACAATTACCGAAATCCATTCGGATTGTTGCTTTGCCAGCGCCAGGCATCGACACACATGGCATCCATGTTTCGCGCGGCGCGCCAGTTGAGCAGTTCGGCCGCAAAAGCGGGATCGGCGTAGCAGGAGGCAACATCACCGGAGCGGCGCGGCGCCAACTCGTAAGGAACCGGGCGACCGCTGGCCTTTTCAAAGGCCTTGACGACATCGAGCACGCTGTAGCCGGTCCCGGTGCCGAGGTTCACCGCAAAGCATTGCGCCTCGTTCAGGCAGGCCAGCGCCTTGAGATGCCCGAGCGCCAGATCGACAACGTGAATGTAGTCGCGCACGCCGGTGCCATCCGGCGTCGGGTAATCGTCGCCCCAGACCTTCAATTGCTCGCGCCGGCCGACGGCGACCTGGGCGACGAAGGGCATCAGGTTGTTCGGGATGCCTTGCGGGTCTTCGCCGATCAGGCCGCTTTCGTGCGCGCCGACCGGGTTGAAGTAGCGCAGGATGCCGATCCGCCAGGTGGGGTCGGAGCGGTAGAGGTCGCGCAGCATGTCTTCGATGACCAGCTTGGTCCGGCCGTAGGGGTTGGTTGCCGAGAGCGGGTGATCTTCGGTCAGCGGCAGGCGTTGTGGGTCGCCGTAGACGGTGGCGGAGGAACTGAAGACGAGGGTCTTGACACCGCATTCGCTCATGGCGCTGAGCAGGCGATGCGTGCCGATGACGTTGTTGTCGTAGTATTCGAGCGGTTTTTCGACGGATTCGCCGACCGCTTTGAGCCCGGCAAAATGGATGACCGCCTGGCAATCAAACTGGCGCAAGGCGGCAGCGACGGCTGCCTGGTCGCGGATATCGCCCTCGACGCAGTAAATTTTTTTGCCTGTGATGGCCTCGACGCGCTTCAACGATTCCCGATGACTATTGGAAAAATTGTCGAAGACGACCACTTCCTGACCGGATTGGAGAAGTTCGACGCAGGTATGTGAGCCGATATAGCCGGCCCCGCCAGTCACGAATATCATCGTCATTCGCCGTGGAAAATAAAGGTGGGATTTTACCCTTTCAAGATCAAGGGCGCATTACGACCAAGGTAAAGAATTGAAGCAGGGTTACTCGTCCCGAATACGCAGGAAACTGGCAAATCTCGGCAAGCCCTTACCTGTGACATCGCGGTAGCGGTAGGTGACCGTCGCGCCCAGCGCAGGCGGGTCGCGTCTTTGCGCCGCCGAGAAACCGGTACCCAATAAAAACTCTTTCCCTTCCGGCGTACGCACTTTCAAGGCCCCCAGCATGCCGGCGAAACGCCCCTTGCCCGGCTGATGGCCGATGACCACCGCTTCGGCGTCCTGCCATGGTTTGACCTTGAGCAGCACGTCGCTGCGCCCGGTTTCGTAGGGCGCATCGGCCAGATGCAGCATTAGCCCTTCGCCACCGGCCCGAACGACCTCGTCGAGGCGCTTTTTGAGATTGCTACGGTCAACCGGAAAAAACTGCTGAATTTGAAATAACCACGGGACGTTGGCCTGCCGTACCAAAAGCCGTATCTGCTCGGCGCGCTCGCTGAACGGGCCCGGGGCGCCGGGCAATTCGAAAATCATGTAGCGCACCTCACGCCACGTGGCATCGTCAGGAATCTCGCGCCGGACAATGCCGGAAACGCGCTCGAACTGGCCGCGGGCGATCCACAGTTCACCGTCGAGCGGTTGTTTCGGCAGGCCGGCGAGAAACCAGGCCGGCGCGTTGATGGTCTTTCCGCTACGGAAACGCAGCACCTGCCCGTCCCAGATGGCCCGCACACCATCAAGCTTTTCGCTGACCAGGTAGCGGGAGACATCAATCTGCTCACGATAGACATTGGCTAGCAGAATGGCCGGCGCGTCGGCTGCAGCGAGGATCGGCAGCATCAGCGCCAACCCGATGAGCAGCGCCTGAAGCAGCCGGGACATCAGCCCTCGCCGGCCCAGTCGCGGCGGGCGCGACGCGCGATGCCGAAAACTTCCTCAAGACGTTCGCCATCGTTGCGGGCCAGCGCGGTGCGCAATTCGTCGAGCTGCGCCCGGTAGCAATCCAGTTCGCCGAGCAGTGCCTCGCGGTTGGCGAGGCAGATATCGCGCCACATTTCCGGATGGCTGGCGGCGATGCGCGTGAAGTCGCGGAAGCCGGAGGCGGCGAAGGTGAAGAACAGATCGGCGTCATCGCGCACGGCCAGTTGATGCACGAGCGCGTAGGACAGCAGATGCGGCAGATGGCTGACCGCGGCGAAAACGCGGTCGTGCATTTCCGGCGTCAGTTCGTAGATGTCGGCGCCACAGAGCGACCAGGCGCGCTTGATGTGGTCGAGGGCGTCGTCGCTGTTTTCTGCCAGGGGCGTGACGACGACTTTCCTGCCCTGGTAGAGATCCCAGCGCGCCGCTGCCGGGCCGCTGTTTTCGGCACCGGCAATCGGGTGGGCCGGCACGAACTGGCCGATCCGGTCGCCCAGCGCCGCGCGCGCCGCAGCGACCACGTCGCCCTTGGTCGAACCGCCGTCGGTGACGATGGTATGCGGGCCAAGATACGGTCCGATACGTTCGAAAATATCGGCCATCTGGGCCACTGGCGTCGCCACGAGGACGATGTCGGCATCCTCGATTTCATGGGTCGGATTGATGCCGGCCCGGTCGATGACACCGAGTTCCTGTGCCTTGCGCAAGGTGGCCGGGGTGCGGCCGAAACCGACGACTTCCTCGACGGCGTCGGCTTCCTTGAGGGCCAGCGAGAAGGAACCGCCGATCAGGCCGGTGCCAAAGACGACGACTTTGCCGAATTCGGCCATGGTCTTAGAGCGCCTGCGCCAGCGCTTCGAGGAAGCGGGCGTTTTCCGCCTCGCTGCCGATGGTGACGCGCAGACATTCCGGCAGACCATAGCCGCCGATCGGCCGGACGATGACGCCCTGTTTGAGAAGCTTCTGATTGACCCCGCCACCATCGCCCACCTTGAACGTGACGAAATTGCCGTGCGGCTTGATGTATTCCAGCCCCAGTTTTTCCAGGCCGGCAACGATCTGCCCCATGCCACGCCGGTTCAGCTCGTAGCTGGCCTGCAGGAATTCGTCGTCATCCAGGGCGGCCAGCGCGCCGGCCAGCGCCAGGTTATTGACGTTGAACGGCTGACGAACGCGGTTCATGAGATCGGCCACCTCGGCCGAAGCCAGCGCGTAACCGATGCGCAAGCCGGCCAGGCCGTATATCTTCGACAGCGTGCGGCAGACGACCAGATTGGGGAAATCCTTGATCCAGCCAGCGACATCGACGCGATCAGCCGGAGGCAAGTACTCGTTGTAGGCCTCGTCGAGGACGACGACGACATCCTTGGGCACGGCTTCGAGGAAGGCGCGGACTTCCGGATAGGGCACGAAATTGCCGGTCGGATTGTTCGGATTGGCGATCCACACGACGCGCGTATCGGGCCGGATGGCGGCACACATGGCATCGAGATCGTGGCCGTAATTTTTGGCAGGCGTCGAAATCAACTCGGCACCCGTCGACAGCGTAGCCAACGGATAAACAGCGAAGGCGTGTTGGGCGAAAACGGCCGAGCGGCCCGGCGCGAGAAAAACCCGGGCAATCAGGTCGAGCACATCGTTCGAGCCATTGCCGAGCACCACCTGGTTTTGCGCCAGGCCACAACGCTCGGCCACTTTGGCGATCAGGTCGAACTGATCGGGATAGCGCTCGACGCCGCTGATTGCCGCCTCGACGGCCTTTTTCGCCTTCGGGCTCATGCCCAGCGGATTTTCGTTGGAGGCCAGCTTGACGATCTTGTCGACCGGTATGCCCGTTTCGCGAGCCAGTTCGGTAATCGGCTTGCCCGGCTGATAGGGCGAAATGGCGCGGACGTAAGGCAGAGCGTATTCTTGAATGGTCATCGGGATCACGAATTCAACGGTTGCGACAGGTCATAGAGTGTTTCCGGCGCAATATCGATATTTCCCGGCCAGCAGACCGTGCCGTAGTCTACATAAGCAACCTTGAAGAAAGGCGACCCCTTGAGGCATACGTAAGGTTTGCGGTCCATGTACGGCAACATATCGAATACGCGTCGTTCACCATTTTCGAACTCGAGGAACAGCTTATAGTCGTTAGTCGCCCTGACATTCACGATATCGAGCAAGTCATTCATGGCATCACTCTCACTGAAGGGGCGCTATCGGATAGGGTTGTTCGCCGGCAATTGCCAGTTCCCAGTCGGCAAACAGTTCGTCCTTGTGGATTTCGATCCACGCCTGAACCATCTTCAACTGTTTAGGCGGAATACTGCCTGCCAGAACTCGTCCATCATCTATCGCTATCGACGCCTTCTGCCCCGCATAACGAACATGGATACGGGGCAAATTATGCCGCTCGCCAGCTTCAAAAAGCATAGCCACCAATATTCCGTAGAACATGCTGATAGTCGGCATAACGATTCCGATAAATTCAGTTCAACTGCGCCAGTTTAGCAGCTCAATAAACGGCGACCGGGTAGGACCCGAGAATTTTCAGATAGGCAGCGTAGCCAGCCAGTTTTTCCAACGCAGCCTTGATCGCCGGGTCGTCGTGATGGCCTTCGATATCGACGTAGAAAACATACTCCCACAAGGCATTTTTAGCGGGGCGCGACTCCAGGCGACACATCGAAACGCCGGCCGTCGACAAAGGCAACAACAGTTCGTGCAGGGCGCCAGTGCGGTTCGGTGCCGACATGATCAGCGATGTCTTGTCGCGACCGGAAATAGCGGCGTCGTGCTTGCCGAGAACAAGAAAGCGCGTCGTGTTGTTCGGCTCGTCCTCAATGTTCTCGACCAGCTTGGGCAGCTTGTAGCGCTCGGCCGCGGCGACGCCGGCAATCGCCGCGACACCGGGTTCATCAGCGGCCATCTGGGCAGCCAGCGAATTGCTCGACACCGAAATGCGCGGGATGCCCGGCAGGTTGCGATTGAGCCATTCATGACACTGGGCCAGCGACTGGGCATGCGAATAAACCTTGGTAATCTTGCCCAGATCGGTTTCGTGGGTCAGCAGGTTCTGGTGGATGCGCAGCACCACTTCACCGCAAATCTTGAGTGGCGTACCGAGCAGCAGATCCATCGTCCGGCCGACGGCGCCTTCGGTCGAGTTCTCGACCGGCACCACGGCGTAATGAGCATGCCCCGATTCGACTTCGCGGAAAACATCGTCAATCGACGCCTGCGGCAACAAGCGGGCAGCGTGGCCGAAATGCTTGGTCGCCGCGCTGCCGGTAAAGGAACCGAGCGGCCCGAGGAAGGAAATGCCGAGCGGCTCTTCGAGCGACAGACAGGCCGACATGACCTCGCGGAAAAAGAAGGTGATATTTTCGTTCGGCAGCGGTCCGGGGTTGGCATCCTGCAGGCGGCGCAAAACCTGGGCTTCGCGTTCGGGGCGGTAGATATGCCCGGCTTCGCCATGTTCGGCCTTGATCTCACCAACCTTCTGCGCGCAGCGGGCGCGCTGGTTGAGGAGGCGCAGCAACTCGCTGTCGATACCGTCGATTTCAGCGCGCACGCCGGCCAGGGCTTTTTGCAAGTCGGTTTGCTGCGGGTCGCTCATAAACTCAACCGTTACGTTTGGCGAAATCGTTCATGAAGGCCACCAGGGCCTGCACGGCTTCCAGCGACACGGCGTTGTAGATCGAGGCGCGCATGCCGCCCACCGACTTGTGCCCCTTCAGGCCAAGTACGCCGGCCGCCTTGGCCTCGGCCAGGAAAGCGGCATCGAGATCGGCATTGCCGAGAATGAACGGCACATTCATCGCCGAGCGGCAATCGGGATCGACCGGGTTGGTGTAGAAACCGTCGGAGTCGTCGATGGCGGAATACAAAATTCGTGCTTTTTTGGCGTTGACCGTAGCAATGCCCGACAAACCGCCCTGCCGCTTGAGCCACTGGAAAACCAGGCCGGCGATGTAGATACCGAAGGTCGGCGGCGTGTTGAGCATCGAGCCGTTTTCGGCCATCACGGCATAATCCATGACCGTCGGGATGTTCAGCGGCGCCATGCCGAGCAGGTCGCGATGGACGACGACCAGCGTCACGCCGGACGGGCCGATGTTCTTCTGCGCGCCGGCGTAGATCAGGCCGAATTTCTCGACATTGACCGGCCGCGACAGGATATGCGACGACATGTCGGCGACCAGCGGCACGCCGGTATCGGCGATGCGCTCGGCGGGAATCTCGACGCCGTGGATCGTTTCGTTGGTGCACACGTGCAGGTAGGCGGCGAACGGGTCAAGCTTGATTTCTTCGGCCACCGGCAGGCGGGTAAAACCGCTGCTCTCGGTCGTCGCGGCACAACGCACGTTACCGATGCGCTGCGCTTCCTTGTAAGCCTTCTTCGACCACGAACCAGTCACGATGTAGTCGGCCGAACGACCGGCCAGCAGGTTGATCGGAATCTGCGCGAACTGCTGCGTCGCCCCGCCCTGCAGGAAAAGCACCTTGTACTGCTCGGGAATGCCCATCAACTCGCGCAGGTCGGCTTCGGCCTGGGCGATGATGGACATGAATTCCTTGCCGCGATGGCTCATTTCCATGACGCTGCAACCAGCGCCATGCCAGTCGAGCAGATCTTCCTGCGCCTGGCGCAGGACTTCCTCGGGAAGAGCAGCCGGACCGGCGCTGAAATTCCAGATGCGGCTCATTTACGCTTCTCCGCCTTCGTTGGGTTCGGACGATTCCGGATTTGGCTCATTTTCCGGGTTGACCGTGGGATTCGCGATTTCAGCCTCGGATTCGGCTTCTGCATCGACCTCGGCCACCGACTCAGCGACCTTCTCGAGACCGGCCAGCTTCTCGCCGTCATCCAGCGAAATCAGCGTAACGCCCTGCGTTGCCCGGCCCATGCCGCGAATTTCCGCGACGCGGGTCCGGATCAGCACGCCACCGGTGGTGATCAGCATGATTTCGTCTTCGTCATTGACCAGCTTGGCACCGACGACGATACCGTTGCGCTCGCTGTCGGCAATGGCGCGGACGCCCTGCGTACCGCGACCGGAATGGCGGAAATCGGCGAGCACGGTGCGCTTGCCAAAACCGTTCTCGGTGGCAACGAGCACGGTCTGTTGATCGCTCTCGGCGACCAGCAGCGAAATCACCGACTGATTTTCCATCAGACGCATGCCGCGCACGCCGCGAGCACCACGGCCCATCGGACGGACGTCCTCTTCATCGAACCAGACAGCCTTGCCTGCGTTGGAAACGAGCACGATATCGCTCGTCCCGCTGGTCAGCTCGACGCCGATCAGGTAATCGCCCTCGTCGAGCGCCACGGCAATGATGCCGGCCTTGCGCGGATTCGAATAATCGGAAAGCGGCGTCTTCTTGACGGTACCCATGACGGTGGCCATGAACACGTACTGGTCGTCGGAGAATTCCTTGACCGGCAGCACGGCGTTGATCCGTTCGCCCTCTTCGAGCGGGAAGAGATTGACGATCGGCTTGCCGCGGCTGACCCGGCTGCCCTGCGGCGCTTCGTAAACCTTGAGCCAGTAGCAACGGCCGCGGTTCGAGAAGCACAGGATGTAGTCGTGGGTATTGGCGACGAACAGGTGATCGACGAAATCCTCGTCCTTGATCGCCGCCGCCTGCTTGCCGCGCCCGCCGCGCTTCTGGGCGCGGTAGTCGGCCAGCGGCTGGGCCTTGATGTAGCCGCCGTGCGACAGCGTGACGACCATGTCCTGCGGCGTGATGAGGTCTTCGAGGCTCAGTTCGTGCGTCTGCAGGATGATTTCCGAGCGGCGCTCGTCGCCGAACTGCTCGCGGATCGCCACCAGTTCGGTGACGATGATTTCGGTAATGCGTTCCGGCTTGGCCAGGATGTCGAGCAGATCGAGGATCCTGGCCATGACGTCCTTGTATTCGCCAACAATCTTGTCCTGCTCGAGACCGGTCAGGCGCTGTAGTTGCATTTCAAGAATGCGCTGCGCCTGGGCTTCCGAGAGCAAGTAACCTTGACTCGACAGACCGAACTCCGGCGCCAGACCATCCGGACGCGAAGCGTCGGAAGCCGCACGCACCAGCATTTCCTCGACCACGGGGCTGCGCCAATGACGCTCCATCAGCCCACGCTTGGCGTCGGCCGGCGTCGGTGCCGCCTTGATCAGGGCGATGATTTCATCGACGTTGGACAGCGCAACAGCCAGACCTTCCAGGATGTGGCCGCGTTCGCGCGCCTTGCGCAGTTCGTAGACGGTACGCCGGGTGATGACTTCGCGACGGTGCGACAGGAAGCATTCGAGCATCTGCTTCAGGTTGAGCAGGCGCGGCTGGCCATCGACCAGCGCCACCATGTTCATGCCGAAGGTGTCCTGCAACTGCGTCTGCTTGTACAGATTGTTGAGGATGACCTCGCCGACTTCGCCGCGCTTCAGTTCGATGACGACGCGCATGCCCGACTTGTCGGACTCGTCGCGGATGTCGGAGATGCCCTCGATCTTCTTTTCGTTGACCAGTTCGGCGATCTTCTCGATCAGCGACTTCTTGTTAACCTGGTAGGGAATCTCGTCGACGATCAGCGCCTGACGACCATTGCCCTTTTCCATGTCCTCGAAGTGGGTGCGGGCGCGCATGATGACGCGGCCGCGGCCGGTCTGGTAACCCTCGCGGACGCCGGTCATGCCGTAGATCAGGCCGGCGGTCGGGAAATCCGGGGCCGGAATGTAGGCAATCAATTCCTCGATGGTGATCGCCGGGTTTTCCAGCATGGCCAGACAACCGGCGATGACTTCGTTGAGGTTGTGCGGCGGAATGTTGGTCGCCATGCCCACCGCGATACCGGACGAGCCGTTGATCAGCAGATTGGGAATGCGCGCCGGCATGACCAGCGGTTCGTGCTCGGAACCGTCGTAGTTCGGCCCGAAATCGACCGATTCCTTGTCGAGGACTTCGAGCAACTGATGGCCGATCTTGGCCATGCGGACTTCGGTGTAACGCATCGCCGCGGCGTTGTCGCCGTCGACCGAACCGAAGTTGCCCTGACCATCGACCAGCATGTAGCGCAGCGAGAAATTCTGCGCCATGCGGACGATCGTGTCATAGACTGCCGTGTCGCCGTGCGGATGGTACTTACCGATCACGTCACCGACGATACGCGCCGATTTCTTGTACGCCTTGTTCCAGTCGTTGTTCAGCTCATGCATCGCGAACAGGACGCGGCGATGCACCGGCTTCAGGCCGTCGCGCGCATCCGGCAACGCCCGGCCAACGATCACGCTCATGGCGTAATCGAGATAGGAACGCCGCATCTCGTCTTCGAGGCTGATCGGCAATGTTTCTTTGGCGAATTGGTCCATGTCTCACAGTCGCACCGCTGGCGCGATGCCTTATTAGTTGATTCAAGCGTAATTTGCTATTTTAACACGCCAAACTTACCGTACAGACCCCGTTTTACATGACAACAACACCCCAAATTATCGACCTGCTCATCGACGCCCGCTGGATTGCGACTGTCGAATCCGATCTCGTGCTGACCAACCATGCCGTCGCCGTCGATAACGGTCGTATTCTGGCCATTTTGCCCAGTGGCGAAGCACACGCCCGCTTTGCGCCGGGCAAACATGTCAACTTGCCGGATCACATCCTGATCCCCGGCCTGATCAATCTGCACACCCACGCCGCCATGAGCCTGATGCGCGGCCTGGCCGACGACCTGCCGCTCATGGACTGGCTGCAAAAACACATCTGGCCGGCCGAAGCGGCCCACCTGTCGGCCCAGTTCGTCTACGACGGCACCCGCCTGGCCTGCGCTGAAATGCTCAAGGGCGGCATCACCTGCTTCAACGACATGTATTTCTTCCCCGATGCCGCTGCCGCCGCGGCCTCCGAAGCCGGCATGCGCGCCATGCTCGGCATCACCGCCCTGGAATTCCCGACCCCCTACGCCAGCGATGCCGACGACTACCTGAACAAGGGACTGGCTGTTCGGGAAACATGGCTGAACGACCCGCTTATTGGCTTCTGCCTCGCCCCGCACGCCCCCTACACCGTCGCCGACAGTACTTTCGACCGAATTTTGACGCTGTCCGAGCAGATGAATCTGCCAGTTCATTGCCACATCCACGAGACGCGGCATGAAATCGAGGAGGGTATTAGGCTGAACCAAATCCGACCTCTGGAACGCCTGCATCGACTCGGTCAGCTTGGCCCCAATTTCATCGGCGTGCACGCCGTACACGTTGACGAAGACGAATTGCAGCTACTGGCGTCCACTGGCTGCAACATCGCCCACTGCCCGACATCCAACCTCAAACTGGCCAGCGGTTTTGCCCCTGTGGCACGGATGCGACAACTCGGCATCAATGTCGGACTGGGCACCGACGGTGCCGCCAGCAACAACCGTCTCGACCTGTTCGCCGAAATGCGCCTGGCCTCCCTGCTTGCCAAGGGCCTGACGGGCGACGCCAGCACCCTGCCCGCCCCCGAAATCCTGCGCATGGCAACCCTCAACGCGGCCAATGCATTGGGCCTGGGCAAGGAAATCGGCTCAATTTCTCCCGGCAAGTCGGCCGACCTTTGTGCCGTCGACCTCGGCGCCCTTGAAATGCGCCCGTGTTTCGATCCTGTGTCACACCTCGTCAATGTTGCCGGGCGAGAATGCGTCAGTCATGTATGGGTGGCCGGAAAGTGTTGCGTAGACCACAAAACTTTACTCAACAAGGACCAAAAGCACTTGGAATCGGTCGTTGCACTATGGCAGAATAGCTTGGAAGTCCGCCGGGAGCCTTGAGTTTTGCCTTAGCGCGGGTTAAAGATTTTCAAATTTTCTTCAACAAGGGAAAACAATGATCAAAAATATCGCCAAAAAATCTCTGGTTCTGGCCCTGCTGGCCGGTATCGGTTTTACCGCTGTTGCCCAGGAACGCGTTTACCTGATCGACCAGCGCGACGTCGTCGCCAAGTCCGGTTTCGGCCTGTGCTGGCGCGATGGCTACTGGACCCC
>JAUYEI010000037.1 GCA_030691385.1 Azonexus sp.
CAGGGCTGGAGCATGAAAACTCGTTCACGAACAGCGGCTTATGAGGATGGCTTGTAAACCCACGTAAAAAGGCGTTCACTCTTGCAATTTGGGTGGAGCGAGAGATGGGCAAGGAAACAGGGATAGCCGGACTGGTCGAGCGGTTTGCCGACCTGCCAGATGCCCGGGTGGAGGGGCGGACGGACCACGATCTGCTGGACATTGTTGTGCTGGCGCTGTGCGCCGTGATGTCCGGAGCGGAAGGCTGGGACGACATTGAAGACTGGGGATGCGAGCGGGAAGCCTGGCTGCGGCGGTATTTGCGCCTGCGTAATGGCATTCCTGGTCACGACACCATCCGGCGGGTCTTCGAGACCCTGTCCCCCATGGAGCTCGAGTTACGCTTCGAAGCCTGGATGGGAGAAGTCTGCCCGGCGGTGCAAGGGCGAGTCATCGCCATCGACGGCAAAGCCCTGCGGGGATCAGCGCGATCCGGGCGCGGTTTGCGGGCCCTTCACCAAGTCTCGGCCTATGCGGCTGAATACGGGCTGACGCTGGGACAGCGCAGCTGCGAAGAGAAGTCCAACGAAATCACGGCGATCGCCGAGCTGTTGCCGGCCCTGGCGCTGGAAGGCGCGGTGGTGACCATCGACGCCATGGGCTGCCAGACGGCGATTGCCGCGCAGATCACCGCAGGGGGTGGCGACTACGTTCTGGCGGTCAAGGACAACCAGCCCCATCTTGCTGAAGCCCTGCGCGACTTCTTCTCGACGCTGAACGCGCCTGGGCACTGCCGACGGCAGGTCTCGGTGCATGAGACGTTGGACAAGGGGCATGGTCGGATCGAGACCCGGCACTGTACGGCCGTCGGCGAACTCGATTGGCTCGAGCTGCTTGGCTTGAAGGCGCGCTGGTCCAAACTCGCGTCGGTCGCCTGCATCGAATCGACGCGCGCGATCGGCGGCAAGATCGAGACCGAGAAGCGCTATGTGATCAGTTCGCTCCCCGCCGACAGCCGTCGCATCCTCCATGCGGTGCGCTCCCACTGGGCGATCGAGAACGGCTTGCACTGGTGTCTTGACGTGACCTTCGGCGAGGACGCCAGTCCGATCCGCTTGCGCAATGCCGCCCAGAACTTCTCCTTCCTGCGCCGCCTCGCCTTGAATCTCTTTCGCGCCGACAAATCTCGATCGATCAGCCTGCCCAGAAAACTCAAGACCGCTGCCTACAATCCCGCTCATCTCGTTACCGCTCTTCACCTACGGGAGATTTGATGCTCCGGCCCTGAGGCTGCCCGGTAAAGGCGGCTTGACCCGTTAGTGCATCCGGTAGAATCGCCGGAT
>JAUYEI010000058.1 GCA_030691385.1 Azonexus sp.
ATCCGCCCTTCTGATCCCCAGTGGTTCAATCTGATAACGCCGTCGACGTTGCGCTTCGACGGCGTCCTCCTTGCATCCGGTCCGCCGATCACCATCACCGTTCGTGAACAACAGAACATCAAATCGGGTGACCACACTCAGTTGAAGATCGAGAACCCCGCAGAAGCAATTCGCCCAAGCGCCATTGCAACCTTCAAGGTCAGGGACCGGGCGCTTTCTCCTGAAGAAATCCACAAGTTCTTCAATGCGCTTGAGGCGGTCTCATCGGCAGCCACGCTACGCCTCGCAGTCAAGTTCATGTTGCTGACGATGGTACGAAAAAGCGAGTTCACCCAAGCCAAATGGGAAGAGGTCAATTTCGAAACAGGCGTGTGGACGATTCCCAAGGAGCGGATGAAAGCTGGTCGGCCGCACAATGTTTACCTCAGCCAGCAGGCCGTGGACATTCTGGTTGCCTTCAAGACCTGCTATGGCGCCAGCCCATACCTCCATCCCGGGCGCTATGAGTCAGATTTCCCGATGAGCAATGGGACTCTGAACCGTCTGGTCGTAGCCGGCACGGAGGTGATCATCGGTCGCGGCGAGGAGTTCGAGCCGTTTACGGTGCATGACCTTCGCCGAACTGCCAGCACGTTGTTGCATGAGGCTGGATACAACACTGACTGGATTGAGAAATGCTTGGCTCATGAGCAGCGGGGAGTGCGCGCTGTCTATAACAAGGCCGAGTACGGTGAGCAGCGAAGAGCGATGCTTCAAGCTTGGGCCGACATGGTCGACTCATGGATCGTGGACGGGCCCAGTCCTATTCGGCCCATCAATCTGAGCTTTCCTTCAGAGATGCGTTTGGGGTTGGAACACCAAGCGGATTCAGTTCATCCGGTGTGAGAAAACGCATCACCTGGGCGGACATTCCTGCTTGGGCGGGGGTGACCGCCCCATTGGCGGCAGAAGAGACTGTCGATGGAGCAGAACGTAACGCGCTACTTCGATCGCGAATGTGGGGCAAGCGCACAGCGATGTTGTTAGATGGGAAAAGCGAGAACTCCTGATTTATCGGATTGTCACTTGAATTAATGTGTCCCAAGGGCTACATTAATAGCAATTAAATGATTTTTTGATGCCCGAAGGCTACAGTGACAACGCTTTCCGATGTTGCCGAGATGCTCAAGAGTGCTCGCCGCGAAGCGCGGCTGAGTCAAGATGAACTCGCCCAGCGGGCAGGTGTTTCGCGTACAACCGTGGCGCGCATGGAAACCCTGGCCAAGGGCGACATGAGCGTGTCCGCTCTGGTACGCCTGCTCGAAGCCGCCGGCTACGACTTGAAGCTGGTGAAGCCTGGGCATGTGCGCACCGTCGAGGACATCCTGGCCGAGCAGCGCCAAGGTGACTTGCCATGAAGCTCGACGTCCAGGTCAGTGGCAAGACCGTTGCCCAACTCTACCGCGAACGCGACGAGTATGTGCTCAAGTATTTACCGGGTGCTGATGCGGCCGATTTCATCAGCCTGACCATGCCGGTGCGCGACGAGCCTTGGCGCTGGCCGCGCGACCTGCATCCGTTCTTTCGCCAGAACCTGCCTGAAGGCTACTTGCTGAACATCATCCGCGAGGAGTTCGGGCCGTTGCTTGACGGCACGGATCTGTCCTTGCTGGCGGTCGTGGGGGGCACCGGCATCGGTCGCGTCACTGTCACGCCCGAAGGTGGCAAGCCCGGCGTCGACATGGAGCCCCTGCAGATCGATAAACTGCTGACGGCGGACAACACCACCGAACATTTCTCATCGCTGGTGCGCCGCTATGCCCGCGCATCCATTTCGGGCATGGTTCCCAAGTTCCTCGTGCCAGAAGAAGCGTCCGACGAGGCACTAGGCCCGCTGGGTAAGCCGACGCTACGCACCAGTCGCTACATCATCAAGGGATCGGACGACAGCACGCCTTATCTCGGCTTCAACGAGTTCTACAGCATGCGGGTGCTGGAGCGCCTGAATGTCGTGCCGGTGGCCGGCACCCGGATGTCCGACGATGGTCGGGTGCTGGTGGTCGAACGCTTCGACGTGGACGAACAAGGTGTGCCAACGCACGGGCTCGAAGATGCATGCGGGTTGCTCGGTCTGCCCCCTCACGAAAAGTACGCGACCACCACCGAGAAGGTGCTGAACGCCACGCGCGCCTACTTGCCGCCCGCGCACGTGCGCGCCCAGTTGGAGCAATTGGGCTGGCATGTGCTGGCCAATTATGTGGTGCGCAATGCGGACTGTCACGCCAAGAACATCGCGCTGTACTACACCCGGCTTGGCGATGTGGCCTTCACGCCGGTCTATGACATCGTGACCACCCAGGCTTACCCACGCTATGCGAACAATCCACCGGGCTTATCCATCGACGGTCGGCAGACTTGGGCGGCTAGTAAGGCACTACAGCGCTTTTTCAATGCACGGCTCGGTATTGCCCCACGGGATTACGCAGACATGGTCGATCGCTTGTGCGAATCGGCGGTTGAGGTCGGCGCAGAAGTGATCGAAGCGGCTAGGAACGAGCCGCACTGGCGTCCAATTGCCAAGCAAATGGTGCATGCCTGGAATGAAGGAATGGCATCGCTACGCGACCCGAAGAAGTCCGTGGCGTTCCGAGGCCTGGATGGCGCGATTGCCGCGGCCGGCTTTTCCGAACCCGAGCGTCCCGAACAAACCAATGTGACGATCGGTCGCTCTGAGCTGTTGGCCCCACAGCGGCGCAAACGGTAACTTTACGAAAACTTTCATCACCTTGAGATAGGCTTAGCCGACATGACAGACAAAAGTATCGAGGTCTTTCAATACCTGCATCTGAAGAGCCATTCATCGGCGAGTTCGATACGAGCCGCCATTCTGACTCAGGTTCAGAAGCCCTGGCACCACGATCTGGGGCGGGAAGACGATATCCGGAGGCACGCGGGCGACGGCGAGGATGCGATTGTTCTTGTCCGGGCTTCATTTGATGACATCGATGAGTCAGCCCTGGTTCTCTGGCAGGAGGGAGAAGGTTACAGAGTTTCCAACATCGTTCCCCGCAATGTCGGTGAACTCGGGATCACCAAGTACAACGCCATCCTGCGGGATTTCGTTGCTAGGATTGCAGAGCCTGCGGCCAGCGCCAGCGCCAGCGGCTTCGGTGTTGAACTGACTTCTCCCCATCAATCGCTGGATGATTGGCTCGATGCAGAGCCCGCGGCAGCATTGCGGCGTTTTTCGCGCGCGGCCAACAAGTCCACAGGTGCCGCCCATCCTATGGACAGGGCGCGGTGGTACGCTTTCCTAATCGCGACGCATCACACATCGAAGCGCCTGGATACCGATCAACTCGTTCGATGGCTCGTCGAGGTGGAGCATTGGTCAGAAGACACAGCCCACGAATTGGCGATCGATTATGAATTCGCCCTCGGTCTTCTTGAGCAATATGATCAGTCGCGCTCATGAGCTTGAGTTCGCAAGAGGTTTCCCACTTGGTGGGACTAGGTCTGCCGGTGTTGTGCGTCGACACATGCACCGTGCTGGATGTGGTTCGCGACATCACGCGTGAGACCGTCACGACCGGCGACGTCAATGCCGGGTTTGCCTTGCTCTCGATGGCCGAAGAGGGCTCCGACCTGATCGTCCTCATGGCGGAACAGGTCACCCTGGAAATTGCGAGCAACGTTGCGAGCGTGGAACAGGAGGCGCAAGCCGCCTTGCAAAAATTCCTCGCCCAGGCCCAGCGCATTCACGATGTGGCCATGGCTTTTGGAGCCCAAGGAAATATCCAGGTCCGCCATCTCGATGGACATGTCGGCCGAGCCCAGCCGGTACTCGATCGGTGGAAACAAGTCGCCCTGTTGGTGCCACACAACGATGGCGTTGCCAGCCGGGCATTCAGGCGCGTCAATGAGCCTCGTACTCCTGCTCGGCGTGGCAAGGAGTCGATGAAGGATTGCGTGATTGTCGAGGCATACATCGAAGCGGCAAGCCAACTGCGAGCAGCTGGCATGACGGCGCCTATTGTTTTTGCGTCGTCGAACACCAAGGAATACTTTGCACCGAACACTCGGCATCTTCAGGGTGATATTGCGCAGGATCTCGGGGCTGTTGGTATCGAGTACGCACCGAATTTTAGTGCGGCGAAACACAACCTTGGCCTGTAGTTGCATGGAAGTAAGTACCTGATCCGCTCACTGTTCAAACCCCCGATCTGCGAGGCCATGGCGGAACTGCAGCTCTGCATGCATGTGCTTGCTCCAAGCCCAGTGACCTTGCCATGGACTACATCCACGGCGACCTGATGCAATCCTCAGAACTGGTAGGTCAGAGTTCGTCCTTGCTAAGAAATCATGCAAATTTGACCGGGGCTATGGCTGTTCGGATAACTGCCAATCGAGTTGGCGCCGGGCGGTGGCAATAACATCCGCAAAGGTTACCGCTGCCACATCGGGTTCTAGGTTGCTCGTTGGAAAGTCCGGGGAGCGCTTGCCTCCAACCACCAGCACGTTGATGGGTTTGTTGATGAGTTTCGCTAGGTCATGGCGGTAATCCGTGGCCTGTGTGTAATCATCTCGATTTAGAGGGTGAGAGGGACGTTTGAATTCGAGGAGAAGGCCCTCACCCTTGAGGTTCTCATTCAGCAAAAGGTCAGGGCGCTTGTTGGCTCGCTTGCCGGAAAACTTCTTGCCAAGAAACTCTTCCACCTGACGTTGAAGTGTCTTGTTCGAACTGAAGAGCGAATATTCTGGCCCGAAGATCCACAGGTTCTTTTCGATGGCTTTGTGCATCTGGGCTTCAAGAGTCTTCGGATCTTGGGAAATGGATTCAAGCTGATCCAGGAAGTTTTGTCGGGCTTTCGCTTGCTCGACGAGATGGGCCATATCGGCAAGCCCGAATTCGTCGAGTGCGTCGGCGAGTGCAGCGATGTCCTTTCGCTTGGCCTCGGCTAGATGCTGGACGACCACTCCGTAGTCGGAGCGCTCGATGGCCTCCAACAAAACGTAAATGTACGGCTCTATCTTTTCCGCAGGCTCCTGGTAGAAGCGATCGAGAATTTTTTTAATGGCTTTCTCGGCGAATTCGCGCCGATTTTCAGGCAGTGCCGCAAGCCGCTCCTTGATGTCGCGCTTTAACCGTGCATGGGCAAGCTGAATTTCTTGTCCATGTTTTTTCTTGAATGCAGCAAAAACGATGGGCTTGACCATCTCAGTCATGCTGGTCAGTAACTCACTATTTTCGATCAGACTATCCCAGCCGGCGGTGACATGTTCGCGGAGTCCGTCTGCGTCGATTTCGCCGTAGAGACGCTTCAGCAGTTTCTGCGGGAAATCCTCCCGTTCATCAAGACCGAAGAAGGAGGGTTTGCCGACCACCTTGCCGTCCACACGAATCACAATGCCGGGCTGGCGTGATACGGACTTGTTTTCCGAGATTGCGAAGCGCAAGCGCACCTCACCGACGTTCGGTACGGCAAGTGTTTCGTCTTGGAAGGTACCGTCGACGTCGTCCACGCCTAGGGGTTTGTCATTGACGTGGACCGCCAGTCCGGTTTCTCGCCCATATTCCTGCAAGAGAATTTGGCGAAATTTCTGCGGGTCGGGAAATGCCAAGTGCCGGTGTAGGTCGCTTAGGGTGATTCGGGTACCTTGAACGGAAGCCTCACAAGGATTGGTCGCGAGCTCAATAGGTAGGTGCTCTATATCCTCGACGGTCGATAGATCCTGAATTCGAAGGGTAAAACTGGTGCAAATACCTCGGGCGTACGTTTCAAGGGTCATGACCGCCGCCGCCATGAGCCCCGAGAATTTTCCAACGCCCTTCCGGCCTTTTACCAGGCGTTTTTTCCCGGCGGTTCGCTCGCCACTCCGTTCTCTGCGGTCAGAGGCAATCGATAGGTAGTGGCTGCGTACCTCTTCCGTTGTCATGCCGGTGCCGTTATCGAGAATTACGATGGGATCGTTACTCACTGCGGCTGGTAATGAGACGCTCACGTGGTCAGCATCGGCATCCCATGCGTTATCAACCAATTCTTTGAGAGCTTTCTCGGTGGATGAGTACTCCTGGCTGAGCAGGCTTGCCAGCCGTGAGTTCACAAGGAATCGTGCGCTATTCTTCGTCATCTTCCCTTACCCTGTGTATCGCAAGCGTCTTGCTTGGCTTAAGAATATTTGCCCAAGTAATAGCGGCGCTTTTGGCGATAACGAACATCATTGAAATTTGCTGGACAACGCATTGTAGGTATCCAGATGGCAATTATGTTTTTGTAATTGCCTGATGTGCAAGAAATGGATTTGCTTTCGGCTATTCCGCTGTTCCATCGCTTGCTTGCGATGATCCAGTTATTGCTCCGAAATAAACGACTCATCTAGCGATTTTTGTGGCGCTTGGTAGTGGCAATAGCAATTGACTGGAATCAGGGGCTTGCTGACGGCATTTCCGCGATTAGCCTGATGTCAGGAGGTCGATATGCGGAAACTTTTCTTCTTCGCGATCCTGGCGATTGGGGCAGGGATCGGATTGCTGGTTGCTATCGCAGCAAAAGGCGAATGGGGTGCAGGGGCTGTCATGGTGGGTATTGGGCTACTCTTTTCTGTTCCGCTAGCCAGTGCGTTGACGGGCATTGGACGAGGCCGCAGAAGCTTGCTGCGGCGAAGGAGTGGTGGCGGAGCAGGGGGGGCGTCCAGGTCTTTGTCCAAGGGTGATGTTCCCATTCGGCGCTGGGATCGGTAGCAGTTATTTTTTCGACTTGATCAGATCCTGCATGGCATCCTTTGCGTTACCTGCCGTTGCCTCTCCATCTTTGTAGACCTGCCTGGTTGATTGCCACATCAGCGACTTCTTCGATGCCAAGGTCCCATCGTCTGTCTTGATGATTTCAGCCTTGCCGTCGAATTCTCCGCGCTTCGCTGCGGCCTCGCCGTGAATCTGCACGGCGCGTTGCTGCACTTCCTCGCGCACGGTCGACGGTGGTTCGGTTTTCTGTTCCAGCGGACGACTTGGATTGCTGCCAAACCGTGAGGCCTTGCTCACTTGAGACTGGTGGGTTGTCTTGATGTCCGGTGTGATGGCGACATCATGCAACTGCTCTTTATGGAGGCTGCGGACGTCACCAAAAGAGGTCGGGAGGCTGCTCCCATCCGAAATGACCCGGTTCGGGCGTAATGACTGGCGGGCCAGTTCTGCTGCCATCAGGGTGTGCGCGGCGGCGCTGTTGCCGCCATAGGCCTGGGCATACCGGAGGAGCATCTCCATGTTGTGCGGGTCTTGGGCGATGTCGATGGAAATGGATTCACCCTTGTCGTAGGCGGACGATACGCGTTCCGCAAAACTGGTGCGGTCGGCAAGGGTGGCATCCGCCCGCTCGGAACGGGCCCGTGTCGAACCGAGGCGGGACGACATCTCGCGGGCCTCGCTCGCGTCGTTCGAGAGCGCCTGCAAATAGCTGGCATCCCTCGATACCCGGTCACCGAATTGTTTGAAGGCTACTAACTGCTCCCCGCTCAGGCTGGCCAATGCTTTCTGTTCTTGGGTGGAAAGGCTCGACTGGTAGGACTTGTCGGCGCTGGTGTGAAGGTCTGCGCCCGCAACTTTGGCATTCACGCCGACATGGGCGGCCGCACCGAAAGCAATACGCGCGACCTGCGCCTGGCTGAGACCGGTGCTCTGGGCAACGCTTTGCGTAATCTGATCCAACTGGTTCAGCGTGTCGCCCATTTGCTCGAAGCTGCTAGCGCTGGAACCGCTGCTGTTCCGCGTCGAGCGAAGCTTGTTGAGCCCGCGAGAGAACACTTCAGACAGTGCTGCCGATTGCTCCATCGTCGCTGTCGTGGCTTCACCGCGCGCTGCGTCGACCTGCCGGCTGGCTTGCTGAACATCCTGTTCGGATACACGCATCGAGACCACGCGCGAAGCGAATCCCTGATTGCGCAGCAGGCTGACAGCCGTACGCCCGGTCAATGCATTTGACGAGAACGTATTTCCGGAGATGTCGTTTTGCCAACTGCCCATGAATGCCGACGTACGGTTGGGCGCCAGTTGCATCTGGTCCATACCGACATTCCCCATCGAGACATTACCGACGGCGGCGGCCGAGGTGCTGCCGGAGATCATCCCTTGCAGCCCCGACAAACCACCGACCAGCGCTGTCCCGAAGTTCTCCATGCGCTTCAGGGCGGCCCAGGCAATGAAAGGAATGCTGATGGCGAGGTAACCGACAACGGCCTCCCCCGAGATTGCCCGTGAATAGATCGTTGAAGCCGTCTGCAATGCCAGCGATTTGCCTCCCGTTCCGAGGTCGGCTGCAGCGGCAAGGTCGTAAGCCGCGTAGATCGAAGCCATGTAGTTCAGGATGGCGTAGAGCGGCGGCCACAACTGAATCCAGATCAGCACTGCTGCATAGCCTTTGAAGGCCAACATCGTTTCGCGACCGCTGGTAAGCAGGAGCAGCAGGACCATGAGGGGGAACATCGCATAGGTGACCGCCTCGACCACGTTTCTAAAAACAGGCAAGGCTTGCTCGGCCATCTTGCCGTAATTGAGCCAGGAGGCGTTCTGCTGGGCCACCGCCTGAGCGCGGCCAACCGCCAACACCATCGCCGCCGGATCATTGACCTTCTGGCCGACGATCTTGCTCGTGTCCTCGATTGCGTTGAGCATGGCGTTCTGCCGGATGAGATCGGCAGCCGTTGCCGCCGCGGTGGCGATGCTGTTCTTGAGATAGGCCTGCTGAATCTGCCCGGCAATGGCCGCTGCAGCGGCAGCGCCGGGCAAGGTCGGGTTGAGCTGGAAGGCCAGTCGCCCCTGGATGCGGGTGATCTGGGCCGGCAAGCGGCCATTGAGGCTCAGATAGACATTGGGGCAGGTATCGACACCGACACTGCCGCCCGCGCCGGTCAGCGTGGAAAAGCGCGCCGGATTGGGTGAGGCCATCAGCGGCCAGACATCATCCGATGCAGAAAAGACTCCCGGATCGAGCGTGCCGTCGATCAGGTCGTAGGTCGTGCAGTTGTGGATGAAGTTGATCAGGTCGGTGCGGAAGGCCGGGTCCTGGAAAACCACATTGCCGGTTTCACGGATCAGACGGTTGCCGAACATCAGTCCATTCTGCTGGTAGCTCAGTTCAACCGGCAGGGCACCGACGCCCGGAATAACCTGGAAAGCCGTTTCAAACAGGCTGGTCAGCGTGTTGCCGATCGTACTGGTGATGCCGCCGAGTGCGGCCACCCCAAAAGGTACATTGCTGACGACCTTGACGGCCGAACCACCGGTCTTGTCCACGATGCCCACCGTGACCTTGGGCACGATCAACACCGAGAAGACCAGAACGACTGTGCCCAGCCACTTCCAGCCCTGCAATTTCTCAGGGGCAAAAGCGTAGGCAATCAGGGCCGCCACAAAGCCACAGAAGGCAACGGCCGCCAGCGCAGCGGCGTAGTCGCCCGAGGCGTGAATCGCCGCCGCGGCATTGAAGACGCCGAACAGGCTGTCGGCGTTCTGGTAAGCGTAGATTTCCCACATGGCGCTTTCTCCTGTCGCGCTACTGTTTCGTCTCTATTGCGACAGATAGGCGGCTTGCTGGCCGAGCATGTCCATCACGTGTTGCGGCATGCTGGAGCGCAGTTGGCGTTCGAGTTGCTCCAGGTGATTTGATACCGCCCGGAAGGAGCCGACCTTCTGGTAGAGCAGGCTTTTTTCCTGGGAGAGTTGCATGAGCATGGCCTGCGCCCGCTGACGGACCTGGTTGGCCTGCTCGCGTTGCGACTGCTGCAGGGTGTAGTTCTTGTCCAGCGCGGCCATGCCCAGCCGCAGATTGCGTTCAAGGAAAACATAGGCGTAGTCGGCGGCAATCACGTCGCGGTACTGGGCGATCAAGCTGTCGGCCAAGCCCGATCCGGGGATGCTGGTACCGATGGACAACATCTTGTAGACCGGCTCGGTGGTCTGGTTCACGAAGCCGACCTCGGTCGAGTTATTGGGGATGGCGGTGCGCGTCGTGATCTTCTCGGCAATGGAGCGCATGATCGCTTCGACCTTGGCGGTAAAGGGCGTGTGGGTGTACGCAGTATTCAGGGTGACCACGTCGCAATTGCTGTAGTCGTTGCACTTCAAGACATGCTGCACAACATCTGTACCGGTGGCCGCACCCTGGCCGTAGAGCAACTGGCTGATCGAGGTCAGCGTCGGGGCGATTGGCTCGGGATCGCGGGCCGACTCTTCCGGGTAATAGATGATGGTGCCGACCAGGCTCATGATCAGTTCGCGCTCTTGATCATCCAGATAGGCACCGGTGTACTGCAAGGCTTTCCAGGTCAGGTTGCCGACGAAGGGCGCCTTGTTTTTCACCTTTGGGTCGGCTGAGGAACGTGCCGAGGACAGAATGCTGGGCCGATCCGTCGCACAGCGCCGCCGCGCCGCATCGCGGTCGCTTTCCATGCCCATCTCGATGGCCAGATCGGCACAGGTCTCCTGTGAACTGTAGCCAATTGATTCAGCCGCCGTGCTGACAATGGCCTTGGCGGTTTCGCAGGAATTGATCCGGGCGTTGTTGATCCAGGTCTCCAGTCCCTTGGCCCACTTGGTCAGTCCGCCGAGCAGCGGCGAGACCGCCTCCAGGGCGAGTTGGAAAGCGATCCCCGGCAGCGCCGCCGTGATGTTCTTCAGCATGTTCTTGAACTCGGTTGCCGAAATGTGCGAGAAGGAACCACCGAAGACGTCGATGCCGCCGCACCCGGCCTTGGCGCTAGGGAACTGGATGGCGGCCAACTGATAAACTTTGTTCGGCGAGCGCATCATCAAGTTGCCGCCGGTGTAGGTATTGAAGGTCTGGCCACGGAAGGCACCGGGGGCGGTGTAGTTACCGATGGCACCCAGATTGTTGAACATGTTGTTCACCTCGCTGTTGAGGTCGCCGGCCTGCAGTTGAAAGGACGGGATCGCCAGCAGCAACGCCAGGAAGGTGGCAGCGGTCCGCCGCAAATGAGGATGGTCGTAATCTTTCATGGCGCCTCCTGGGGTAGGGCGAGACCTTGCGTGGTTGTGGGCAGCATCGCCTCGGCTTGCGGAGCGGACACAGTGGCAATGCGTTCGAGCAACTGGGATTCCGAGAGCACCCCGAAGCCGATGGGAGATATTTTTCCAGTGAAGGGTTGAGCCAGAAAAACGGCGGGTACCTGGCTGACTTTCAGGGCGGTGGCAATGCCGTTGTCCGGCCGGGCGTTGGGGAAACTCGGGAGCGAACCGCCGTCCACGCTGATGGCGACGACCTGAATACCGTGTCGCGCCTGGAAGGCTGCCAGTGTCGGTGCGAAGGCATGGCAATACGGGCAGTCCGAGCGGTAGAAGAAGAACAGCACGTGATCCTTGCCCAGGTCGGCAATGGCGCTCGAGCGATCGACCAGTTCCGCTTGGTCGAAGACCTCCAGGGCCTTGGCATTGACCGGCCGGCCCTGCAGGGTTGGGTCCAATTGCGGTGTAGCCCAGGCAATGCGCTGCGCGACGTCAGCGAAATAGGAGGCGCGGGCGACGACTTGGGACTCCAGTTCCATGTAACGCCGGACATTGGCTTCGCTCGGTCGCATGATGGCGATATTGCGCGTCTCTTCCAGGGTTTTCTGGAGACGTTCGAATTCGACCAGTTCCGGTGCGCGCGAGGGGAGCGTCGGTGGCGCAGTTGGCGTGGCCTTGCCTGGCGGTAATGGATGTTCACGTTCTTCTGGTGCGGGCACTTCATAGAAATGCCAGCCGCGCCAACTGTCCACCCAGTAGCGGGAAGCAGCATCCTGGGCTGTTGCGCTATCGCTGCCGAGAATTACGGCGAAGGTCAGCAGCAGGGGGAGGGCGGGGCGGTTGCGGCTATTCATGAATGAGCTACTTCAGGGATTGCGGTGGCCGGCCATCGAGGCAGTAGTTGATGCCGAAATCCATGGTCTGGCGGCGCGGAGTCGACGCACCGGGCAGCAGAACCCCGTCCTGCCAGAACCTGACGTTCAAGCGGGCACAACCGGCCTGGGCGTAGCGCTTCTCGGTTGTGACATCGATATAGATCGGCGAGGTGGCTGCAAAGCGCTGGGTAAGTGCTTCGGCGATCTCGCCGCTGAGGATGGCGTGGGCCTCGCCATTGACCGATTGGAGGGCGGCCAACATGACTGGTCGCGGATCCGAGACCGGTGTTCTGGGCACCTCGTCGGCGAGGACGGGCGCAGCGAATCCGGCGATCAAGGCGGCGGTATAAGCGATCTTCATTGGCACTTCCCCTGTCCGTAGTAGCAGGTTGTCAGGCGGGCGGCGTTGCTACCCTGGAGCGCGCCGGCATTGGGTAGCGTCGGGACGATGGAGGCGTAGAACTCGGTGAGGTCCATGGCCGCGAAGTCGAGGCTCTGGAGTTGGGCGATGGTGAACCCCGAGCAGTCGGGACTTTCTCCCGAACCCCAGCCCTTGCCGACCTGCACGCGGCCCTGCTCATTGACGATGCGGGCCAGTTTGCTGTTGAAGCAGCACTTGCCGGTGCTGTGTTCGAGGCAGGAGACGCAATTGCCGAAGACGCGGAAGCAGGAGGAGCACCAGGTGCCGACGGTATGACATAGGCCGGCCCCTTCCTTCATGCCGAGCTTGCCTTCTTCCTCGTTACAGGACGACATCGACATGATGATGTAGATCACCACCGCAATGACCAGCGACCAGGGGTCGAAGGCAATGACCAGGTTTTGGCCGGAATAGAGGATGGCCGAACTGGCCGGTAGTGCTGTGCCGTTGACCGCGACGGTGATGCCATAGGTGGTGAAGCTGCCGCTGAAACCGCCACCCAGCAGCAAGGCCTGCATGCCTTGGTAAAGAAACTCGCGGTTCTGGGAGTTCATCAGCACGTCGTAGACCAATTTGGAACCCGTACCGAATAGGCTCTGATTGGTCATGCCGGCGCCAGCCGAGTCGGAACTGCAGCAGTTCTTCAGCAGGCGGTGGCGGCAGCGATTGCCTTCGCCCTTGAAGACCTGCATTTTGCTGGTGTCGAGATATACGCCAGCTTCGCGCCCGGCTTCCATCAGCGACATCGAACGGGCAAAGTCGGCATCGTTGGTGTAACTGGTGTTGAAGCAGTTCGTACCCAGGCAATAGACGTTGGCCGGGCAGTTCGAGGCGGTGGTCGAGGTTTGCGCAGCGATCGGGCAGGTGTAGGTGTCCTGGGTGATCTCGCACAGCCCGCTGCCGACATTCATTTGCTTGCAGGTGCTGCTGGCCGGCGTGCAGCCGCTGCTAACCAGCGCTGCGCACTCGTCGATCGGAGCGCCCGAGGAGCAGGTCAGGGTGCGCTCATAGGACCAGCAGGCACGGGTCACGGGGCGGCCTTCGATGGCCTTGGTCGCCGGGCCGTCGACGCAGGTGTCTGCGGTAGTGATGGTGCAGCGCCCACCCGCATTCTGCGCAGTACTCTTGTCGACCCAGACATCGGTCTCGTGTTGCACCATGGCCGGCTGGATAAACGATAGGGGTAGGCTCCACGTTGAGCCAAACTGAAAGGTGTAATTGCATGTCCCGCCCGTGCACCCGGAACCCGGCATCATCGTGACCGTGAACGGGCTCCAGCAATGGCCCTCCCAATGGGGGGCGAGGTTGGTGACATAGGTGGTCTGGCTGGCCAGTGCGGTCGGCAGGTCGACGGTTTGCCAGCCGATGCAGGCCCCTTTGCCGCCCGCTGCATAGAAACGAAAACGCTGCAGCCCGTCATTGCGCAGTTGGCATTGCGCTTCCGCCACCATGGTGTCGGCGCCGTTGCGGTTGACCTGGCCGTGGGCGACCCAGGTGCCTTCAACGCAACTGGGCTGGAGGTCGATTTCGACCATCAGATCGCGCCGCGTCGTGTAGTTGCCGACACCACTGTAGCGGTTGCAGACCTTGGTCGTGGAGCCTGCCGCGGTACTGACCTCGGCGGTGGTGCATCCGGAGTAATAGTCGGCGAGGCTGCCCAAAGCACTCGACGGGTTGCGGGCGATGTCGCGGGCCGCGGTGACTGCCGGATCGTAGGCGGAGACCGTCGGGCGGGGCGTGTTCGCCGAACTCAGCGCGCCATCCTGAGCCTGGCAGACCGGGTCGTTAGCGCTGGTCGCGCAGGTGCTCAGGCGGACATTGGCTGCACCCGACAGGTTGGGCTGGCCGTAATACGCCGTTTCGGGGGGTGTCGTTGTGTACTCCGGGACGGCGCTCGAGGCGCTGGGCATGTTAACCGTGCCGCGAATGACCGGGTTGGCCACCTGGCCGGCGGCGGTGCCCTCTTCAAATGGTCCGGCGATGGCGGCGCTCTGCGTCGTGATGAAGCAGAACAGCGTGATCCAGATGATCAGGCGGCGCATGGGATCACCTATCCTCTGAGGCGTTTCAGGAAGAGTTCGGTGGCTGGACTGAAGCCGGGTGCTGCGCGCTGCATGTGTTCCAGCGCGTAATCCAGGCTGACGTCACCGGTTGACCGCAGGAAACTGTCGGCAGGGGCGCAACTGCCGCTGGCGCTGGCGCAGGCGAAGGGACGTGTGCCTTCGCGCACCAAGACGAAGCTGGGTACCTTGCTGATGGCGAAACGGTCGAAGGCCAGCGGATCGATCTGGATTGCCACCTTTTGTTTGCCGATCAAGCCCTGGACCTGGGCAACCGTATCGCGCAGCGAGCCCTTGGCGAAGCCGCGGATGACGATAGTGGCCTTGGCCCGCGCCGCCTGGTCGACCAGACTTTGTAGCGTGACGCGGGGCATGGTCAGGCTGACGAAGATCAAAAGTCCTGGACCGGTAGTCAGCCCCTGCGCCTGCGTCATCGCATCGGATTGCCCGGCATAGCCGCGGGCCAGCGCTTCCAGGTCGACCGGTATCTGCGTCGCCGGCTTGGGTAGCGCCTCGATGTTCGGGATGTTCAGCGGGGCGGGCCGTTGTCCGGCGTCACCCGGCAGGGCGTACTTCTGCCGCGCCAACTCGATATCTTGCTCGGTGACGGTGGGGGTCTCGCGCCGGGCGCGTTCGATGTCCGCCTCTGTGACGACCGGCGAAATCTGGGCCTGAGTCGAACCGCTGACAACGAGCGCGGCGCTGAAACCGAGGATCAAGGGAGCGAGGAAGCGATGGAAGTCAGTAGCCGACACAGCAATTCCTTTTGCGAAACAACATGAAGGCGAAGTCCTCGCCGCGTACCGGGTATTCCTTGCCGGCCCCCCAGAGCACGGTGGTGCGCCCGAAGGGCTGGCAGCAGCGGCCGCCTTCCTTGTCGGTGTTGGGAATGGGATAGGTGAGCTGGGTTTTGTAGGCGGTCTTGTCCATCACCGGCTCGAAGTACGGCCCGCACAGTCCGTTTGTGCCGTGCCAGCCCCAGGCCACCAACTCGCGGTGCATTTTGGCGCTCAAGCGCTGGGCCATCAGCGCGGCAGTCCGCACGCCACCCAGGTGATAGGGGACGTGCCCATTGAGCGGATAGACGCCGCCCTGACAACCGGCGCACCAGAACATCTCGCGTATGCCGAAGCCGACCGAGGCCGCCACGCAATCGGCAGCGCAAGCGGCAATGGCGACCGGATTGGCAAACAGCACGGCATCGGGATTGAGGATCAGGGTAAGTTCGTCGTCGGCCCACAAGGGATCGACCTCGGTCATGTAGGCGAGGTCGAAGGAACTCTTCTCGAGGCAGGGAAAGTCGGTGACTACTTCCAGCCAGTACATCACCGGGTTCAGGTAGTAATGCGCCTGATAGAAACCACCACCGTCGCCGTCGCCTTCCGGGCGGGTAAAGCGGGCCGCCTCGGGGGCCGGGATGCCTGGATCGAGGTCGACGCCGCCGAGCGAGACGAGGCAGAAGGGTTTGCGCACCACTTCGACATGGCGTGCCGGCTCCCAGAAGCCGATGGACAGACCGATGATCGGATTGACCAGGCAACTGCAGACGGGATTGGGTGGATTGTCGGTATCCTCCTGGTCGCCGAAGTTGGCAATGCGCGCACTGCCAATGCTTATCGGCAGGATGCAGGACCAGCAGATATCGGTGATCGGATTCGGAAACTTGCCGGTGCAGGTGGCCGTACCGGCGGCCAGGGCCGGCAGGGTGGAGTAACCGAAGAGCAGCGCCAAAAGGAAATGGAGCCTGTTCAAGAAGCAGCTTTGGCTCATGGCGTGACCTCCAGTTCGTCGATGCGCAGGCGCAGTCCTTCCTGAAATACGAGGGCAGGCACCTGAGTGATGCCGAAGCGGCGGGTGAGCAGACCTTGTTGGTCGAAGTAGACCGGCATGTGCCATGACTTCATCAGGTCGAGGTAGGAACCACCTACCAGAATCGGCTTGACCCGCCCCTGGTAGAAGGCGATCAACTGCCGGGCACGGCCGACCTGGCGCGCGTCGCGCCCATCGAAAAACAGCAGATGCCGGGACAGCGACACCACTTCCAGCGGGTTCTTGCGGGTGCCGGCGGCAAATAGCAACTCGCCCCGGGGGCCGAGGATATTGCGGTCGAGCGTGAAGCTCGGGTCGAAGTAGAAGGTCCTGGCCATCTTGGTCAAATGCAGGCCGGCGACCGGCGGCGGGTTTCTCACGGTGGCGATGCCCCGTTCTCGGGCCTGTTTTTCGAGGCGCTTGAGTTCGCCGCTGCGCTCCTTGTCGCGCAGACGTTGATCGATCATGTGCAGCAGATGTGGCTCGCTGATTTCATAGCTCGGTCCGATGGCGCCCAGATCAAGGGCTTGCGCGCCCGGTGCGACCAGCAGCAGCGAGAAGAGCAGGGGCGGGATGGCGATTAGGTGTTTCATCGCGCCACCTTCCCCGGACAGCGGATTTGTCCGGCGAGTTGTTCGCGCCCGGCGGTATCGCCCAGATGGTTCGCCCGGATCAGTGCCATCAGCACCGGATCGCCGTCACCGTCTGCCATGGCCCGGCGCAATTCGGCCGGCGTGAGGGCTCGGCCGCAGCGCCGTGCGAAAGCGGCTAGGTAATCTCGGGCCCCGGTCTCGGCGGCGGGAGCAATCTGCCTGAGCAGGCCTAGATAGTCGGCCAGTGGCATGTTGTTGTCGGAGATCTGCGTTCCTTGCGTAGCTGGCGGGCTACCTGGGGAGCTCGGTAATGCGGCACCGACCAGAGGCGGCTGGGCCCATGCGCTGGAAAATGTCAGAAGACTGAATAGCGCGAGCGTGAAGAGGGGACGGGGCATGGCCAGAGTCTCAGAACAGCGGGACCACGACACCGATAACCTGCTCCGCCCGGACCAGGCCACTTTCCTGGTAGCGCGAGTCGAAGGAGTCGGGGCTGGTGCCCTGCACGTAGTAGTAGCGGGGTGGGATGACGGTCGGCGCAATCAATGCGAGTGGCTGGCGGTCATAGGCCGTTGTCTTGGCCACGCCGACGTCCTCGCCATTGATGGTCACCTGCCGGCCGCTGACGGTTACGGTATCGCCCGGCAAACCGCGCACGATCTTGAAAAAAGGCTGACCGCGTAATCCCGGATAACGGCGCTGTGCCTCGCCGGCAAAGGAAAAAACGATGAAATCGCCCCTTTGTAGTGGGTGCGGGCCGTGCTGCAGCCAGGCAACGCGATAAGGCAGGCTTGGCGTCCAGTTGAAAAGGATAGGCAATCGCGGTGTCGCGTCGACGAAGAGACGAATATAGGCCAGGCTCCAGATAACAATGACCGGCAGGTAGAGGTACCAGCGCTGGCGGGCATGGCGCAGGAAGTCGCCGACCCACCCTAGGATTCGCCGCCCTTGGTTGGGGTTTGCTGCGGGGCGGGCTGCCGCCTGCTGACGAGGATCGCTGTTCATGGTGCGGTCACCTTTCTGCGCAGTGCGGCCGTCAGATCGACGGTATTCGGGGGCGCTCCGGCCACAGCCGCCTTGAGGACGACCAGGCAGCCGCATTCGCGCGGCAATTCCTCGAGGGCGAGCGGCAGGCGCTGGGCAAAGCTTCGCGCCATGAACAGGGCTTTTTGCCGGGCCTCCTCGGAACTGGCCTTGGTCAGGATCTGGGTAAATTCGGCTTCCTTGGCGCGGTACACCTCGGCCACGTCGACCACGCCAATGATCAGCGCGGGGCGCAGGACGAGACGGTCGTAGGCGGTCAGGGCGGCACTCACCACGAGTAGCGTCAGCAAACCCTGGCGCAATAGCTGGGATGTGTTCGGTTTCATACCGTATGCCCCCGATGGCGCAGCAGTTCGCTGATCGCCTCGTCGATGGACAGGCCCTGAGCGCGCAACTCGTCGATCGGGGCGTTGTCTTCCAACTTGTTGGAGAACAACAGATGGGTGGCCGGATCGAGGATGTTGCGGGCGACGCCTTCGCCGACCGGCGACGAGATGTACAACTCGGAGAAGACGCCAGCCTCGGTGCGCAGGGAATTGAGCAGGCGCTTCTTCGGTTCGTCCATGGTCAGCCGGCCCTTGCGGTCGAGCATTTCGATGGACTCCGGTTTCTGACGGAGCAGGAAAACCCAGTCCGAGCAGTTGAAGGCCGCTTCCATCTGGGTCGAGCCGTAGAAGTCGTCGGCGCTCTGGGTCGCCGTGCCGAGTGCGCCGCCATACTTGCGGGCGCGCCGGGCTGCTTCCTCGATGACGGCAGCCTTGACCGGATCGTCGGCGCCGATATCGCCCAGTTGCTGTTTCAGCTCGTCGACGAAGAGCACCTTGCGCCGGTTGCGGGTGAGGTACATCTCGCCGGTGATCCGGTGGAGCAGCAGAATATTGACGACTGCGTGCAGGTCGGGCCGGCGTTTGAGTTCCTCGTTCTCGATGACGATGAAGTCATTGGAGAAGTCGATGTTGTTGCGGCCTTCGAAAAAGCGCTCGTATTGCCCGCCGCGGGAATAGGGGTTGAGCATGATGGCGAGGTCCTTGATGCGCTGGTCGCCAACGACGCCCAGTTCTTCGATGCTCCCGCTCTTGAAAGCGTCGCGTAGCCCGGTGATGCGCAGTTCATTGCCGTATTCGCGCCAGAGCTTGAGGACCATGGCCGAGATGGCCTTGTACTGCACCTCTTCCAGGGTGTGCTGCATCGAGCACATCTTGGCGATGCCGGGCACCAGCATGTCGATGTCTTCGTTGATGTCGACGATGTGGGTGAATGGGTCCAGGCAGATGTTCACGTCGGGCCGGAACTCGATATAGGTGCCCTTGGCCTTGCGGCACAGTTTCTCGAAACTGCGGCCAAGATCGAGCATCCAGACCTTGGCACCGATGGCCCGGTACGACCAGGCCATTTCGTTCATCAGCACCGATTTGCCCGAGCCCGGGGCGCCGATGATGGCAAAGTTGTAGTTGCCAAGATCGTTGTCGAAGATATCGAGCGTCATCAACTGCCCGCGCCGCCCCCCGAAAACGAGGGCCGGGGTGCGCGTGCCACGCCACTCGGCAATCAGCGGCGCCATGTGGATGGCATTGGCCATGGTCTTGCGCGTGACGCGGCGCATTTTGACGAGATCCTTGTGGAACTTCTCGGTCAGCGTCATTGGCAGGCTGGCGAGCAGCGCCTGGCGATGCATGTAGGCATCGGCATTGAGCTGGAAGCCGCGGCCGCGCCAGATCGCATTGGCCGCTTCGTGGGCGGCGACCGATTTGTTGGGTGCGGTGAATATCGCCAACTGGTGGTACAGACTGACCAGATTGCCGCCGGTGTCGATGGCATCGGCAGCGGCCGTCCAGTCCTGCAGCTTCTTGTTGACGTCCGGCATGACGTCAGCCATCTTCGATTTGGCGTTCTGTGTCGCCCGCACATGATTGGCGGTGACCACCGACTTGGTGAGGTTGGGGTCGAGGACCTGGACGCCAAGGGTGAGCAGAAACGGTGCGCTGTACTGCAAGGCCGGCTGCATCAGGTCGCCGATCAGCGAGCCCATCTGCCACAACGCGAAGCGTTCCGGAAAACTCTTGATCGAGTAGAAGCGCGCCTCCAGTACATCGGGACTGGCTTCCTTCCACAAGGTCAGGCCACTCGGATGCGGGTCCTGGATGGTGTCGAAGTCCACGATCTGGTCGCGCAGTTCGCGGCCGTCGTCGTAATTGAGATCCGGCGCATCGGTCTGCGAGATGCGGTCGGGATTGGTGAACAGCGCACACCAGTTGATGAGGTCGGCGGCGTCGCAAACGCGATTGGGCAGCGAGGCCGAGCGCAGGCTGGACGACATCGAGTCGCGCAGGGCGAGCAGTTCGTCGCGCTTGTTGAGGTCTTCCGGGTCGCCCGGAAAGGCGACGCTGAGCATCAGTCGGAAATCCCGGATCGTGTAATGGAAGCCGGCGGTCAGCGACTTCTGTGCACCCTGCAACAGATGGTCGACACGCTGGCGGGCCAGTTTGCGGAACAGATTCTCATTGCGCGCCGGGCGGCCCCATTGTTTGGCCTGCTCAGCCTGATCCTCATCCTCGACCCGCAGATTGGCGTACTGGCGCAACTGGCTGCGCACCTGCGGCGAAGCGAACAGATGGAACTGGATGCCGGTGCCCGGCGGGCAATTGGCGTAGAGCGAAATCAGCACTTCCGCCATCCGCTCGTCGGCGCCCGACTGCGGCATCAGTTCGAGCATGACGCCCATGCTGTCGCGGTTGACGAAGATTTTTTCGGGGGCGAGATAGGCGGAATAGGGCAGCCAGTTGGCGAACTGTTCGGCCGGTGTGTCCGCCGGCTCGCCGAAGGGAAAGCGCGGGGCATGGGCGTGGTCGCGCTGAGCGGTGAAATGGGGATCGCTGTGGGCGGTGTTCATCTTGACCTCACTGCGCAGGGTTGGCGCCGGCCCCGGGCAGCGGCGGGCGTTGCAACATTGGTAGGGGCGACGGTGTACTGGCACCGGGTTCGGTTGCTGCCTCCGTGGCCGCCTTGGGCGGAGGCTTCAGCGGCGCATAGAGATCACGGATCTGGCGTTGCACGTGGTCGATCTGCCACTGGCCGTTGTCCACCTGAACATAGACATAGCCCTGGTCGTACAGATCGCCGTCGGCGTCTTCCCAGGGCTTGATCCACAGCCGCAGGATGCGGGCCTGGCTACGTAGGGGGCTGGGCATCACGGTCATCTCGGAAGCGTTGGCGGTGGCCGAGGAAATGGCACGTCCTTCCTTGAGGGAAGGGCTTTCTTCGGATGCCTCTTTCTGGCGGCGAGCGGATCGTTGTGCCTGCTGGCTGGGCAGATTGTTGTGAAGGGCATTGGCGTAGGTGCCGGATACCGAGTCGCAGGCAACGCCATCAGGTGCCTTGCAGGCGTACTTCGAGTCGCCGCCCAGGCCTGACATGGTCATGCAGGCGCCCAAGGGGAGAAGCAGGCAGACAGCAGCGAGTCGCAAGATCAGCGTCTTCATGGCTGCTTCTCCGGAGCAACTTGTGATGCAGCCGATGCGAGCCGTGCTTCGATCACGGCTCGCCCGACGAACCCTTCGCTACGGGTGCCATCCGCCCAGATCAGCGTCGGTGTTCCCTGCACGCCGAGTTGGCGGGCCAGCGCCAGGTTGCGACCGATCGGGTGGTCGCAGGCAGTGGCGGTGTTGAGTGGGCTGCCGTCGCCGTCGAGCATCAGGCGCCGCCAGGCCGCCGTACGATCAGCCGCGCACCAGATGGCGATCGGTTTCATCTCTCCCAGGAAAGGCAGCAGGAAGGTGTAGATGGTGATGTTGTCGAGGCTGGCCAGTTCCGCTTCCAACTGTTTGCAGTAAGGGCAACTCGGGTCGCTGAAAACCGCCACCCGGCGCTGACCGGTACCGTGCACGGTCTTGATTGCGTCGCTCAGGGGCAAGTGTTCGAAGCGGATCGGGGTTGCTGCAGTGGAGGCGTTTTTCTGGGGCGCTTCACCGGGGCTTTTTGCCTTGCTGGCCTGCGCCAGTTTCGGGCCGGTCAGGTCGCTCATGCTCTGGGTGTCGAACAGATGACCAAAGAGAAAGTAGCGCGGCTGCCTGGCCGACACGTAGGCGACGTTGCCATTCATCCAGACCTCGTAGAGGCCGGCGACGGGCGTACGGGCGATGGTCGAGAATTGCGTTCCCGGATGGGCTTTCTGCAAGTTCGCCAGCAGTTGCGTTTCTTCGGGCGTGGCCGCGTTGACAGCGAAGCAGGTGCCTAAAAGGATCGTGCTCAAGGCCGCGACGAGTGCTCGCCGACGCATGGGTTTAGTAGTTGCCATCGTCCGAGGTCTCCAGGTAACGGGTTTCAGGGGAATTGGCGAAGCGGGCGGCAGAGGGCTCGCCTGCCGTCATTGGTACGTCGATGCGCACGCCCTTGGTGATCACCACATCGACTTCGCGGCCGGCGTCCACTTCGATGACCGGGAAGGTGTTCTCGGCGAGCTTGATGTAGTACTGAGCCAGGCGGTCGAGGGCCTTGCCGACCCCCGAGCCGAGGCCGGCGCGATAGGCTTCGGAACCGGTGGCGCTGGCGACCGTGCCGAGGGCCGAGGTGCTGTATTCCGTCGACGAGGTGGCCAAGCCCTGGCCGATGCCGCTGACCACGCCAGCCAGCAGGGCGTTGGCGAGCATCTGGCCCTGCTTGGTGACGAGCCGCCCACGCATGCCGACCTTGCCATCCTCGCCATAGATCGAGCCCTGGATCTTGACTTCCAGCGTCGCGCCGTCGGTTCGCACACAAGACAGACTTTCGGTGCGCAAATAGGCGCGCTCGGAGCTAATGTCGCCATAGCCGGCGGCCACCACGAAGCACTCCCGGTATTCGGCACGGAAACGGTTGGGCAGGAAGGAGTTGTCTGATAGGCGGATCAGGACTGGATGCGGATTGGATTGGGATTGCCCGCCGGTCGGCGCATCCAGGCCACCCAGTAGCGTGCCACGGGTAAAGCTGACGGGCAGGAAGGTGGAGACGGTTCGGGGGGGCGTTTGCACTCCAGCCCCGGTGGCGCGCTCGGCTTTCTCGCCGGTATTGGCGAGCAGGGAGCGCTCGGCTACCGTAATCCGAGTGATCCCTGGGCTTGGTGCCTGCATGGAGGTTGGTGCCAGCAAGTCGCCGGGCGTGCCGCTCGGCATTGCCCAAGCGGGCAAGCCCTTGGACGGCGGCGGCGCTGGGGGCAGGCTCGCCGCCGGTGGTATGCCGTTCGGCATGGCCGGGACTGGTGTGGGCGGCGGGGGCGTAGCGGCGGCCTGCTGGGTCGAAGTCAGTCGCTGTTCCAGTTCGGCAAAGCGCTGCATCGTTTTCGCTTCGAAGGTCTGGCGATCCTTGTTGAGTCGCCCCTGTTCTTCGCGTTCGTTCTCGTACTGGGCAAGCTTGCGCCCGGCCGTGCCGACCCACTGATCGACCGGATTGACTTGGGCGCCGGGCGACATGACGCCGATGTTGGTGACCGAACTTGCTGGCCCGGCGGCGGGTTGCGTGGTGCTCGCGGGCGGACTGCTCGCGGTGAATGCGAAAATCGACCAGAGCAGCCCGACGCCGCCGGCCAGCAGGGCGCCGAGCATGGCGTACTGGCGTTGCCGCGGGGAGAGGCGCTGCAGCAATTGCTGCGGTAAGCCCCGCAGCGTCTGCATCCACTGACGCGGCGTCGTCATGGCGTCTCTCCGCGGCGGATTACATAGACGCTGGTGCTCTCGCCGGGGCGAAGGTTGTGGTGCTCGACGGCAATGCCGACGACGCTGCCTCGTTCGCGGTCGAATTCCTGTTCGGTCAACACCATGGGCGCATCGCTGATGTTCTGCAGCAAGTATTTCTCGCCGACCAGGCCGCGCCCGTCGTACTGGCGCACCCGGGAGAACAGTGCTTCGTTCCATAACGGGAGCGTGCCGCGGGTCTCTTCGACCCGGATATCCGGTGGTACCCGATCTGAAGCCATGGCCACCAACAGCCCCTTCATGGCCCGTACCTGGTTGGGTGAGGGTGCGGCCGGGGCTGATGGCGCATGCTTCAAGGCCTTCGGTGTCCTGTCGCGAATGAGGATAGTGTCGGCCGGCGTATCCGAACGGCGCAGCAGCAAGGTGTAGGTGGCGTTGGCCGAGGCGACGAAAAGGTTGATCGGTTTGGCCGAATCGCCGACCGGACGGACATAGATTTCGCCCTTGTCTCGATCGCAGGTCAGGGCGATCTCGCCGGCTGGATTGATCGGCGATGAACCGGTACCGGCGGGTGTCATGCCCGGGCTGGCGGGAAGCGCTGTCGCCATGCCGCATTGGCTCGAATGGATATTGCCGAAGACGTCTGTGATCGATGCCCCTTCGATGCGGATGCGGGTCGGTTCGCGGATCGACAGGATGGCTTCGACCGCCGCGCCGTCACTGGCCTCGACCAGTTGCAGTGCCTGGGCGGGCAGGGCCGTGATGGCGGCGATACCGGCGACGACGAACGTAGAGTTCATTGCCCATCCGCGCCTAGGTGTTGGCTTGGGAACAGGTCGGGATAAGGCCTGGTGGGTATCAGTTGCCGACATTGGCTACCTCCTTGAAACTCTTCAGATGCATGCGCGCGCCGGCGTAGTTGAATTCGACCCGATAGGCCTTGAGATCGTTGGCCGTCTCGAACCCATTGACCAGGGTGCGCAGGCGGCCGCGAATGACGACGCTCTGGCCTTCTTCACTGGGGGCCAGTTGCTGGGGCGCGAAGATGGTGGCGGCATTGATCCGCTTCAGGCGTTCGGCTTCGACTTCCTGTCGGGTCTTCAGCAGGCCGTACTGCTCGGGTTCGACATAGCCGAGCAGAATTTCCTTCTTCCAGTCGATCGAGGCCGGCGTCACATCAAGGACAAGCCAGGCGATGAAACTGCCCATCTGCTCTAGGTATTCGCTGCTGGCCTTGTTACGGGTGACCCAGAAGGTCTTGTCGATCGAGGGCGGTACGACGACGGTGCGTACCGTGCCGAGCAGGTTGAGGATGACGATCAGGGCGAGGATCTGGCCGGCGGCCAGGGCGCCGACGGCGAGACCGAGCCCCCGGTTGCGGCGGCGCATTTCCTTGATATCGCCGTTGAGTCGTTCGAAGTCCATGGGCTCTTCTCCTTGGCTCAGCCGACCATGCGGCGGATATGCGACGGTGGCGTGGCACGCATCGCGGTCAGCGGACTGGCCGGCAGGTGCCAGTAAAGCCAGTGGATGGCAAAGGCCGGATGTTTGTCCGCCTTGATGCGCGATATCCAGCGCGAGACGAAGATGCCCGCCGCCATGCAGACGGCGAACGAGGTTTTGCTGCCGGACATATAGCCGACGAAAAACATGAAGAGGATCGGCGCGGCGACATCGACATCCCAGAAGCCGATCTTCCATTGGTCATCGAGACGTCGCGGAATATAGGTGTCTGCTTGCATATCGTGCTCCTGGGGTCGATGCCAGCGTTTCAGATCACCGCGCCCATGATCGCGCCGGCGATCACCAGACCCACGGCGGCAAAGATGGCGAGGCCGATGTAGAAGAGGACCGGGCCGAAGTTGCGCAGTGCGGACAGCGAGATGAGGGCGACGACAAAGCCGACGAAACCGACCAAGGCCTTGATCCCCGGACCGAGCGCGGCGATTTGGGTCAGGGCTGAAGTGAGCGGGCCGGTGATACCGGTGAAGGCCACGAGGTCCAGTGCATAACCGGGAAAGGCGGCGCCGAGACCAAAGACGATCATCGCCAGCAGCACAGTAACGTTCATCGGCTTACGGGCGGAAAGGTGAGGGAAAGAAACAGGGGCTGTAGCGTTCATGAAAACCTCCGAACAAAAGTGGGATGACGAATGAGAGGTAGGAAGGCAGGTGGGCGCACAGTCGTGCCGGCGGGTGAGAGCGCATGCGCTCGGCGGGTAACGGATATGGCTGTCAGGCAGCGGAAGTTGCGATGTCATGGCTGCGGCTTGCCGTGCAGGTCAAAGACCAATTCGACCCGCCGGTTCTGCGTACGGCCGGCTAGGGTGTCGTTCGCGGCAATGAAACAGCAGGCACCGCGCGACTTGACGCTCAGCGTGGGCATCAGCGTCGGGTGCTTTTTGATAAGGTGGTCGCGAACCGCCAGAGCGCGAGCGAGGGCCAGTGATTCATTGAAGGCCAGCGGCCCTGTGTTGTCCGTACGGCCGATGATCGTGATCTGGCGCGCCGAGAGCAGGGCAGTCATTCCCTCATTCAGGCTGGAATGGGCAGCGGGGCTTAGCTTTGCGCTGCCGAGGCCGAACTGAATAATGATCGTCCGCGAAGTGTTGGCTTTTGGTGATGAGGGCGGGGTAGCAGGTTCAGAGGGGATTGGCTGGGCCGGGGAGGATGACGTTGCCCGGTCGACTGTCCGGACTGAGGAATCTGAGGCGAGGGTTTTGGGCGTGCGGATTGGGCAGGCCGGCGGTACGCAGTGTCCGAAAGTTGCTTGGCGGCCGAAATCGAGTTGAGCCAGTTGCCCGGGAGCAGCGTCACCCGTGTTCTTTGGGTGATCCTTCTGCGCCGAGTTATGAAACAGACTGCACGATGCAGCGAGGAGAGCGCAGCAGCCAATGAGGCCGAACCTGCGGTAGTTCAAAAGGGTGGCCTTCATGGCGCCACCCTTACCGACATCAGGGCGAATGTTTCGCCACGGAGCGTCTGTTTGCCCCTCTTTGTTACCCCGGAGAGTTGGCTGCCATATTGCGCGGGCAACTGGCGATACACCCGCCAAGCGTATTTGGCGCGGGCTTTGGAGCAGGCTTCACCCTTGAGTTGTGAGCAGGCGGCATTGTAGGCACCGACCGTATCCCACGTCGCGCCCTGCCGGGAGAACAGGTCGGACAACAACCAGGCGCCGACCTGAATGTTGGTACATGGTACGAAGAGATCTGCTTCCTTGATGCCGTGGCGTGACAGGGTTGAAAGATGGCCACTGTTGATCTGCATGAGTCCGATATCGTAGGAGCCGGTGCGCTGTATATGCGTGCGGTTGACCGCGTTCGGATTCAGGTTCGATTCGACACGGGCGATGGCGTAGAGCAGCTCGGCTGATATGCCGTAGCGTTGAGCCGCTTCTTCCCAGCAGGCTAGGGCACAGGTGGGCTTGGTTGCCAGAATGGCAAGGGCAGCAAAGGGAGCAGCAGCCAGCAGACGCATGAGTCAACTCTCCAACGGAACCGAAATAACCTGCCTGGGGACAGGCATGGAGGTCTGGACGGTCTGCTCTAGCAGACGGTCATGGTCGGGTTCGGGTCAGTCCGGTGGCTAGCCGGGCGAGATGATGAAGAGTGGGCGCTCTGATACGGGTGGGGCGCGGGTGGATGCAGGTTGCAGCGGCGCAGGACTCAGCGCGGATGCGCTTTACCCCGCTGATGGGCGCGCGCCGCCATGTTTTGGCGTGCCTGCCGCAGGATGGTGGCGCCCGATTCATCCCATGTCTTGCACAGAGCGACGCAGGCCGTCGTCAACTGGTCGAGTTGGAACTTGGGATTAGGATGTCGGTTGGCCGGCGAAAGCTGCAGATCCAGTAGCAACTGGAATTGCTTCCGCCACATTGATTCACGGCGGCGCGGGGTTTGGGGCGGGCGAAGAACCAATTCACTCCCGAGGAACTGAAAGATCTGTGCGGAGGCATCATGATGCGAGAAGACCAGAGAAATGCAGGCACTAATCAGATCGGGGAAACGGAAGGTCGGCGACACGTTGTCTTCGCTGTGCAGAAGACTATAGAGCCAGTCATGTTCATCAAGCCACAGGCGCGTCTCAATGACATCCTGTGAGGCGCTTACCTCTGAGGGAGGCGCAGTATTTTCCGGGGGGGGTATCGGTGTGGCGGTAAGCATGCGGCTAACCTCGGTTCAGTGGTGACGTAGTGCTCTATGTGAATACATGAGCAGAGAGTAGGTCGTCGAGGCGGTGTCGTCTCCCGGGAATGAGGGGCTTATTCAGGGGATTTCGCTAGCAGCGAATAGGTTGATAGAGCGCTAAATGCATATTCGCCGACATTTTCGTGGAGCATGGTCGACTCAAACCGGGCAAGACAGGTACTCGCCATATCCCGCAAGGCATTGGCAACGGCGCGTCGGCTACCGTTGAAGGCAGATAGATCGATGGAAACCTCGATTGTTGTGAGAGTGACCTCGGGCAGTTTCGGCAGTTGTGGAGGTGTAACGGACAATTTTTCCGGCAGCGCCCGATCCAAACCCTGCTCGAAACGCGCTTTCTGGTCGATGCTGACCCCATCCAGATAGCGCATGGCAGCCTTCACGTCACGCCAGCCCACATTGCTCATCAACTCCCGGATATCCCAACCGCTCATGCCCGCCCACAGGGCGAACCCACGGCGTAGCGAGTGACTGCTGAAGGCCTCGGCATCAGCCACGCCTGCATGACTCAGTAACTCAGCATGAGGTAAGCCCCCGGCTCTGCCGGGGGACTCACCAAGGTTTGACCTTTGCGACGGTAGGCGTGAATTTCTGATCTCTGCCAAGAGAAAGGATATTCACAATGAAAGAGTACCAGAGCCTGAGTCACACGAGATGGGACTGCAAATATCACGTGGTGTTTATTCCGAAGCGAAGGAAAAAGCGGGTGTTCGGCGCGCTGCGCCGACACCTTGGGGAGATTTTTCACGAATTGGCCTCCCACAAGGAGTCGAAGGTATTGGAAGGGCATTTGATGGGCGACCACGTCCATATGTGCCTGAGTATTCCGCCGAAGTACGCGCTCTCGAACGTGGTCGGGTACATGAAGGGGAAAAGTGCGATCCAAATCGGCCGGAAGTTCGGTGGGCGGCAAAAGAATTTTACGGGCGAGCACTTCTGGGCACGCGGCTACTTCGTCTCCACGGTTGGGCTGGTCGAGAATATGGTACGAGCGTACATCCGGAATCAAGAAGAGGAAGACGAGCGTTACGACCAGATGAATCTCGTCATGGGGTAAGCCGCCATGGGCGGCTCACGGTTTTATGGGCGCCTTTGAGGCGCTCACCATCTCAAGCCACCGGCTTTGCCGGTGGTATTTGACTGCGCCGTGTATTGGGCCGCTGGGCTGCATCTAGATAGAGTTCAACTTGATCCATGGTGTTTTTAGTTCAAGAGAGGTGGCCCCGCGCAGTTGGACAGAGTTTCCGGATTTATAAGTGAACTCTCTGCGGGTTAAGCCGCTGCGGCAAGCAGCGGCTGGTTGAAGTAAGCCGTATCCGGAGTTTTCCCGTCAAGCGTTGAATGCGGGCGGCGGCGATTGTAGAAATCGAAATAGCGGCCCAGTGCCTGCCTGACTTCGGAAACAGTGTCGTAGCCGTGCAGGTAGATTTCCTCGTACTTGACTGATTTCCAGAGGCGCTCAACGAAGACGTTGTCCCGCCAGCACCCCTTGCCATCCATGCTGACCTGAATGCTGCCATCCTGAAGGAGGCTAATGAAGGCTGAGCTGGTGAATTGGCTGCCTTGGTCGGTGTTCATGATTTCCGGCTTGCCATATTTCATGATGGCCTCTTCCAGAGCGTCGACGCAGGGATCGGCCGTCAGGCTGTTAGACACACGCCAAGCCAGCACCCGACGGGTGGCCCAGTCGAGCACTGCGCTCAGATAGACGAAGCCCCGGCGCATCGGGATGTAGGTCGTATCCATGGCCCAGACCTGATTCGGACGGTCGATGGTGAGATTCCGCAGCAAGTAGGGATAGATGCGGTGCGCCTGGTTGCGCCGACTGGTGTTAGCCTTGCGGTAGATGGCCTGAATGTCGAGCTTCTTCATCAGCGTGCTGACATGCTTGCGGCCGATTTCATGACCTTCCAGCTTGAGCATGTCGCGCAGCATCCTCGCCCCGGCAAAAGGATATTCCAGGTGCAGTTCATCGATTCGCCGCAGCAGCTTCAGATCGCTCTCTGACGTCGGCTGCGCCTGGTAATAGACGGAGGATCGGGAGAGTTCAAGCAACTGGACTTGCCTGACGACGGGCAGATCGTGGGTCTTGTCGATCATCGTTTTGCGCTCGCATCGCCGATGCGACCGAGCGCGCCGGCCAAAAAATCAATCTCCAATGCCTGCTGGCCGATCTTTGCATGCAAATCCTTCAAGTCCGGCGTGGCTGCCTGCTTCTCGGCAGCCGTGGCAAACACGCCGGAGGCGTTCTCCAGCAGCTGTGTCTTCCACTGGGTGATTTGATTCGGATGAACGTCAAATTTCTCCGCTAGCGCGGCAAGTGTCTCATCGCCCTTGACGGCGGCAATTGCCACCTTGGCCTTGAACGAGGCTGTGTGGTTACGGCGGGGTCTTCTCATTGCTTCTGCTCCTTGGCAGGCGATTTCCATCGCCCATTGAAGCAGAGTTCTCACTTAACCGGATGTCCTGATTCGCGGGGCCACCTCTAAGCGAATCGGTGAGGGGTTCTATAGATAAGGCCGTTTGTGTTCCAAAGGTGCTTTCCCCTTGTGATGTAATCGCAATCACGCACGGGTGGCTGAGACGACGTTTAATGGTCAGGGCGTAGTACTTGATCTTGATGGCGTCCGCCGTGCCGATCGGCACAAGGAGGCCGTCATGCTTATACTCGCCTGTCAGAACACTCGGTATTGGGAAGCAGCCTACCTGTTCCCGGCCAAATGCCGCCATCAAGGCGGCATCGTCGAATTCCCCTACGACCGAGACCCGTAATCGTTTTTGTTCCAGCCATTCGTTGATGGCCCGGCGCATGGCTGAGTCTTCTCCCGGCAGGAGGATGGGCAACTTTTCCAGGTTATGCGGAAAAGCCAGACTGGATTTTTCTGCCAACGCCGGATGCGCCATGAAGGTCACACTGGACTCGCCCAAATTGTGGCTGTAAGCCTTAACATCTACGTTGGCAGGCACGGGTGAGTCGGAAATAACCAGATCAAGGCGATGCAGTGCCAATTCCGCCAGTAGTCCGTCGAGACGCCATTCCCGGCAGACGATGCGAACCGGTTCGTCGAGCTTGATGGCTGGGCGCAAGAGCCGATAAGCCAGTGACTTCGGCAAGGCGTCAGAGACGCCGACGCGAAACTCGATGGCGTGGCCTAGCGGATATTGCAGCAACACCTGATCGAGCTCCGCACCAAGCGTGAACATCTCCTCCGCATACCCCAGAGCGAGCTTGCCGGCCTCGGTGAGTTCCACGCTACGCCCGGTGCGCTTGAGCAGCGCTGTGCCGACCTTGTCCTCGAGCAGCTTGATCTGGCCGCTCAAGGTTTGTGGCGAGATGTGAATGGCTTCGCTGGCGCGCAGGACACCACCATGCTTGGCGACTTTCCAGAAGTAGTAGAGATGCTTGAAGTTCATGGACGCTGAATCATACGAATAACCCGGATGGTAGTCACCAATAATACGAATATACGGCATTATTGATTGCGGTTAAATTGAAATCTCCGCGGCGAGTGCGGTTCAATCGAAAAGGAGATTCAAAAATGCAGATACATGTGTACGTAAAGGGTATGGTCAGTGCCTCCAAGTTGCGCACCGTTGCCTCCGAAAGGCTGAGCAACACACTTTCGCGGTTTTCTCATATTGTTCAGGATGTGACGATACGTATGCACGACATCAATGGCCCTGACCGCGGTGGCGTCGATAAACTGTGCCGTGTTGTGTTGCGCCTCAAGGGCAATTCCTTTGTGGTTATCGAAGAGTTGGGCGTCAACATGACGGAGGCCATCAATCGCGTCGTCGACCGCTTGCATCATTCCGTATCGAAACAACTATCCCGCCTGGTCAAAGTCGATCGAAGCAGCATCCGACAGAACAGCCTGACGGCTGAAATGGCCTGAGTCCTACATCGATCAATCATCTGGAGAGCGCAATGAACCATGCAAAAGCCCAAACGATTGCCTTGCCGCGCAGCGCCGAATCGGCGCTTGCCAGCAACAAGGTGATCCGCAATACCTACATTTTGCTGTCCCTGACGCTACTCTTCGCAGCCGCTACTGCCGGCGTGTCGATGGCGCTGAAACTGCCCCATCCGGGCATCCTGATAACGCTGGTCGGCTATTTCGGCCTGCTCTTCGCCATCACTAGGTTTCGCGACAGCGGGCTTGGCGTCGGCCTGGTCTTCGCGCTGACCGGCTTCATGGGCTACACGCTCGGCCCGATCATCAGCCACTATCTGTCGCTGCCCAACGGTGGCCAGACAGTGATGCTGGCGATGGGAGGAACAGCCGCGATCTTTCTCGGCCTGTCGGGCTACGCACTGACAACCCGCAAGGACTTCAGTTTCATGGGCGGCTTTCTGATGGTGGGCATCCTGCTTGCCTTCCTGGCCGGCCTAGCGGCAATCTTCTTCGAGATTCCGGCGCTGTCCTTGACCGTCTCCGCTGCCTTCGTGCTGCTGATGTCGGGCCTCATTCTCTACGAGACCAGCAACATTATCCATGGCGGCGAGACCAACTATGTGATGGCGACTGTCTCGCTGTTCGTCTCGATCTTCAACCTTTTCACCAGCCTGCTGCACCTTCTCGGTTTTGCCAACAGCAGTGATTGAGCCTCGAACCGGACTGGATGTCTGAACCCGGTAGTGCTGGTGCTGCCGGATTGGCTCAAGTTTGAATGTCGATTCCGTCCAGTATGCCAATGGAGAAAAGGGTCATGATTCCCATCAAACGCATCCTCGCAACCACCGATTTTTCCGAACTCGGTAACGCCGCCGTGCGTCGCGCGGCCGTGCTTGCAGCGCGTGAAAACGCTGAACTGCTAATCGTGCATGCTTTTCCACGTCAGTCAGCACTCGAGGCTGCCTTTGGCCGTGGCAACCACCTGCCTGCCCGCTTGGTCGATGCCGCCAATGCCAATTTGAACGGACTAGTCGAAACAGTCCGAACAATTGGTGCGGGCCATATCCGAGCGGAAATTATTGAGGGATCGGCCCATCGATCCGTGGCCGACGCGGCCGAGACCTTCCAACCTGACCTGACTGTCATCGGCGCACACGGCAAGGGTGCGTTGCAGCAGTTCTTTCTGGGCGGCACGCATTCTAGCCCAGGCCACCGCTCCGGTACTGGTTACCCGGTGTCCGGTAAGGGCTGATTATGTGAGCGGGATGGCAGCAGTCGATCTGGGGCCGAGATCCGATCTTGTGCTCCGTGCAGCGCTGCTTGTCGCGGGACGTGCGCGGATCACGTTAGTTCATGCCTATCTCGCGCCTTTCGAGGCGAAACTACGCTACAAGGGTATCCCGGAAGCGGATATCCGGCGCTATGCGGAAGCCGAGTCGCTCGCCGCCCAGCGCAACATGGCGGCCATGCTCGCCGACCCGGAACTGACCGGACTCGACATTGAGTGCCGCATCGTCCATGGAGATCCCAACCCGGCGCTCCCGGATGCTGTCGCTGCATTGAGTGCCGATCTGATTGTTGTTGGAAAACATAGTGGTACGCGCCTCGGCGAAACCGTGATGGGCAGCGTACCGCGCTTCCTCGCTTATTACGCGCCCTGCGACGTTCTGGTTGTCTGATCACCTTGCCATCTTGCCAAGGATGATGCTTCATTGCGGGAATCGTTCCTTTAACGTGATGCATGAATCGAGATGAACATGACAGCATCTACCCAATCTCATCCCCCGCATGCCAATGCGGCTTGTACCGTCGCCGCCGACTTGGCTGTCGATCACTCGCGCGGCCTGAGCGCGATGGAAGCAGCCCAGCGCCTCAATACGCACGGCCCCAACCGCCTCACGCCGCCAAAGAAACGCGGCCCAGTGCTGCGCTTCCTGCTGCAATTCCACAACGTCCTGATCTACGTGCTGCTCGGGGCGGCAGCGGTGACCGCGTTGCTTGGCCACGGCGTCGATACAGCCGTCATCCTCGGGGTGGTGATCATCAATGCCTTGATCGGCTTCGTTCAGGAAGGCAAGGCCGAAAAATCGCTCGATGCCATCCGCAACATGCTCTCGTTGCACGCCGCCGTATTGCGTGACGGCCGCCGCCAGGAGATCGACGCCACCGAACTGGTACCCGGCGACATCGTCCTGCTCGCCTCCGGCGACAAGGTGCCGGCCGACCTGCGGCTGATCGAGATGCGCAGCCTGCGTATCGAGGAGGCAGCGCTAACCGGCGAATCGGAACCCGTCGAAAAGTCGCCCGTGCCCGTCGCCGAGAATGCCCCCATCGGCGACCGCCTGTGCATGGCCTATTCCGGCACGCTGGTGGTGTTCGGCCAGGGTCGCGGCGTGGTGGTCGCCACCGGCGATACGACGGAAATCGGCCGCATCGGCCGCATGCTGGCCGAAGTGGAGTCGGTCGACACGCCACTTCTGAAGCAGATGGCACAGTTCGGCCGCTGGCTGACCGCCGGCATTCTGGTGCTAGCCGCCGGCACAATCGCCTTCGGCATGATCGTCCACGGCCAAACGGCCGGCGAGATGTTTCTTGCTGCCGTCGGCCTCGCCGTGGCGGCGATTCCCGAGGGGCTGCCGGCGATCATGACCATCACGCTGGCCATCGGCGTGCAGCGCATGGCCGGACGTAACGCCATCATCCGCCGCATGCCGGCCGTCGAGACGCTGGGTGCGGTAACGACGATTTGCTCCGACAAGACCGGTACGCTGACCAAGAACGAAATGACGGTCCAGCGCGTGGCAACTGCGGACAGGCTGATCGAGGTTTCCGGTGTTGGCTATGCGCCGCACGGCGGTTTCAGCGAAGACGAGCGACAGGTTGATGCGGCGGAACTTGCCGACATCGCCCGCTCCGCGCTGCTCTGCAACGACGCCATCCTGTGCGAGACGGCGGGCGATTGGAAGCTGGAAGGCGATCCGACCGAGGGCGCCTTGCTGACGCTGGCGCTGAAGGCCGGGCTGGATGCGCGCTTCGAAGCCGAGGCCTTACCGCGCATTGACGTCATTCCATTCGAATCCGAGCACCGCTTTATGGCGACGCTGCACCATGATCATGCAGGGCACGCCTTCGCTTTCGTCAAGGGTGCGCCAGAGCGGGTGATTGGTATGTGCTCAAAGCAGCGCACCAATGGCGAAGACAAGACCATCGATCCATTGCTCTGGCAGGCGCGGATTGATGAACTGGCAGCACAAGGCTTCCGCGTGCTGGCGCTGGCCACCGCGCCAATGGAGAAAGGCAAGCGCGAACTCGCCTTCGCCGATGTCGAGAGCGGACTGACCCTGTTGGCGCTCGCCGGTATCATGGACCCGCCACGCGAGGAAGCGATTCGCGCCGTGGCGGCCTGCCATTCGGCAGGCATCCGCGTCAAGATGATTACCGGCGACCACGCGGTGACGGCTGCCGCAATTGCCCGTGCGATGGGGATGCGGGTGACGGGTGACCGGGCGCTGACCGGTGCCGAGATCGAAACCATGGACGAAGCGGCGCTCCGCCAGGCGGTGCGCGAGGTTGACGTCTTTGCCCGCGCCAGTCCGGAACACAAGTTGCGCCTGGTCGAGGCCATGCAGGCCAACGGCGAGGTGGCCGCGATGACCGGCGACGGCGTGAACGATGCGCCGGCACTGAAGCGTGCCGATGTCGGCGTGGCCATGGGACACAAGGGTACCGAGGCGGCCAAGGAAGCCGCCGAAATGGTGCTCGCCGATGATAATTTCGCTTCCATCGCCGCTGCCGTCGAGGAAGGCCGCACCGTTTACGACAACCTGCGCAAGGCGGTGGTCTATGTGCTGCCGACCAGCGTTGGCCAGGCTTCAATGGTGCTGATCGCCGTGCTGCTGGGCATGACCCTGCCGATCACACCGGTGCAGATCCTGTGGATCAACATGGTCACGGCGGTGACGCTGTCGCTGGCCATCGCCTTCGAGCGCCCGGAGCCGGGGCTGATGGCGCGACCGCCGCGTGATCCAAAGGAACCTCTGGTCAACGGCTTCATGCTTTGGCGCATCGGCTTCGTCACGGTCTTGCTGGTCGCCACCTCGTTCGGGATGTTCCTCTGGGAAATTGAACGCGGCATGAGTCTGGAGTTCGCCCGCACGGCTGCAGTGAATACGCTGGTCATGGGACAGATCGTCTATCTCTTCAACTGTCGTCGCCTGACCGGTTCCGTGCTGTCGAAAGACGGTTTGCTCGGCAACCGAATCGCGCTGAAGGCGATTGCGGTGCTGGTCGTGCTGCAACTGGCGATGACGCATCTGCCGTTCAAGCAAGCGCTGTTCGGCACCGATCACCTCGATGTGGAAACCTGGCTGCGTGTTCTGGCTGCTGGGGTCATTGTGTTCCTGGCGGTTGAACTGGAGAAAGTTTTCTGGCGACGGCGATGACTAACCGGAGAGCCCAAGATGGGAGGCGGGAGACGCTGTGCCCTGCATTTTCGGGAGGGGGCCGCGGAAATTTTTCCGGGCTGCTATCCTTCCGCTGTGCCATTCACCCAATTGATTGAGACTGCATCGCGCATATGGAAATAAAGGACATCAACAAGATTGAACAGGCCGCCGAGAGGTCGCGCCCCGAATTGCTGCGTTTCGGCCTGGCGCTACTCTTTGTCATCGGCATCATGCTCTACACTTGGGCTTCAGGGGGCGGCAACATCATGTTGGTCGCCGCCGGGATGATCGGCGGCTACATGGCGCTGAATATCGGTGCCAATGATGTTGCCAACAACGTCGGGCCGGCTGTTGGCTCGCGTGCGCTGACCATGGGCGGGGCGCTGGTCATCGCAGCCATTTGCGAGGCTGCAGGCGCCCTGATCGCTGGTGGTGACGTGGTATCTACCATTCGCGGCGGGATCATTGCACCGACAGCGGTAGCCAATTCCGAAGTGTTTGTCTGGCTGATGCTGGCCGCACTTTTGGCCGGGGCGATTTGGCTCAATATCGCCACTGCCTTGGGGGCGCCGGTGTCGACCACCCACTCCATTGTCGGCGGCGTTCTGGGCGCTGGAGTCGCAGCGGGCGGTTGGGGCGTTGCCAACTGGGAGACCATGGGCTCGATTGCAGCTAGCTGGGTGATTTCGCCGGTAATGGGAGGCATCATCGCCGCCGGTTTTCTTTATTTCATCAAGCACCGGATCCTGTATCGCCAGGATGTCATGGCCGCAGCGCGCAGCGTCGTGCCCTTGTTGGTTGCCGGCATGGCCTGGGCCTTTACCACCTACCTGATGCTCAAGGGGGTGCGTGCTGTGCTCAAGGTTGGTTTCTTGGAGTCCACCCTGGCCGGGGGTGTCGTTGCGCTGATTACCTACTATGTCGTGCGCCCGCGCGTGGCGCTGCAGGCCGGTAGCAAGGCGCCAAACGACAAGGCGCGCGTCAATGTCATGTTCACGATACCGCTGATTTTTGCGGCGGCGCTCCTCAGTTTTGCCCATGGCGCCAACGATGTTGCCAACGCCATCGGTCCGCTCGCCGGTATCGCGGATGTGCTGGGCAAGGGGTCGGTCGGCAAGTCGGCGCAGATTCCGCTCTGGGTCATGATGGTCGGTGCCATCGGCATCTGTCTCGGACTGGCCCTGTTCGGGCCGAAACTGATTCGCACGGTCGGTTCGGAAATCACTGAACTCGACCAGACGCGAGCCTTCTGCATTGCTATGTCGGCAACGATCACCGTCATCATCGCCAGCCAGTTGGGCCTGCCGGTCAGCTCAACGCATATCGCGGTGGGCGGTGTCTTCGGTGTTGGCTTCCTGCGTGAATATCTCAAGTCAAGCTACACGCGGATGGTCGACGAGATCCTTGCCCATCATCCCGCCGATAGCGCCGATGCCATCAAGGAATATCTCCAACGCTTCGACCGGGCGACCCCGCAGAACAAGGCGGCCATGCTCGACCAGTTGAAGCGGGAAGCCAAGCAGCACAACGCGCCCGAACTGTTCTCGCGCGAGGATCGCAAGGGCTTGCGCACGGTCTACCGCGGAGAATTGATCAAGCGCGCCCATCTGCACAAGATTATTGCCGCCTGGCTCATTACCGTGCCAGCTTCGGCCTTGCTGGGAGCTCTGTTTTTCTTTGCCTTGCGAGGTGCCATGCTGCCCTGAAACATTTCGTCCGGATAGCGGCCGGCAGGGCATTTCCGCTCTGGCTGAGCTAGTCGGTTGAAAAGCCACACTGGCAGCGCACAGGGGTGAACGGTACGCATAGCTGTTCGACCGAACAGAGATTAGGAGAGTTGAGTCATGTCCCTCGAATATCAAATTGGAAGCCTGTTCGTTTGATGGACCATCTGATACAAATCATCCTCCTCCTGGCCGTCGCTGTCGCGATCATGCTCATCTTCCAGCGGCTGCATGTACCAACCAGCCTTGGTTATCTGCTGGTCGGCCTGATCCTCGGGCCGCACACCATTGGGCCGACCGTACATGTCGCGGAATTCAAGGTGCTCGCGGAATTCGGCGTAGTCTTCCTTCTCTTCTCCATCGGGCTGGCCTATTCGCTGCCGCAATTGCACGCGATGCGCCATCAGATTCTCGGCCTGGGTACCGCACAGGTCGTGCTGACCACAGCCCTGGTTGCCATACTGCTCTGGCTGGCTGGCCAGCCGCCCGCATTGGCCTTCGTTGTTGGGGCCGTCTTTGCTCAGTCCTCGTCCACGATCATCGGCCGCCAACTGGCGGAGCAAGGCGAAGACAGCACGGCGCATGGCCGGCTGGGCCTAGCCATTTCTGTCTTCCAGGATGTGACTGCTGTACCTTTCCTGATTCTGATCCCGGTACTAGGCGCCGCCACCGGCATGGACAAGCTGGCCGGCGAGTTGGGCTGGGCCATGGTCAAGGCCATGCTGGCATTCGCCTTGGTTTTCTACGCGACACGCTGGGCTCTACGCCCGCTCTTTCATCAGGTCGCCGAGCGCCGCTCGGCCGAGTTGTTCACCCTCACTGTCCTGCTCGTGGTGCTGGTGGCGGCCTGGACCACCCACAGCCTGGGCTTGTCGCTCGCCTTTGGTGCCTTCCTGGCGGGGATGATGCTCGGTGAGACCGAGTTCCGCCATCAGGTGGAATCGAGTATCCGACCGTTTCGCGATGTGCTGCTCGGCCTGTTCTTCGTCGGCATCGGCATGCTGATTGAGCCGGCCGCGCTGCCACGCATCTGGCACTTGGCGCTGCTTGGTGCTTTGTTGCTCCTGCTGGGCAAGATTGCCGTCGTCGTCCTGATCGTGCGCCGCAGCGGCATGGATGTTGTCGCCGCCTGGCGTACTGCCCTGCTGCTGGCGGTGGGCGGCGAGTTCGGCTTTGCTTTGCTCGCCATCGCACTTGACGCCAGCGTTATCGATCCGCAAGCCGGCCAGATCGTGCTCAATGCTGTCCTCTTCTCACTGATTGTGGGGGTGCTGCTGATCCGCTACAACGATGCCATCGCCAACTGGCTTAGCCGGACGGGTAACGAGCCTCCACTACTGAGCAACCAATTAGCAGGCCTGCCGCTACCGCGGGTGCTGATCGGGGGTTACGGCAGGGTCGGCCACACCATAGCCGTGCTGCTGAACTCGAGCGGTGTTGATTTCCTGGCCTTCGACATCGATCCGAAGCGGGTGCAGCAGGGACGGGCTGACGGGCATGTTGTGCTCTACGGCGACATTGCCGATCCGGAACTACTTTCTGCCGCTCGTGCCGAGCAGGCAAGTCTGGCCATCGTCACCGTGAACAGCCACGCCATCGCATTGCGGACGGTATCCGCCCTGCGTCAGCATTGTCCTCTTGTTCCGGTCATCGCTCGCGCCCGCGACCTCGAAACCAGTGCTGTTCTGGTTGGCGCCGGCGCGATCCATGCCTATCCCGAGGCGATTGAGTCAAGCCTGCGCCTCGGCGCAACAGCCCTGCGAATGTTGCGGATTCCAACGGTCAATATCGATCAGATGCTGCAGGATATCCGCGACTGGGATTACCAACCCGTGATCGAAAATCCCGTGAAGGAGAATGACCAATGACAACCACCCAGAAGATCCTCGTTGCCACCGATCTTTCCGCTCCCGCACGCCATGCAGTAGTGCGTGCCAAACGTCTTGCCACCTCCTTGGGGAGCGAGTTGCACATCATGCATGCACTGGAGCTGGATACCCTCGAATTCAGCCTGCGGGAAATCCTGGGAAGCGAACTGTCAGCGGTAAAGGAGGCATTGCTTGAGGATGCTAGAGAACACCTTCGTCAACAAGCTGGCGATCCCGAGAGCTATCAGGGAGGGGGGGTCGAAACGCGCGTTGTCATCGGCAACCCGTTGCTCACGATCGCCGCCGAAGCAGATGCTGTTGATGCTGGTTTGTTGGTTCTGGGCGCACGTGGCGACTCTTTTTTGCGCCATACCCTGCTTGGATCGACAGTGGCGCGCTTGATGCGAAAATCTTTCGCGCGGCCGGTGCTGGTGGTCAAGCAGCCGCCGCGTGAGAGCTATCGCAGCATCATAGTTGCGGTGGATTTTTCTCCCGTATCGATCAAGGCTCTCCAACTGGCGAAACAGTTTGCTCCTGATATCGATCTCGTCCTGATGCATGCCTTCGAATTACCCTTCGAGGGTAAGATGGTCTATGCAGGCGTCAATGAAAAGCTGATCAGCAGCTATGTCGCCAGTGAGAGCAAGACCCGGCTCAAGCAACTACACGACCTCGCGGCAGAGGCTGGGCTGGGTTTCTCCCATTACTCGGCGCGGGTCATTCATGGCGATCCTTGGCAGCAGATACTTTCTCTGGAACAGGAAATCGGTGCCGATCTTATCGTCGTCGGAAAACACGGTACGCATGTCACCGAGGAACTGCTGCTGGGGAGCGTAACCAAGCATGTACTGGCCGAATCGCAATGCGACGTGCTGGTCGTTGCTGATCCTCGTCCCGGCAAGCCTGAGTTACCTTGAATACACTGGAACTCATCGGTGGTCTGGCGGGCGGCGTCGGGCTCTTCCTTCTCGGCATGGGCCTGATGACCGACGGCCTCAAGTTGGCTGCCGGACCGGCGCTGGAGCGCATCCTTGCCAATGCAACGAAGACCCGGCTGCGCGGCCTGGCCTCGGGCATCACGGTAACGGCGCTGGTGCAATCGTCCAGTGCGGTTACGGTAGCGGCCATCGGTTTCGTCAATGCCGGCCTGCTCAATCTGTCGCATGCGCTGTGGGTGCTGTTCGGCGCCAATGTCGGCACGACTATGACCGGTTGGCTGGTGGCGCTTGTCGGGCTGAAGTTCAAGATCGAGGCCCTGGCACTGCCCCTCATCGGTATCGGCATGCTTCTGCGCCTGACTGGCGAGCGGGAGCGCCGGGGAGCGCTGGGCATGGCGCTGGCTGGATTCGGCGTGCTGTTCCTCGGTATCGAGATGCTCAAGGAGACCTTTTCCGGGCTCTCCAGCGACTTCCAGTTGCCCGCTGGCAGCGATCCTTTTGAGGTACTGACGCTGGTGCTGATCGGTATCGTGCTGACAGTGTTGATGCAATCGTCGAGTGCATCGCTGGCAGTGGCGCTGACAGCCGCTCAGGGCGGGCTGATTGCAGCCCAGGGGGCGGCTGCCGTGGTTATCGGCGCCAACATTGGCACCACCGTGACGGCGTTGATCGCCGCCGTTGGTGCCACGGCAAATGCCAAGCGCGCCGCGGCGGCGCATATCCTGTTCAACCTGCTTACCGGTATTGTTGCGCTGGCGCTTCTGCCCTGGCTCATCGCCTTGCTCGGTGTGCTGCGCGAATGGCTGGGACTGGATGAAGCACCAGCGGCGAAGCTGGCCCTGTTCCATACGCTGTTCAACTTGCTCGGGGTACTGTTGATCTGGCCGCTGGCCAACCGGCTGACCCGCTTTCTTGAAGCGCGCTTTGTCAGCGCCGATGAGGAACTGGGGCGACCACACTATCTCGACAAGACCGTGCTTGCCGTGCCCGCCCTGGCGCTTGATGCCCTGGAGCGGGAAATCCGGCGAATGGGCCAGCTTTCGTTAACAACGGTACGCGCTGTCGTGGTTGAATCCGGCCCACCCGGGCCGACGCTGCTGCGCGACCGGCAGGCAGTGGCGCGCCTGAATGTGGCCATTGCCGACTTCATCGCTCAACTCAACCGCGCCGGGATGGCCCCGGAAAGTGCGACGCGCTTACCCGAACTGTTGCGCAAGGCTCGCTACTACGAAGCGGCAGCAGAATTGGCGACGGAAGCAGGCGAAGCGCTGAGCGAAGTTGAAGACAGAGCCACCAAGGATGCGCCCGCAATAGAATTCCGCGCCCGCTCGCAGGATCTTCTGGCCAGGCTTGACCCCGAGGCACAGGCGGATGCGGAAATCCGCGAAGCCGCACTTTCAGCCATGCAGCGTGCCTATCAGGCACTCAAGGCGTACTGGCTGGAGCTTGGCGCCCGTGGCATGATGACTGTCATCGAAATGGACGCGTACCTGCGTGCTGCCAGTGCCATTCGCCGTGCGCTTGAACAGGCCGCCAAGGCGGCACACAGGCTGAATGAAACGATATGAGAAAACTCCGCTACGGCACCATGATTCGCTTTCTCACGATACGCGCCTCGCTGTTTGCCGGCCTGTGGTGGATACTCGCCGAAGGTCGCAGTGACGCTTGGCTGTTCGGCTGCATTGCCGTCGTCGCAGCAACCTGGGCTAGCCTGTGGCTGTGGCCGGCTGCGCCGACCCCCATTCGCCTGGCCGGGGTGGTCGGCTTTCTGCGCTTTTTTATCTGGAATTCGATCCGCGGCGGCTTTCAGGTGGCCGGCATGGCCCTGCGCGGGCGCGCCGCCCTGCAGCCCGCCCTGATCGTGCTGCCGGTAAACCTGCAGAACGACTGCGCACGCGTCCTTCTGATCAACACATTGGGCCTGATGCCGGGTACCGTTGGTGTCGACATGGATGATGCAGGCGTGCAACTGCATGTACTCGACAGGCGCCTGCCGGTTGCCACCGAGGCGCAGGCACTGGAAGCGGTCATCTCAAAACTGTTCGGGGCATCGTCATGAGTACGCTGGCCTTGGGTGTTGCGCTGTTCCTGCTGGCCAACCTGGTCGTGGCGCTGGTTGCCGCCGCACGGGGGCCGACACCGGCCGACCGCATGCTGACCGCCTTGTTGTTCGGCAGTACCGGCACGGCTGTGATGGTACTGCTCGCAGCCTCCGGAGGCGTCGCACCACTCATCGACGTCGCGTTGGTACTGGCCCTGCTCGCTGCCATAGGCGGTATTGCCTTCGCCAAGCGTGCCTGGCACGCCGAGGGAAATGACCATGATTGAGTGGCTGAGCGCGGGCCTGCTGATTGTCGGTGCCTTCTTTTTTTTCGCTGGCACGGTGGGCCTCCTGCGTTTCCCCGATGTCTATAGTCGCCTGCACGCGCTGGCCAAGGCCGATAACCTGGGATTGGGCTGCGTATTGCTTGCCCTTGCCATCCAGGCCGACAGCCTGGCGGCGGCGCTCAAACTGCTTCTGATCTGGCCGCTGGTATTGGCCGCCAGTGCCGGTATCGGTTTCGCTATCGCCCGCCGCGCCCGCGCACTCGGGATCCAACCGTGGCAGAAGGAGGATGCGCGATGAGTTTCGCCTTTGACCTGCTGCTCGCCCTGGCACTGCTGTGGAGCGGCTGGCGCACCTTGACGACACCCCGGCTTGATCAGGCCATCGTCCTGTTCATTGCCTTCGGCCTGCTGATGGCTCTGGGCTGGGCGCGATTGTCAGCGCCTGACATCGGGTTGGCCGAAGCAGCCATCGGCGCCGGCTTGACCGGCGCCTTGCTGCTCGACGCCTATGGCGCATTGCGACAGCGAACGGAGCAGCCATGAGGCGATTTCTCGTGATCGCCTTCGCTGCTGCCTTTGCCGCCGCCCTCGGCAGTGCGATGCTCGAACTCGCACCCAGTCCGCTCGACCTGCGCATTCCGGTGGCCGCGCATCTGGCGCAAAGCGGCGTCAGTCACCCGGTTACTGCCGTCCTGCTTAACTATCGCGGCTACGACACCCTGCTTGAAATCGCCGTTCTGCTCTTGGCCTTGCTGGGTATCCTTGCGGTGGTCGGCAAAGATAATCCATCACCGCCACGTCCGGCCCACCCGGTGCTACAAACACTGGCGCGCCTGGCAACACCATCGATCATCGTCATGGCGGTGTATCTACTCTGGGCTGGCGCCTTCCGCCCCGGCGGCGCCTTTCAGGCCGGAGCGCTGCTCGCTGCCGCCGCCGTGTTGCTGCATCTGGTCGGTTTGTTGCCGGCCTGGAGCATGCCCCGGCTCAGGCTGCGCCTTGGCTTCGTCATCGGTTTCGTGGTGTTTCTGATGGTTAGCACCGCCTTGCTGGGCCAGGGGGCACTGCTCAAATACCCCGCCGAAACAGCAGGAATGTTGATCCTGCTGATCGAGAGTGCGCTGACGCTCTCTCTGGCGTTGATACTGGCCGGATTATTCCTGCTTCTCTCGCGCGATCAGGGGGGAGCATGACCGGCGGATTGTTGTTTGCGTTGACCGGCGCCGCCCTGTTTGCGCTAGGCGTGGCAGGTGTGCTTCTGATCGCCCACCTGCTGCGCCGTATCCTTGCCTTCAACCTGATGGGCAGTGGCGCCTTCCTGGTACTGGTCGGACTGGCGCAGAGGAACGACGTGCCCGACCCGGTGCCGCAGGCAATGGTGCTGACCGGCATCGTCGTCGCAGTCGCTGCCACAGCGCTGGCCTTGGCCTTGACAAGAAAACTTCATGGATTGACCGGGCAAATCGCACTGCCGGAGGATGCGGATGACTGACCCGCTGATCTGGCTGATCGTGCTGCCGCTCGCGTGGGCGACATTGGCCTTTGCACTTGGGCCCGGGCGGGGCGCCTGGGTGGCGATGGCCGGGCTGCTGGCGCAACTCTGGCTGGCCTTCGCTTTGGCGCAAAAAATCGGTGCTGGCGGGGCTGCTCTTTCCCATGCCGTTGGCGGCTGGGGGGCGCCGCTGGGAATCGATCTGGCTGTCGATGGGCTGTCGGCGGCGATGCTGCTGCTCACCCAATGCGTCGCGCTGCCGCTGGCCGTCTATGCCCGCAGCTATTTCAAGACGGGCGACCCGGCCGGCGTCTGGTTCTGGCCCTTGCTGGGCTTCCTGATCGCCGGACTCAACGCACTTTTCGTATCCGCTGATCTCTTCAACATCTACGTGACGCTCGAATTGGTGGGGCTGGCCGCCGTGGCCCTGGTCGCCGCTGGCGGCGGCGCACAACAGGTGGCGGCAGCCTTGCGCTATCTGTTCGCTACGCTGCTCGGTTCGGGCGCCTATCTGCTCGGCGTGGCGCTGCTCTACGGTGCCTACGGTACGGTGTCGATCGCCACCCTGACGCCGCTGGTAACAGGCGAGGCACCGCGACTGGTCTGGATCGCTGGCATCCTGATGGTGTCCGGGCTGATGCTCAAGACGGCGCTGTTTCCCTTTCATTTCTGGCTGCCGCCCGCCCATGGCGGTGCACCGGCGCCGGTCTCGGCTCTGCTCTCGGCGCTGGTGGTAAAGGCCTCGTTCTACCTGATCCTGCGGCTGTGGCTGGGGCCCTTGCAGCCGCTGCTGCCGGTCTTCGCGTGGGGCATGGCCCTGCTGGGTGCAGCGGCGATCTTCTGGGGCTCGTGGCAGGCGATCCGCGCCGTGAAACTCAAGCGCCTGATCGCTTACTCCACGGTGGCCCAACTGGGCTACCTGTTCCTGATCTTTCCGCTGCTGGCCAACCCGGCGGCACTCAAGGCCGGCGTGATCCAAATCTTCGCCCACGGGCTGGCGAAAGCCGGCATGTTTGCCGCGGCCGGCGTGATGATCAAGGCGACCGGGCAGGATACGGTGGCCGGCCTGGCCGGCGCCGTCGAGCGCCTGCCGGTGACGCTGTTCGCCTTCGGCTTGGCCGGCATGACGCTGATGGGCCTGCCGCCTTCCTCGGGCTTTCTCGCCAAGTGGCAGATCATCGAGGCGGCGCTGGCGCAGGGTTACTGGATCATCGCCGTGGTGGCGCTGGCCGGCGGACTACTGGCGGCTGTTTATGTGTTTCGCGTACTGCGTCAGGCTTTCCTGCTGGCGCCCGAAGGCAGGGCCATGGCTACTGTGCCGCGTGCGCTCGAATGGAGTGCTTTCGCGCTTGCTGCCGCCAGCGTATTGCTGGGTCTCCGCGGGGTGGAGTTGATGCGACTGGTTGGGGGCGCTTGAGATGTCTGAAAGCGGGATGAATATTTTGTTCTTCATTCTTGGTCTGGTGACGCTGATCGGGGGAGCAGAACTATTGGTGCGCGGTGCATCAAGGCTTTCCCTGTCCTTCGGTATCTCGCCGTTGGTGGTGGGTCTTACCGTCGTTGCTTTCGGCACCAGCGCCCCAGAAATGGCGGTATCCGTGCAATCGGCGATGACGGACCGCGCGGACATCGCACTGGGCAACGTCATCGGCAGCAACATCATGAACGTTCTGCTTATTCTCGGTGCGTCGGCGATGATCGTACCGCTGGTTGTCGCCAATCAACTTATTCGCCAGGAAGTACCTGTCATGGTGGGGTTCTCGCTGCTCCTGCTAGCACTGTCGTACGACGGCAAGCTCTCTCCGCTGGACGGGCTCCTGCTGATTGTCCTTTTTCTCATCTATACCGTAGTTGTCGTTCGTCAGAGTCGACGCCAACTCGGCGCTGAGGCGGGTAGCGGCGCTCCGTCATCGGTCGTCGGAAACGGGAGGGGTGATCACTGGACGATACAACTGTTGCTGGTTGGATCCGGCCTCGGTTTGCTCGTGCTCGGTGCACATTGGCTGGTCGGGGCAGCAGTCGCCTTCGCAAACCATCTTGGCATCAGCGAGTTGGTGATCGGACTCACAGTTGTCGCTGTTGGAACCTCGCTACCGGAAGTGGCGACTTCGCTCATGGCGGCATTTCGTGGCGAACGCGACATTGCCGGCGTGCTGGGCGTGACCAGCCTGGTAGCGCCAACGGGCATTCCGGTACATCTCTCCATCCTGTCGTTCGATCTGCCGGTCATGATCGCGGTGGCCGTGGCCTGCCTGCCGATTTTCTTTACTGGCAACCTGATCGCCCGCTGGGAAGGCGGACTGTTTCTCAGCCTGTATGCCGCCTATCTGGCCTACGTTGTTCTCGCCGCACAGAAGCACGACGCCCTGACAGCGTATGGATCGGTGTTGGCTGGCTTCGTCCTGCCGATCATCGCAGTAACGCTTATTTTGGTCAGTTGGCGCGAGTGGCATGTCCTTGCTTCCACCCGTAGGACGGGGGTCAGAAAGTGAACACGCAGGAACTGCTCCCGCTCGCAGTACTCTTTTCTTCCCTGTTGCCGGGACTGGTGATTTTCGCCTTGCCGGAATCCTGGATCGCCGTGCGCACCACGCTCAACCTGTTCGGAGCCATTGCCAAACTCGGACTGGTCTTTCTGCTGCTGGCTGGCGTTCATGCGGGCGGGAGCTATGGCGTGCGCTTCGAGGTACTGCCCGGCCTCGACCTAGCGCTCAAGGCCGATGCCCTGGGCCTGCTGTTCATCACGCTCTCGGCCATCCTCTGGCTGTTCACCACGCTCTACGCCATCGGCTACCTCGAAGGGGCGCCACACCGCAGCCGTTTCTTCGGCTTCTTCAGCCTGTGCGTCACAGCCACCATGGGTATCGCCATGGCGGCGAACCTGTTCACCTTCTTTGTCTTCTACGAACTGCTGACCTTGTCGACTTTCCCGCTGGTCGTCCATCGGGGAACTGACAAGGCGATGAAAGGTGGAACGGTCTATCTTGCCTATACCCTGATCGGCGGCACGGCGCTGCTGACCGGCATCGTCTGGTTGCACCACCTGATCGGCCATACCGAGTTCGCTCATGGTGGCATCGCCGCCGCGCTTGGCGGCGAATACGCCGGGCAGTTGAAGATCATCTTTCTGCTCTTGATCGCTGGCGTCGGCGTCAAGGCGGCGCTCGTGCCGCTGCACGGCTGGTTGCCGCAGGCGATGGTGGCGCCGGCGCCGGTATCGGCCTTGCTGCACGCGGTAGCGGTGGTGAAAGCCGGTGCCTTCGGTATTGTCCGCATTGTCTACGAGGTGTATGGCGTCGAGTTCGCGCAGTCGCTGAACCTGCTCCTGCCCTTGGCGATCATCGCCGCCGTCACCATCATCTGGGGCAGCTTCCGGGCGCTGTTCCAGGACGACCTGAAGAAGCGGCTGGCCTTTTCCACGGTGAGCCAGGTGTCCTATATCGCCCTTGGCGTTGCGTTGTTCGGGCCCATCGGCACGATAGGCGGCCTAGTACATCTGGTGCATCAAGGCATCATGAAAATCACCTTGTTCTTCTGTGCCGGAAATTATGCTGAAACGCTCGGCATCCATAAAGTCAGCGAAATGGACGGCGCCGGACGGCGTATGCCGTTCACCACGCTGGCTTTCTCCATTGGTGCGCTCGGCATGATGGGTGCGCCGCTGACGGCTGGCGCGGTGAGCAAGGCCTGGCTGATGGATGGTGCAACGGCGGCCGGTATGGCGTGGGCGACCTGGGTGCTGTGGACATCGAGCCTGCTCAATGCGGCCTATTTCCTGCCGATTCTCTGGCGGGCCTGGCTCCGGCCGGTGCCGACTGCCTGGCCTGAGGAGCATATTCCTCGGTGTGGATGGCGTGAGACGGCCTGGCTGTTGTTACTACCACCGATGGTTACGGCAGCAATGACACTGGCTGCCGCCCTGTTCGCCGATACCGGCGTCTCTCCTTTGGCATGGGCGCGTCTGATCGCAGCGCGCGAATACATCGGACTGGAAACGCCGTGAAACTCAAGGAGGCCTTTGTCTGGCAACCGAACTGGATTTTCAAAAGCCTGATCCTGGTCTGTGGCGTATTGCTGGTGACGGTCGTTGGTTATATCCACATGCTGACCGGGTTGGCTTACGAGTTTCACGCCTTCTTCATCGTTCCGGTGCTGGCCGTCAGTTGGTTTCTTGGGTCACGTTTCGGCTACGCCCTGGGGGCGCTGGCGAGTATCGAATGGTACCTGGCCGATCAAATGCTCGCCGGTGTTCAGTCGTTACTCCTGCCGCTGTTGTTCAATACCGCAATCAGGTTGGCCATCTTTGTTGGCGGAGCTTGGCTGGTCGGGACAATCCGCAATGTCTTGTTGCGCGAATCCCGGCTGGCGCGGGAAGATGCGCTGACCCAACTGCCGAACCGCCGAGAGTTCCATGAGCGGGGTCGGCAGGCCTTCGCCCAGGCGCAGCGCCAAGGCGCGCCCTTTGCGGCCGTGTATATCGATCTCGACCGTTTCAAGGAAGTCAACGACACCCTTGGTCACGAGACTGGCGACCGGCTCCTCCAATCGGTCGCCACCACGATGCTCAGGCATGTTCGCGCCAGCGATGTGCCGAGCCGACTGGGCGGTGATGAATTTGCCCTGCTCCTGCCCAACATGAAGGCGGATAAGGTTCATGCCTACGCGGACGAATTGCTGCGGGTCCTGCTGGATGCGATGCAGGCGGAAGGATGGCCGGTAACCTTCAGCATCGGTGTGGCCAGCTACCGTATAACGCCAGACGACTTCGATGCCTTGCTGAAACAGGCCGATGGCCTGATGTACGAAGTCAAGCGCGGCAGCCGCGACAGCATTCTGCTGCGCGAGTACTGAGCCCTTGACATGACGTGGCGAGAGCGCCTGCTTTCCTGGATGCCAACGCGGGAGCGACTCGAAGGCAATCGCTGGCTAGGTTGGCTGGCTCCCTGGCTTGGACACCCGAAGCTGTGGCATTGGTCGCGCCGAGGCGTCGCACTGGGCGTGGCGCTGGGCGTGTTCTTCGGACTTCTCATACCGCTTGCCCAGATTCCGGTAACGGCCGCGGCGGCCATTGTGTTGCGCGCCAATCTTCCAGCCGCGGCGGCCAGCACGCTGATCACCAACCCATTAACCCTCGGGCCTTTGTACTACTCGGCCTATCAATTGGGGAACTGGCTGACAGGAGACACTTCGCTGCCATCCGAGGTTCCAGAAGAGGGCGCCAATTCTGAATCCGATCGCTCAACCTGGCAGCGCATACTTGCCTTGGGCAAGCCATTGCTGGTGGGCTTGGCCATCATGGCGGTTTTTTCCGGATTGCTGACCTATGCTTTGATCTCGGTTTTCTGGCGGTGGCAGATCAGTCGACGATGGCGGCAACGACGTTGAGATGATTTTGCGTCAGGCAGATACATGGATTTACCGCTCTTTTCATCTGCCATAAAGAGAGTTTTGCTAGTATCACCGTAAAGGTCATTTCACGTGAAGGAGCCTCTCATGACTCAGCTTACGTTGCAGCCTCCGGGATCGATTGTCGTCGCAACTGATTTCAGCCCGCCGGCCAATCTGGCGCTTGAACAAGCTGCCCGCCTTGCCAAATCCTGGGGAAGTGATCTGCACCTTCTGTGTGCGTGCGATCCGGACGACGCAAATGCAATGCTGCTGCAGCGAGGCCGACTAGAGAAGCAGCAGGAATATCTTGCCGAAAGTCACGGTGTTCACGCAAACGTATTCCTGAGAACTGGGCATGCGTCTGTCCAGATCATTCAGTTGGTAAACGAAATTGGCGCCGGTCTGGTTGTCGTTGGCGAGCATTCCCAAAGCTGGCTCAAGGACAGGTTTCTGGGGGGCACGGCGTTGAAAGTGCTGCGCCAGGCGAGTGTGCCGGTGTTGCTGGTCCGGTCTCCGCTGAGCAACGAATTCAGGAAAGTCATGGCGGCGACGGATTTTTCCGGGAATGCCCTGCGTGCAATGCGGCTGGCAGCCACCTTCTTTCCTCATGCCACGCTTTTGATTCAGCATGCCTGTTCATTGCAAAAACTCCATCGGATGCGCCTTGATGGAGAAAAGCCTGAAAAAATGGAGGCCTATCGACAGCAACAAATCGAGGCAGCCAACGCGGGCATGGCCCGCTTTCGTGAGGAGTTGGGCCTGGCAACAGAATTCGGCGCGCAATGGCATGTCACCGCAGAAAGCGACAACCAGATCAGCATACTGCTCAATGTGCTGCGGCAGGAGAACCCGGATCTTCTCGTTGTCGGCAGGCATGGTGGCAGCGAAATCGACGAGCGCCTCTTTGGCAGTACGACGGAGAATCTTCTCTATCACGCCAATACCAACATATTGCTAGTGCCTTGATACAGTTAATCTCTTGCCAGAAACACACCAAGTGCAACTCGATTAAAAAGCCGAAAATGGGGCTAATTCAATCTTTGGGCTGGTTTGATGGGTTTGATGGAGGGTGTTACCATGGAAAAGATACTGCTGCCGGTTGACGGTTCTAATCAAGCTTTCCGGGCAGGAGAGTGGATTGTCGCCATTTCTAGGAAGTACGGACCACTCGAGGTTCATGTCGTTAATGTCGAACCTCAGCCAATTGATTGGCAGATACACGGAATCGAAACTGAAGCCACCAAGGCACATCTCATGGTCCGTGCGCACATTGCCATGAAACCTGTTCTTCACTTACTGAACGAGGCTGGTGTCAAGCACTCCGATCATGTAGAACTCGGAGAACCAGGCGAAACCATCGCAGCACTTGCCGAAAAATTTGGTTGTGACACGATCGTTATGGGAAGCCGTGGTCTCGGCGCAGTCACCGGACTGGCGCTGGGGTCTGTGGGCAGAAAGGTGCTCCATTTGGCAAAAATGCCCGTCGTATTCGTTAAGACCAACAACGAATGAGGTGAAGCTCCCTCGTGCTTCCTGTATGTGTTACTTGGCGTTCGGGCTCTGCTCTCACGTGCCACGCCGCCGTTTGGCGCTGAAGGGTATTTCGATTTATGCCAAATGACCGGCCATCTCCTGCTTGCCTCCACGACGAACCAATTCGCGATGTCTTCAAGTGCATCGAGAAGTTCTACAACCGGAAACGTTGATACAGTATGGTGACAGCGCTTCTCTGGTGCTGTTTGAAAATCAATATCTCAACCGGCGGAGTAAAGCCGGGGTGACTCAAACATTACATTAGCCAATATTTGAGGGGACTGTTATGAGCCCACTGCCATCCATTTCTATAAAAACCATCGTTGTCGCCACTGATTTGTCGCTATCGGCAGATACTGCCGTCGAGCAGGCTGCGTGGCTCGCCAAGAGATTTGGTGGTGCCAATCTGTGGATACTGCATGTATTCGACGACAGCTTTCTTGCCTCCGTCAAGGGCGTATACGATGCGGCACGCTGGTCTGGCAATGAGCCAGTTCTTTCGGCGCGCAATCACTTGTCGCAGCAGGTGCGAGATATTGCTGATCGCTATGGCATTAGCGTCACGGGCGAGACACGAACGGGGCACCCTGCAACAGAGATAGCGCATTTCATGAATGAATGCGGAACTGACCTGGTTGTCGTTGGAAAACATGGCGAAAACTCAGGCGGCACTTTCATCGGCGGCACAGCGCTTAAAGTACTAAAGCGATCAAACGTTCCTGTGTTGCTCACTCATCGCAATACTGCCAACGACTATTCGAAAGTGCTTGTCGCAACCGATTTTTCGGATTGTTCCCATAAAGCCGCTAGGTATGCGTTTGGTCTTTTTCCAGGGGCGTTGCACTATGTGCTGCATACGTATTACATCGCTTTTGAGGGCTTCTCGCGCATGGCAGGGGCATCTGATCGCGCAATTGAAAGCTATCGTGACAACGAACTGCAATCTGCCGATGAAAAAATGGCCCAAATGCGAGCCACGCTCGCAGTTGACAAATCACTGCAAGTTGAGTGGAAGAACGTTCAAGGCTATCCCGGGCGTGAAGTGATAAAGCAGTCAGAGAACCTTGGTATCGATTTGATCGTCATTGGGAAACGTGGGTTCGTGAATTTGGGGGACCATTTGCTCGGCAGCGTTACGCAAAACGTCCTTTATCACACGGATAAAAATGTCTTGCTCGTTCCCGACAATCTTGATGAAGACAAGATTTCATAAAAATCCGCCTTGAGACTCAGCAAGAACAGGTTCAGTCCCGAATACTGCTTTCACCACTTCTGCTGCAGAGAAAGCCTACGCCCGTGATGGCCAATACCAGCCATCCGGTACGTCGGGTTTCCTTGTTGGTCGGCTTTTTCGGCTCCCGCTTAAGCAGATTCCAGGTACTGCTGGTCTCGCCCTGCTTGACCTTGAACAGGCCATCGATCAGGGCTTTTACTGTTGGCCCGTTCGGCGGCATCAAGGTAGAGATCGACCTGGCTCATCGTCGTTCTGGTAGGTCAATTTATTAATCAATAAAACCGGTTCGCCGGCACGTTGCTGGCGGCCGGGCCTACCGTCTATCCAGATTTCCTGACTGCAAATTCAACCGAACCAGGTCGGCAACATTACTGACGCCAAGCTTGTCCATCATCCGTGCCTTATGAACCTCAACCGTGCGTGGACTAATACCCAGTTCGGCAGCAATTTCGCGGTTGTGCAGGCCCGCCACGGCCCGATCCATCACCTCAAGTTCGCGGGGCGTCAGTGTGGATAGCAGGCGCTCCACCTGATCACGGTTCATCACTGCGACGACTTTGGCCTGTTGGCCGGAAAAAGCATCGGCAATGCCGGCCAGCAACTTCTTGTAGTCGA
>JAUYEI010000068.1 GCA_030691385.1 Azonexus sp.
TCACCCCTTGGCTGACAGCGCGACGTGGCCACTGGCACGCCTGGTCGGGCGCCCGGCTTTGTGGCTTCGCCGAAACTCGCCGATTTGCTTTATTGTTATCGGCTCGTTTTCGCTCCTTCTTGCAGGCATGAGCCTGCTGCGGCGTCGCTTGGCGCCGGCCATCCCGCCCCGGCACACCATCTGCCACGTCCAACCGAGGTTTCAAGGTTGATATTTCATTCGCCCCCTGCGGTTTTCAGAAATGGAGTGCGTATGGCTGCGGTGATCGTTGTAAATGACTGGCTGACCATCGTCCTTATTGCACTCCCTGCCCCGGCTGGGTGACGAAACCGATCTTGGTCAGCCCGGCCCGGCGGGCGGCGCTCATTGCCTCGGCTACCGTTTCGTAGCGCGTCGCGCGGTCGGCGCGCAGGTGCATTTCCACCTTGGCATCCTGCGCCACGGCATCGCGGAAACGGGCTTCGAGGCTGGCGGAATCAACCGCCTCGGCGCCAACGAAAATGCGGTTGTCGGCATCGATGCTGACCTGCAGGGTCAGCGGCTTTTCCGGCGACGGCGTGCTCGAGGCGCGCGGCAGGTCGACCGGCACCTGATGCGTCATGAGCGGCGCTGTGATGATGAAGATGATCAGCAAAACCAGCATCACATCGACGAGCGGCGTCATGTTGATTTCCGCCGTCGGCATCTGGTGGTTCTGCGCATTGAAGCTGCCCATGGCCATGTTATGCCGCCTCCGTCGCGACGCGGGCGCGCATCGGGTGAATCTGCGCGCTGTTGGCGACAAACGGCTTGCCGACCGTGAAGAAGGCATGCAGGTCGTGGGCGAAGGCGTCGAGGTCAGCCAGGATGACGCGGTTGGCGCGGGTGAAGGCGTTGTAGGCGAAGACGGCGGGCAGCGCGACGGCCAGGCCGGCGGCGGTCATGATCAGCGCCTCGCCGACCGGACCGGCCACCTTTTCCAGCGCCGCCTGACCGGACAGGCCGATGGCGACCAGGGCGTGGTAAATGCCCCAGACGGTGCCGAGCAGGCCGACGAAAGGCGCCGTGGCGCCGGTCGTTGCGAGCAGGGTCAGGCCGTTTTCCATACCGGCCTGAGTGGTGGAGAGTTGCTGGCGCAGGGCGCGCTCCATCTGCTCGGCCGGATCGAAGCGCGAGGCCAGGCGACCCGTCGCCGCTTCGCAATCGTTGTTGCAGCCATTGGCCTGCGTTGCCAGCTGGGCGTAAGGGCTGTCGGCGCCGGCCTGGTTGAGCAGGGCGATGCCATCGCCGACGCTGCTCGCCGACCAGAAGGCACCGAGCGCCTTGGCGGCTCGGCGCATGGCCCACCAATCGACGGCCTTGGCCAGGATCAGGTACCAGCTGACAATGGACATGATGGCGAGAATGATGGCGACGGCGTGCGAAATGCTGTCGCCGCTGGCCCACAGGTGAGCGAAACCGAAAGCGTTTTCCTGCATGTTATTGCTCCAATTTGAAAATGATGGGGACCAGTACCCAACTCTGGACGGCGACATCGCCACGTTTGGCCGGGATGAATTTCCAGTTGCGAACCGTTTTTTCTGCCGATTCGTCGAGTCTTTGGCTGCCCGAGGATGTCCTGATCTCGACGCTGTCGGCCGTGCCTTGCGGATTGACCGAAACGCGCAGGATGACCTTGCCTTCCTCGCCCATGCGGCGCGCCAGTGGCGGGTAGGGCGGGGCGGGATTCCTCAGATAATCGGCGTCGAAGCGGGCCTGGCTGACCGGCTCGGCCGGCGGGGCAACCGGCTTGGGTTCGGCCGGGGCGGCGACGATGGCGGCGGGAGTCGGGACAGTGCTCTGCGTCGCTTCGACGACCGGGGTGGGCGCCTTCGGTGTCGGTGCCTGCACGGTCTTGACCGGTACCGGCTTGGCCATCGGCAGGGGTTTGGCTTCCGGTGGTTTGGCGATCTCAGGGGCTGGCAGCAGATCGACGACGAGCGGGATTTCCAGGATCTGCGGGACGACGGTCTTGGCGACCAGAATGAGCAGGAAAACACCGACATGCAGGCCAACGACCACGCTTAGCAAGCTGCTGCGCTGCAGGGGGGAGGGGCGGGATAGGGTGTAACTCATGGGCAATTCTTCGGGTTTGGCCTGCCGCCGGGCCGGAAAAAACCCTTGGCTGGCTGGCGGTAGCTTGCTGGCTTCGGGAAACGAGAGGTACAACGGAGAGATTACTTGGTCAGGATCAGCTTGTTCTCGCGGGTGACGCGCAGCAGATAGCGCTGTCCGGCGTGTTCGATTTCGACAGTGGAGGCGCCGCCGAGGATCTTTTCACTATCGATCCGCGGGCGGGTTTCGGTTTTTTCGGCGAGCGGGGTGGGCTCGGAAGAAGTGGGCTGCGGGTTCATGGTGGGCGCCTATTGCAAACAAGAATTGATCGCATCTTCCCGTAAATGAGAATTCATGTCAATCGCTATTACGAATCAATCCTGATCGCGTCGCTGTTCTACCCGCAATGTCCGGAAGCGTGCTCCGGGGGTGGGCTGGCGCAGGTTTTATCGGGCGGCTTCGGGCGCCGCCCGTGTTCTGCTTCTGTGCACCGGGTGTGCTCCGCGGGGGTGGTCCACCGGCCCCGCGACCTGATCAGCGATAGCCGGCCCGGTCGAGCAGTTTCTGGGCGGCCGACAACTGGTCGGCGACCTTGATCAGGGAAATATTGTCAGCCTTGAACTTGCCCAGTTCGTCGAGTTCCTCGTTGCTGATGCTGACGGTAGGCACCGCCGGCCATTCGTTATTGCCGTTGGCGAAATAACGCTGGGCTTCGTCGCTGGCCAGGTATTCGAGGAACTTGACGGCGGCCTCGCGATGCTTCGCGGTCTTGACCATGCCGCCGCCGGAGACGTTGATGTGTGTGCCACGGCCGTTCTGGTTCGGCCAGACGACGCCCAGACGCTTGACCAGGTTGCGCTCCTCGACCTTCTCGGAGGCCATCAGGCGGGCCAGGTAGTAGCTGTTCGACACGGCCACGCCGCATTCGCCGCTGGCCACCGACTTGATCTGGTCGGTGTCGCCGCCCTTCGGGGCCCGGGCGAAATTGGCGACCAGCCCGCGCGCCCACTCTTCGGTTTTGGCCTCGCCATTGTGGGCAAGCAGCGAGGCGACAAAGGTCAGGTTGTAGATGTGGCCGCCGGGGATGCTGCAATACAGGCCTTTGAGTTTCGGGTCGGCCAGCGACTCGTAGGTGGCGACGTCCTCGGCCTTGAGCTTGCGCTTGTTGTAGATGATCATGCGCGCCCGCGTCGAGAAGGCGAACCAGTTGTCGGAGCGCAGATGGACCGGAATGCGCGACTCGAGCAGCTTCGACTTGACCGGGGCGAAGATACCCCAGGCGTCGGCCACGGCGAGGCTGGCGGCATCGACCGTGATGAAGACGTCGGCCGGACTGTTGGCGCCCTCGTTGCGGATACGCTCGATCAGCTCATGTGCCTTGCCCTCGATCCGGTTGATCTTGATGCCGGTCTGCTCGGTAAAGTTGGCGTAGAGCGCCTCGTCGGCCTGGTAGTGGCGGGCCGAATAGAGGTTGAGTTCCTTGTCGTCGGCCAATGCCGGACCGGCGGCGAAGAGGGCGGCAAGCGCCCAGGCAATGGAGTTGAGCATGTTTTTTTGCCTTCAGGTCACCGCCCACTGGCGGAGCAGGTTGTGATAAACGCCGGTCAGCTTGAGCAGGCGCGGGTCGTCGGCCGCGAGGGCCGGTGTGATGCCCTGGATGGCCTGGTCGAGATCGAAGAGCAGGACGCGTGAGCTGTCGTTCTGGACCATGCTTTGAATCCAGAAGAACGAGGCAACGCGGGCGCCTTCGGTCACCGGCGTGACGCAGTGCAGGCTGCTCGACGGGTAGAGCACCATGTCGCCGGCCGCCAGCTTGGCCGACTGGATGCCGAAAGGCCCTTCGACCTGCAGCTCGCCGCCTTCGTATTCATCCGGCTCGGCCAGGAAGAGCGTGGCCGAAAGGTCGCTGCGTACTGAAACGTTGGTGCCCGGCACGGCCATCACGGCGCTGTCGACATGCGCGCCGTAGGTGCCGCCATCGGCATAGCGGTTGAATTTGGGCGGGTAGATGCGGTTGGGCAGTGCGGCCGAAACGAACAGCGGATTGTTGCCCAGCTTGCGCAGGATGAGGTTGCCCAGTTCGACGGCCAGCGGCGAGCCGTCTTCCAGTTGCAGGTTGCGTTTGACCGAGCGGGCCAGGGTGCCGGCCGTTTTCAGCCCGTCCTGCCATGCGGCGGCATCGAGCCGCTGGCGGAACTGCCGTACTTCGTCCTTGCTGAGGACGCCTTCGATGGGAATCAGCATGATGTTGCCTCGTGTCGATAAATCATGTCCGGGCCGATGTCGGCCAGCCTTGCACAGCCGGCCTGCGCCATGCAGACCTCGAGTTCTTCGCGCAGCAGTTTGAGCAGGTGGGCGACGCCCAGCGCCCCGGCGACGGCCAGGGCGTATACCTGCAGGCGCCCGATGAGCACGGCGTCGGCGCCGAGCGCCAGGGCCTTGAAAATGTCGCTGCCCGAGCGGATGCCGCTGTCGAGCAGCAGCGGAAAATCGGCGCCGACAGCCTGGCGGATGCGCGGCAAGACGTCGAGGCTGGCCGGTACGCCGTCGAGCGAACGGCCGCCGTGATTGGAAACGATCAGTCCGGCGACGCCCATGGCCTGCAGGCGGGTCGCGTCGTCGGGATGGAGCACGCCCTTGACCAGCACCGGCAGGCGGGTCTGGCCGAGCAGCCAGGCCAGATCGTTCCAGGTCGGCGCCTGGCGCATGGCGCCCTGGAAAACGCGGCTGGCCCCGGGTTCGACAACGATGGGCGGCGGCACCGGGTAATCGGCCAGATTGGCTTCGATGACGTCGGGCGGCATGGCGAAGCCGACCTCTTGCGCCCGCCGGCTGGGCAGCTTGATCGCCGTGTCCAGCGTGACGACGAGCGCGGTATAGCCTGCCATTTCCGCCCGTTTTATCAGGTCCACCGTGGCAGTCTGGGTCGGCTGGACATAGAGCTGGAACCAGCGTTCGGCGCCAGCCATTTGCGCCACGTCCTCGAGCTTTTGCGAAGCGAGCGTGCTGGTCACCAGGCAGGTATCGGTGGCGGCCGCCGCCCTTGCCGTTTCCAGTTCGCCGAGCGGATGGACCAGCCGCTGGTAGGCCACCGGGGCGAGCAGGATGGGATGCGCCCAGGTTCGTCCGAGCAAGTCGCAGCGGGTATGGCCGTCATGCATGTCGCGCAGCAGGCGCGGCAGGACCTGCGTCCGGGCGAAAGACTGGCGATTGGCGGCCAGCGTCACTTCGTCGGCACAGCCGCCGGCGATGTAGGCCAGGCCGGGCGAGGCGATGAAGTGCGGGGCCAGGCGTTCGTAATCTGCCGCGCAGAGGATTTCGCGCGGGATTTGTTGCAAGGGAGGATGTGGTTTGTTCATGAAAAAAGCCGGGCGACTCCGCAGATCCGCCCGGCGCTTGCCACCTTGTTTAGAAGTCGTAGTTCAGGGTCAGGCGTGCGTTGATCGCATCGCCCTTGTAGACGAAGGCACCTGAGCGATAAGCAGCCAGGTAGTAGTCGGCGTTGAACACGTTGCCCACATTGAGGCGTACTTTGGCCTGCTTGGTCAGGCGGTAGTCGGCGAAGATGTTAACTACCGTGTAGGCAGGTACGGGCTGGGAATACAGCCCGGTCGTGAAGTCGGCGGCCGTATCCGGTTGCCCGGCATACTTCTCGCTCTCGTACTTGACGGCCGAACCGAAGGCAAACTTGGGCGTCAGTTGATAGCGTAATTGAGCCGAGGCTGTGAGGTCGGCGAAGTTGCTCAAGCGTTTGCCAACTCTTGTGGCCGTTGTCGAGCCGAGTACTTCGGACTCCATGACGGCGACGCCGGCGAAAGCGCTCAACTTCTCGGTAACATTGCCGGCCAGGCCAAGTTCGATACCCTGCACACGGTTCTTGCCGGTATTGAAGGTGCCGACCGAGGCGTAATTGGCGCCTTCCATGACATCAGACTTGGTGGTCTGAAAGATCGCCGCCGTGACCAGGAGTTTTTGACCCAGCAGGTTCCACTTGGTGCCCAGTTCGAAGTTCTCGGTTTTTTCCGGTTTGGCCCCGGCGGCCGAGCCGTTGTAGGTCACCATGCCGCCGTAGCCAGCGCTGTTGCCGACGTCGGATTCGCCACCGTTGAGGTCGGCGGCGGAACCATACGCAGCATAGACATTGGCGTAGGGCAGAAACTTGTAAACCAGGCCGAAGTGGCTGTTCCACATGCCGGCGTTCTGACTGCCGTAATCGTTTATGGTGCCGACAGGGGGAGGACTCGCACCGCCGCCCACAGCGGCCTGGCGCGTTCTCAGCGAGATATCGGTCTTGTCATAGCGTATGCCGGCAAAGGCCGTCCATTTTTCAGTCAGATCGACGGTATCCATGGCCGACACCGAAATCGCCTTGGCCTGCCAGTCGATATCCCAGTTGCCGGTGTTCTTGGTGATGTTCGTCCTGTCTAGTGCCGTCCGCACCGAGGCCACCGGCACATTAGTCATGCCGGGATTGTTCACGCCACGAACAATGCCGCCGATTTCATACAGACCGTTGAGCACCTTGTGATCGGTGTATTCGAGACTGAAGATGAAATCGTGCTTCATGCCGGCGATGGTCGTATCCCAGCCGAGGCTGGTCTGGTTGACGAAGTAGTCGACATCCTGCCAGCCCGAATGGGTGGTCAGGTTGAGGTTGGTCACCGTCGAGCTGGCCGAGGCCCCCGTCGCGACATAACCGTTGTTCGAACGGCCGTAGCGCGTCAGGTTGGTGAGGCGCAGATTGGGCGTGATCCTGTATTTGATGCGCCCGGTAAGGGTGTCGACATCCGAGCTCAGGAAATCGCCATTCTGCGTATAGACCGGCGAATTTCCCATCGGCCGGCGATTCGGCACGGTGCCGGTCAACCACGAACCGAGATCGGGCTTGTCATTGGCGCGCAAGCCGTAATAGTCGACCAGGATGTCGAGCTTGTCGCTCGGCTTGAACAGGCCGGAGAGCGCCACACCCTTGCGTTCGCGGTCGGCGGGGTCGCGGTCGGGCACCTGCTGGTAGCCGTAAAGGACATTGGCGCGCAGGGCGGCATTGTCGTTGACGACGTGGTTGGCATCGAGCGTGACCCGGCCGTAGCTATCGGTGCCAACGCCGGCGGACACTTTGGTGAAGTCGTAGTCGACAGTTGCCTGCTTGGTGATTGCATTGATCGCGCCACCGACCGTGCCGCGGCCGGCAAAACTGGAGCTCGGACCCTTGGAGACTTCGACCTGTTCGATGGCGAAGCTCTCGCGAATGGTCATGCCCGGATCGCGCAGGCCGTCGACGAAGGTGTCGGAACGGGCTTCGTAGCCGCGGATGATGTAGCGGTCGCCGAAGGCGTTGCCGTTTTCGCCGGTACCGAGCGTGATGCCGGGCTGGGCGTCGAGAATGTCGCGCAGGTCGGTGTAGCCGGAATCCTCGATCTGCGTCTTGGTCATGACCTGGATCGTCGCCGGGGTTTCGGCCAGCGGGCGCGTGCGGCGCTCGTCACCGGATCTTTTGGCCTTGTACGGCGCATCCGGTTCGGCATAGGGGTTGTGGTCAAAGGCGCGTTCGACGACGGTAACCGGCTTCATTTCGACATCGTCGTCGGCACGGGCGGCGCTCATTGGCATCAGCATGGCGGTGGAAACGCCCAGCGCGATGCTGGTCCTGGCCATGCCTGGAACCCGGAAGCTGGCCGGGAACTTGGTCTTGTTGGATGGTTTTTTCATATTCCTGTCGGGGCGAAGTCAAATCACCGGACAGGACGCCCGCGCGCGCATCGATCCCCCGTGCGGGAGGGCAGTCCTGTGGTCAGTCAGTTATGGAAAGGCTGGCTGGCATTTGGCTGGCTGACCGGACATGCAGTGCTCTCGCCGATGTCGGCAAGTGATGAACACGAATGCGAATGTATCGCATTCGTGATTTTGATACAAGTCAAGTCGTTGGAGAGCGACAGCGGGCAGTTCATTTGTTGCAAATTTGCCGATTATTTCCGGTTCACCGTGGGAATGGCTGATCGGCGGCCTGCCGGGGAAAATGGCTCTACGGGCTCTGTCCGAGGGGCGGCTGAGCGCGGTGTGCAGGCTGTTGATCTGCCCGAGCATGTCGTTTTCATGCTAGATTCAAAGGGATTTCATCCTTGCATGAAAGCGCTATCGCGTCATGGCTGAAAAACTCTTCTCCGTCCGTCTGGCCCTGCTCGGCGCCGTCGTGTGGACGTTTGTCCTGGCCCTGTCGATGGTGTGGAATTTCCACAACGTCAGCAACCAGGCCATGGAGATGGCCTATGCCGAGGCGCGCGCCAATCTCAACAAGGACATCTCTTTCCGTCGCTGGGGCACGCTGCATGGCGGGGTTTACGTGCCGGTCACGGCAACCCAGCAGCCGGTCGAGTGGTTGTCGCATGTGCCCGGGCGGGAAGCGACGGCCGCCGACGGGCGGAAACTGACGCTGCTCAATCCGGCCTCGATGCTGCGCCAGATGATGGATCTGTACGCCGCCGATTACGGCATTCGCGGCCGCATCACCGGGCTGCGCTATCTGAATCCGGGCAATGCTCCGGATGTCTGGGAAAAGCATCAGCTCGAAGCCTTCGTGCGTGGTGAAAAGACCGAGGTGTGGGCGGTCGAGGAGGTCGCCGGCAAACCGTATCTGCGCTACCTGCGGGCGATGATGATGGAGCCGGGCTGCGACAAATGCCATGCCATTCTGGGTTACAAGACGGGTGACATGCGCGGGGCGACCGGGCTCAATCTGCCGCTGGAACCCTATTTCGAGCAGATCGAGCAATCGCGCTTCAATCTCGGCATCAGCCATCTGATCATCTGGCTCATCGGCCTGGCCGGCATTGCTGCGTATTCCGACGAATCTGGACAGTGATTCCGAGCCAAACTGGACACGCATTCCGGAGCAAACTGGACAGTCGGAG
>JAUYEI010000080.1 GCA_030691385.1 Azonexus sp.
TCGAAATTCCCGTGGATGCTGCTGGGCGTGCACGCTTCGCGCATCGACGTCACCAACCGCGATGCCACGCAGGACGAAAGCCTCGACCTGAACTGCGCCTGGTACGCCGATATCCTGCTCAAGCTGACGGAAGCTTGACGGGCAGGTTTCATTGCCCCGTCCAGGTAACGCTTTCCGCCTGCAGACCGCGCAATATCTTCTGATAGGCCTCGGCAAACAGCAGCACCCCGTCCACCTGCAGACTATGGCCGATGGCGTCGAGATCAATACCCAGCTCCAGCAATGCCTGAAGGAGGATCTGCGCGTCGCCCAGTCCTTCCCTCAATTTGCTGGCAGCCAGCCCATGGTTCCGGAAAGCCGCCAGCGTGGCATCGGGCAACGTATTGATGCTTTCCGGACCAATCAGCGGTTCGACATAAAGCAGGTCGCCATACGCCGGATTCTTGTTGCCGGTGCTCGCCCACAGCGGCGTCTGCGGCCGTATGCCGGCCAGCCGCAGCAGCGCAATATCCGGCCCGTGAAAGATGTCCCGGTAGCGGCCATGGCAGCATTTGGCCAGGGCGATGCCGGCTCGCCCGCTGAGCCGTGCGGCATGCATGGTGCCGAGTGCGGCCAGGCGTTTATCGACCAATGTATCGACGCGGCTGAGGAATATGCTGGCCACCGAACGCAGATGCCGGGCTTGCCCGCCGCTTTCCAGCCAGCGAAGCGCCCCGCGCAGGTAGGCCTGGGCCACGGCCTCATATTGGGCCAGCGAAAAGATCAGAGTGACGTTCACCGAGATGCCTTCTGCGGTCAACCGGGAGAAGGCCTCAATTCCGGCAGGGGTGGCCGGCACTTTGATCAGCAAGTTGTCGAGACCGACCTGGTGCAGCAGACGGCGCGCCGCGGCAACGGTGCCGACGGTATCGTTGGCCAGCGCAGGCGAAACCTCCAGACTGACGTAACCGACCTCGCCCTGGCTGGCCCGGAAGGCCGGCAGCAACATGGCGCAGGCTGCCCGGATGTCGGCAATGACCAGCGACTCGTAACAGGCCTCGGCATCGAGCCCGGCACCGCGCAGGCGTTCGAGATCCTCACGGTAATAGGTACCGTTGGCGATGGCTTTCTCGAAAATGGATGGATTCGAAGTCACGCCATCGATGCCGTCTTCAGTGATCTGGCGCTGCAGACCGCCCTCGCGCAGCAGAGTCCGCGACAGGTTGTCGAGCCAGATGTGCTGGCCGAGCGCCTTGAGTTCCAGCAGCGGGTTCGTGCTCATGACTTTGCCCCCGGCCATTGCCACTCGAGGATTTCCGGCATGTCTTCGCCGTGCTCCAGGATGTATTGCGTATGCTGGTTGAGCTTGTCACGCATGGCCTGTCTGATGTGCGCTGCTTGCGCATGCAGCTTCGGCACGCGTTTGGCCACGTCCATCACCAGGTGAAAGCGGTCAAGATTATTGAGCACCACCATGTCGAAAGGCGTCGTCGTCGTGCCCTCCTCCTTGTAGCCGCGGACATGCAGGCGGGCGTGGTTGGTTCGTCGATAGGTCAGTCGGTGGATCAGCCACGGATAGCCGTGGTACGCGATGATGATCGGCTTGTCGGCGGTGAACAGCGAGTCGAATTCCTCGCTCGACAGGCCGTGCGGATGTTCTTCCTGCGGCTGCAGGGTCATCAGGTCGACGACGTTGATGAAGCGGATTTTCAGGGTCGGCGTCAGTCGATGCAGGATGTCGATGGCGGCCAGCATTTCCAGGGTCGGCACGTCGCCGGCGGCGGCCAGCACGATGTCCGGCTCGCCCGGCTGGTCGTTGCAAGCCCATTCCCAGAGGCCGATGCCGGCGCTGGCATGGTTGATCGCCGCGTCCATGTCCAGCCACTGCCAGTCCGGCTGCTTGCCGGCGACGATGACATTGACCAGGTTGCGGCTCTTCAGGCAACGGTCGGTGACGTAAAGCAGGGTGTTGGCATCGGGCGGCAGATAGACGCGGATGATGTCGGCCTTCTTGTTGACCACGTGGTCGATGAACCCCGGGTCCTGGTGCGAAAAACCATTGTGATCCTGGCGCCAGACGTGCGAGGTGAGCAGGATGTTGAGCGAGGCAATCGGCCGCCGCCAGGGAATCTCGCCACACATCTTGAGCCACTTGGCGTGCTGGTTGAACATCGAATCGACGATGTGGATGAAGGCTTCGTAGCAGGAAAACAGGCCATGGCGGCCGGTCAGCAGATAGCCTTCGAGCCAGCCCTGGCAGGCGTGTTCGGACAGCACTTCCATGACCCGGCCATCGGGCGCCAGATGGTCATCGCCTTCGAAATGCTCGGCCATCCAGGTCCGGTTGGTGACCTCGAACAGCGCGCCGAGTCGGTTGGAAGCCGTTTCATCCGGCCCGAAAACGCGGAAGTTGTCCGGGTTCTGGCGCATCACGTCGCGCAGGAAAACGCCCATGGCGCGCGTCGCCTCGGCCACCGAACCGCCCGGCGTCGGCACTGCCACGGCGTAATCGCGATAATCGGGCAGGCGCAGGTCGCGCAGCAGGGCGCCGCCATTGGCGTGCAGGTTGGC
>JAUYEI010000086.1 GCA_030691385.1 Azonexus sp.
TGCGACTGGAAACCGCCACCGCTGCCTTGGGCAAACTGAGCCTCGCCAAAAAGCGAAAGCTCGCCGCCTGGAATGACGAGTTCCGGATGGCGATTTTGGGGATCAAACCGACTCATGACATTTAAGTGCAATCGCCCTGGCACGGGGGGACGCTCTGGCAATAACGGAGCTCTTTTTGTGCTTGCCGGAATATCCTCCGATATCGGCCTATACTGAAATTGCATCGTTATTTTCTGGTGCGCTTAAGGAGATGGACATGGGCAAGACAACGAAAAGCAACAAGGAAACGAAAAAACCGGCAGTTCTGACGCCGAAGGAAAAGAAGTCCGCCAAACTGGCGAAAAAGCACTCCTCCGACCTTACCCCCCTCATTCACCGCTGACTGCGGAAAACCGCTCAGGGCTTTCCGGGCGATGCCCGGCAGCCCGGATTGGCGGAACTCTTCTGCCTAGGCGTTCCGGGGCAATTCACTTCGATAACCGCTTGCCTTAGAGCATTGCGAGGGGTCTGACCCCTATTGTTATCAAAAAACACGAAACCGTAGGCCGTCCCGCTATTCATGCGCGCACCAAGCTTACCTAATTGTCGTAGTGATACCGGCAAGCGATGATCACCAGATCGCCCCCATCCACGCAATAAACAAGGCGATTGGTATCGTCGATACGCCGAGACCAGAAGCCCGACAGGTTTTCTTTCAGCGGTTCGGGTTTGCCGATGCCATCGAAGGGTTCGCGCAGGCAATCACGGATGACGGCGTTGATCCGTTTCAGCGTCTTGCGGTCCTGGCCTTGCCAGTACTGGTAGTCCTCCCAGGCGGCGAGGGTCCAGGTGATGCGACTAGGCATCCGTCAGGTTCTGCGCCTTGGTTTTGCCCTTGCGGTATTGCTCGATGGAGCGGGCCAGATGGGCCGCATTGGCCGGCGACTTCAGCAGATGGACAGTCTCCATGAGGCTGTTGAAGGTGTCGAGCGACATCACGACGGCATCGGAGGCGTCGCGCCGGGTGATCACCGTGTAGTCGGCATCGTCGCTGACCTGGTCGATGATGGCTTTGAGGCTGTTCCGGGCATCGGAGAAATTGACAACGCGCATGATGTTTAACCTGTTCAATATACCGTACAAGTCTAACCGGACTGGCTGAGCAAAGCAATCGCGCGGACAACGTGCCCGGCGTTATTTGGCAGCAGCCCACGCCGCCTTCAGCATCCGGTCGTAGAGCACCACATTGACCGTCGCCGCCAGATTCATGCAGCCGTGGGTGGGGATATAAACGATGTCCTTGCACCATGCGGTGACGCTCTTTTTCAGGCTGCCGTCTTCCGGGCCGAAGATGTAGAAGGCGCGTTCGGGGTGCTGGTATTCGGTGAGCGGCTTGGCGTCGGGGTGGACTTCAATGGCGACCGGGACGCAGCCGAAGGGAATGACTTGCTGCAGGTCGTCGACGCCGATGAGCGGCAGTTGCAGGTGGACTTGCTTGGTGTCGGTGCGGAATTCGACGGCGCGCTCGTAGCGTTTGCCGGTGTAGAAGACTGAATTGACGCCGTAGCAGCCGGCGGCGCGCATGATCGAGCCGACGTTTTCAGGGCCTTTGGGGTTGTAGAGGCCGATGCAGGAGTAGCCGGTGTAGTCCTTGACTGCCTGTTTCCGGGTGATGGTTTCGTTGCTCATCGTGGGCCTTACTCTGGCTGACGGAATTCGTCGTCTATCCAGGCCTTGGCGCTGGCGGCGTTGAGCTTGAAATTCGGCCCGACGCGGACCTGGGCCAGTTGTTGGCCGTCGGCATCTTCGGCCGACAGCGTGGCGTAGGGATCGTCTTCGTCGGGAACGATGTCGAGGCTTATCAAAATTGGCCCGTTTTCCCGGTCGACCGTGAGTTTCCGGTGCAGTTGGGCGTGTAGCTGATGTTCGTGCCGGCGCAGGACTTCGGAGGCAGTCTTGATCAGGGTCTGGAAGGCGGAAACGTCGAGGGGCTTGGGGTTTTTCTTGTCGCGGCCCATGGTCCACGGGCCGACCAGCGCCGGTTCGGCTTCGCCGTCCTTGATCATTTCGACGGCCCAGCCTTCGTCGTCTTCGTTCTTGATGACGCGGGCCGTCCAGCCGTTGTTGCGCCACAGGCGTGGCTCGTTGATGACGTCGGCTTGTTCGGTGTCGACGGGTTCGTTGATTGCGTTTTCTGTCATCGCCGAATTGTACTTCCCGCGTGCGGGCTACTGCTTGCCGAAGCGAGGGATTACGCATTCCATTTGGCGCCTGAGCACCCATCCCCACCCCAGCCCTCCCCTTGAAGGGGAGGGAGCGGCCATTTTCACGATTGCCCAGCGACCGCTTACGGGGTTATGGCAGCCTTGCTCGCTTCGATTTCAAGGTGGCAGGGAGAGAGCAGCAGATGGGCCAGATGCTCCGGATCGTTCCCGCCCAGATGTTCGGCGAAGGCCGTCAGGCGGGGATCCTTGGCCTCGGTCAGGGCGGCGATCAGTTGCCGTGCCGCTTCGCGCGGATTGGTCACGCCGGGCACGTAACCCGGCCAGTCCTTGTAATGCGTCAGCAATTCGGCCTTGTGATCCTGATAGAGCGCGGAATTCTGCGTGAATTCGAGTTCGGCCTTTTTGGCAGCGATTTCAGCGTCGATCTCGGCGTCGGTATTCTGGTAGCGGGCCTTCTCGGCCTCGGTCCAGTGCGGCTTTTCGCCATGTTTTTCGCGCAGGGTGGCGAAAGTGCTGGCCAGTTCGATCTGCGAATGGGTGGAGGCGTCGCGGAAGACATGGACCTGATCCTTGCCGTGGCCCTCCTTGCCGACATAGCGCATGCCGGCCGTGACACGCCGCGGATTGAAGCGAAACTGGCGGGCGCAGGCGGCGCGCAGGAGGTCGAAGAGTTCTTCTATTTTTGCTGGGCTCACAGGATTGTCCTTTCGCTCGCCCCGAACTGCGGCGCTTGCATCGCTGGCCAACTGGCTGGCCCTCAGCATACGCCTGCGCCTGGCCAAGCGGCAGCATCGAGTAGGCGACGGGCTTACCCCCGTCGCCCTCTCACACCACCGTACATGCGGTTCCGCATCCGGCGGTTCATCAAACATGCTGGAAGCGTCGCTGAGTATCCAGCAACGAAACCAACCCCAGTCCGTCAAATAAGCGTTTTGGACAGGCTGCGTTCATATGGCTCGCGCCGGCGTTCCACAAGGGGCCACGTCCGTTGCTTGCCGATTTCCATGCTCGCGTTCCATCCAACCCTCGCGCTTGCAATCGCTTGTGACGAGTAGCCGGTCGCTTCCATTGCCGCCAGAGCAGGCAGCGCAGTTTGCGTCGTATCCACCCATCCAAGTCCTGCAACACACCTTTTACCTCGGTCAGCCGGAAATAGGATGTCC
>JAUYEI010000091.1 GCA_030691385.1 Azonexus sp.
GCGTAGGTCGAGAACTTGTAGCCGCGACGATATTCGAACTTGTCCACCGCCTTCATCAGGCCGATATTGCCTTCCTGGATGAGGTCGAGGAACTGCAGACCGCGGTTGGTGTATTTCTTGGCGATCGAGATGACCAGACGCAGGTTGGCCTCGGTCATTTCGCGTTTGGCGCGGCGGGCCTTGGCTTCGCCGGTGGACATCTGCTTGTTGATGTCCTTGAGGTCCTTGAGCGGAATGCCGATGTGATCCTGCAGGGCGATCAGCTTCTTTTGCTGTTCCTTGATGTCCGGGGCGCTGCGGGTCAGGATGGCGAGGTAGGTCTTGGGGGCGGCAGCGATCTCGCCGTCTACCCATTCCAGCGTGGTTTCCTTGCCCGGGAAACTTTGAATGAAGTGCGGACGCGGCATCTTGACGCGGTCGACGCAGATTTGCTGAATCTTGCGCTCGGAGCCACGAACCTGCTCGACCATGCCGCGTACGCTGTCGCACAGGCGCTCGATCGAACGCGAGGTGAAGCGGATGTTGAGCAGTTCATCGGAAATCTGCTGCTGCAGCTTGAGGTAGGCCTTGTCATGCGGCCCTTTGCTCGACAGCAGTTTCTGCATCTTGGCGTGCACGCTCTTGATGAGCTTGAAACGCTCCAGAGCGTCGGTCTTGAGTTGCAGTAGCGAGGCGGATGCGGCGCCGGCGGCGCCTCCTTCGCCGTCTTCATCCTCGTCGTCCGCTTCCTCTTCCTCGGCTTCCGGCATTTCGGGCGCGGCGGCAACTTCTTCGGTGGCGTTCGGGTCGATCAGGCCATCGACCAGCTCGTCGATACGCATCTCGTCGTTCTCGACCTTGGCGGCCATGTCGAGGATGTCGGTGATCGTGGTCGGGCAGGCGGAAATCGCCTGGATCATGTGCTTGAGGCCTTCCTCGATCCGTTTGGCGATCTCGATTTCGCGTTCGGGGGTGAGGAGTTAAACCGTGCCCTTTTCGCGCATGTACATGCGGACCGGGTCGGTCGTCCGGCCGAATTCGGAATCGACGGTGGACAGGGCCTGTTCGGCTTGCGCCTCGACCTCTTCGTCGTCGGCGGCAACGGCGGCGGTGTCGGACATCAGCAGGTCTTCGGCCGCCGGAGCTTCGTCGAAAACCTGGATGCTCATTTCGCTGAACGTGGAAATGATCGCTTCGATACTTTCCGCGTCGACGACATCGTCCGGCAGGTGGTCGTTGATCTCGGCGTAGGTCAGGTAGCCGCGCTCCTTGCCCAGCTTGATCAGGGCCTTGAGGCGCATCTTGCGCGCTTCGGCATCAAGCGGTTCGGGAGTTTCAGCCATCTGGCCCTGCAGCAGGGCCTTTTCGGCAGCCTTCTCCTTGGCCTTGCTGATGCGAGCCTTCGGGGCTTCCTTGACGGGGTCTTTTGCCTTAGCCATGAACACGATCCATAGAATTCGAGAAAACCATAAATTTTACCACAACTTAGCTACGATTTGCTTGTTTGCCGAGTAGCTGTATGTAGGCCATTTTTTCTGCAGCGCTGAGTCCGGCCACGCCAAATTGCTGGGCTTTTGTCTGCAGTTCGGCAAAGGCGCGTCTCTGGCTGCCTTCCTGCAATTTTTCCAGCGTGTCGCGAAACTCTGCCTCTGCTTCCTCTTCGTCAAACGGCTGGCCAAGAAGTTCCGAAGCGGCATTTTCGATCATGCCTTCTTCGGGCTGGCCGCGCAGTTGCTCGCGCAAGCCGGCATAACTACTGGCCTCGTCGTTGGCGCTGACCAGTTGGTGCAGGCGAACCAGTGCAGGACGTTCCGGCGTGTCGGGCAGCAGCTCGATCGGCAGCCGGCTGGCCAGGTGTGGCTTGTGCAGCACGATACGCAGCAGGTTGCGGGTCAGCGACGGAGCTGTGCGCTTGGCCCGGGGCGGGGCAGAGGGCGTGTAGGATTTCAGTTCGCACAGGCGTTCGACTTCACCCTGGGCAAAGCCGCTGGCTTCGGCCAGGCGCTTGACCAGTTGCAGGCGCAGCAGCGGCGTCGGCAGCTTGAGCAGCAGCGGCTTGGCTTCGTAGATCAACTGGGCCTTGCCTTCCGAGCTGGTCAGATCGCAGCGCTGGGCCAGTTCACGCAGCAGGAAGTCGGACAGCGGCATGGCCTGGGTGACCTGTCGGTCGAACTGTTCCTTGCCAAATTCGCGGATGTAGCTGTCAGGGTCATGTTCCTGCGGCAGAAAGATGAAGGCGAGACGCTTGTTGTCGGCCAGCGCTTCCAGCGAGTTTTCGAGGGCGCGCCATGCCGCTTTGCGCCCGGCATTGTCGCCGTCGAAACAGAAAACGATGCGGTCGACCTGGCGCAGCAGCTTGGTGACGTGGGTGGCTGTGGTTGCCGTGCCAAGCGTGGCGACGGCGTTGCCGACGCCGTTCTGGGCCAGTGCGATGACGTCCATGTAGCCTTCGGTGACGATGGCGGTGTCGGTTTCGCGCAGGGCTTGGCGGGCTTGCGGCAGGCCGAACAGTTCGCGGCCCTTTTCGAAGAGCGGCGTTTCGGGAGAGTTGAGGTATTTCGGCTCGCCCTGGTCGATGATCCGCCCGCCAAAAGCGATAATGTCGCCTTTCGGGTTGATGATCGGGATCATCAGCCGGTCGCGGAAGCGGTCGTAGCGGCGGCCGGCCTCGTTTTCGATGACCAGTCCGGCGATCTTCAACTCGTCGGCGTTGTAGTCCGGGAAAACGGCTTGCAGGTTCTGCCAGCCGTCCGGGGCGTAACCCATGCCGTAGCGGGCGGCGATTTCGCCGGTCAACCCGCGTTTCTTGCAATATTCGATGGCTTTTGGCGACTGCTTGAGCTGGTCTTTGTAATACTGAGCGGCGCGCGCCATGATGTCGATCAGCGTGCGCGTCTGGCCCGGTTTTTCATCCTTGAAACTGCGCCCCTCGCTTTCCGGCACCTGCATGCCGGCGCGAGTGGCCAGATCCTTGACGGCATCGACGAAACCCAAGCCCTGATATTCCATGACGAAGCTGATTGCCGTGCCGTGGGCGCCGCAGCCGAAGCAGTGGTAGAACTGCTTGGTCGGGCTGACCGTGAAGGACGGCGATTTTTCGTTGTGGAAAGGGCAGCAGGCGGCGTAGTTGGCGCCGGCTTTCTTGAGCGGCACGTAGCCATCCACCAGGTCGACGATGTCGACCCGGGCCAGCAGATCCTGGATAAAGGAATCCGGAATCACGACGTGCCTCGCTGCTTAACCGGCCAGCGCCGCTTTGACCAGTTTTGATACCTCGGCCATGTCGGCCTTGCCGGCCAGTTGCGGCTTGAGCACGGCCATCAGCTTGCCCATGTCGGCCGGACCTTTGGCACCGGTAGCAGCAACGGCAGCAGCGACGGCGGCGGCAGTTGCTTCGGTGCTCATCTTCTCCGGCAGATAGACGGCGAGGACGGCGATTTCAAATTTTTCGGCATCGGCCAGTTCCTGACGGCCGGCGGCTTCGTACTGGGTGACGCTGTCCTTGCGCTGCTTGGTCAGCTTTTCGATGATGGCGACGACGGCGGTGTCATCGAGTTCGATACGCTCGTCGACTTCCTTTTGCTTGAGGGCGGCGAGCAGCAGACGGATCGCGCTCAGCCTGGCCGTTTCCTTGGCCTTCATGGCCGATTTCATGTCTTCGGTGATGCGTGTTTTCAAACTCATTTTGGACTTTCTTAAAGCAAAGAGCCGCCAGCTGTTGGGCGGGCGGCTCTTTTGTGCTGCGAAATTTTTCTGATTAGAAAAGTTTCGGCGGCAGGGTCAGGCTACGGAGGCGCTTGTGCTGGCGTTTGACAGCAGCGGCAGCCTTACGCTTGCGCTCGGCGGTGGGCTTTTCGTAAAACTCACGGGCGCGCAGCTCGGTCAGCAGACCAGTCTTTTCGACCGTGCGCTTGAAGCGGCGGATAGCAACTTCGAACGGCTCATTTTCCTTGACACGAACGTTTGGCATATAAATCACCCCCTTCCGTTAGGCGCCTGCCAGGTCAAGTGAAAGGCAGTGCGCGCAAAAATTGTTTCCGCTTGTTTGCGGACAGCCTAGCAGTATATGCGAAAAAACCTTGCTGATCCAAGTGTTAAAATCTGCGCCATGTTAGTTCTTGGCATTGAATCTTCCTGTGACGAAACCGGGATTGCGCTCTACGACAGCGCTGCCGGCCTGTTGTCGCACGCTCTCCATTCGCAAGTGGCGATGCACGCCGAGTACGGCGGCGTGGTGCCGGAACTGGCCTCGCGCGATCATATCCGGCGCGTCGCGCCGCTCTTGCGCGAGGCGCTGGTGCAGGGCAATCGGTCTCTGGACGATGTCGATGCCGTGGCCTACACGCGTGGCCCCGGTCTGGCCGGCGCCTTGCTGGTCGGTTGCGCCTTCGCCGAAGCGCTGGCGGTGGCCATCGACAAGCCGACCATTCCGGTGCATCACCTCGAAGGGCATTTGTTGTCGCCGCTGTTGTCAGCCACGCCGCCGACTTTTCCGTTCGTTGCCTTGCTGGTTTCCGGCGGTCACACGCAGTTGATGCGGGTAACCGGCGTCGGCGAGTACGAATTGCTCGGCGAAACGCTCGACGATGCGGCAGGCGAGGCTTTCGACAAGAGCGCCAAGTTGCTTGGCCTGCCGTATCCGGGCGGTTCCTTGCTGTCGAAACTGGCCGAATCGGGGACGCCGGGGGTTTATGCCTTGCCGCGGCCGATGCTGCATTCCGGCGATCTGAGTTTCAGTTTCTCCGGGCTGAAGACGGCGGTTTTGACGCTGGTGCGTGAGCACGCCGACGACATGACCGACGCGTTCAAGGCCGATGCAGCACGGGCTTTTCAGGAGGCCATCGTCGAGGTGCTGGTCAAGAAGTCGCTCAAGGCGATGAAGGAGACCGGGCTCAAGCAACTGGTGGTGGCTGGCGGTGTTGGCGCCAACAAGCAGTTGCGGGCGACGCTGGACGACGAGGCGCGGCGTAAGCGCTTCAGCGTTTATTACCCGGAACTCGAGTTCTGTACCGATAACGGCGCGATGATTGCGCTGGCCGGTTGCCTGCGTTTGCAGGCCGGCACCCCGGCCAAGGCGGCCGGCAGTTTTGCCATTCAGCCGCGCTGGCCGTTGAGCGAACTGCTGCGCTGAGCCTCAGTTGCGGGCGTGGGCAACGTTGAAGCTGTCGACGCCGTCGAGTCCGATCAGGTTGACGGGCATTTCGGCCAGCGACTTGCCGATGCCCTGGCCGAGGGCCACCGCGACAAAACGCCATTCCTGGGCGCGGCCCTGATAGCCCACGGAAAACGAGCCGCCGGCCACTTCGTAACCCATGTCGAGCAGGGCTTTCCGGATGTGGTCTTCCTGCGGCATGAATTCCGGCAGGAAGCGCAGGCTGACCGAGATGGCGTGGCGCGAGGGCAGCCAGGCTTCGAGTTTCGAGACGTAGAGCATGCAACCGGCCGAGAGCAGGGTGAGCAGGATGGCAGCGCCATAAAAACCGATGCCGACCAGGATGCCGATAACCGACGCCGACCAGATCGAGGCGGCCGTGGTCAGGCCGCTGATATTGAGGCCTTCTTTCATGATGACGCCGGCGCCGAGGAAGCCGACGCCGGTGACGATGCCCTGGATGACCCGCGTCGGATCGGGCATGGGGACGGCGGCGCCTCCGGCCTGGAGCAGCGCGGCGCCACCGTACCAGGAACTGGGGTAGCCAGCGATGACCGTGACGGCGCAGGAGGCGACGCAAACCAGGCCGTAGGTCCGCATGCCGGCGGCTCGGCCGTGGTAGGAGCGCTCGTAGCCAAGGATGAAGCCGAGTAGCAGGGCGCCGACCAGGTTCATGAAGACGATGATGTTGGTGGCAATTTCGTTGGCTGACCAGTAACTGGCCAGCGCTTCGGCTGAAAGGGGGTGCATGCTTGGCGTCCGCTGGGCGATGGCGCTCAGTGTTCTCCAAATCGCCGGCTACAGCAAGGTTTGGCGTTAGCCGTCAGGCAAAGATTTCAAAATTGGCCAAATTTTCCGGTTGACCGTGGCAATGCCCTTTTTCTTCTTCTTTTTTAGCTTCGGGCAGTCCTTGCACGGCGGATGGTGCTTGCAACATTTCTTGCCCATGGTGGTCTCCGTTCAGTTCCGGCGGGCCACCCAGTAGGTGGCGCCGGTATTGCCATAGCGTTCGCCGTGCGTTACCTCGCAGCCCAGCTCAAAGCCGTCGCCAGCCTTGAGGTGCCGAGTGCCGGCGCCAACGGTCGCCACATTTCGCCGCGCACGACGCGAGCCTTGACGGCAAACGGATGCGTGTGCGAATCGAGCACGGCATCGGCCGGCCAGCTACGTTCAAGCACCTCGTCGAATCCTTCGGCGAGCGCCTTGATTCTGAATTCAGCGACGGTGCCTGAACGCATGGCTTGGCCTTAGAGGGCGGCCAGGGCCGCGGCGTAATCGGGTTCGTTCTTGATTTCGCTGACCAGTTCGCTGTGCATGACCTTGTCGTTTTCGTCGAGGACGACGACGGCGCGGGCGGTCAGGCCGGCCAGCGGGCCGCTGGTGATGGCGACGCCGTAGGCTTCGATGAATTCGCGGCCGCGCAGGGTGGACAAGGTGACGACGTTATCGAGGCCTTCGGCGCCGCAAAAGCGGGCCTGGGCGAAGGGCAGGTCGGCCGAGATGCAGAGTACGACGGCGTTCGGCAACGCGTTGGCCTTGGCGTTGAACTGGCGGACGGACATCGCGCAGGTCGGCGTGTCGATGCTCGGGAAAATATTGAGGATCTTGCGTTTGCCGGCCAGGCTGGCCAGGGCGACGTCGGACAGATCCTTGGCGACCAGCGAGAAGGCGGGGGCCGTGTCGCCCTTTTGCGGGAATTTGCCGGCGATGGTGATGGCGTTGCCGCCGAGGGTGACGCTTTGGCTCATGGGGTTTCCTTGGTGTTTGGAATGGAGGCACCGTTTGACGGGGGGCGCTCCGTTTTGGTTCATTGCTCAGAAGTTGTCGGGCAGAGTTGCCAGGATGTCGACGCAGGATTGCCATGCCAGCAGTTCGTCGAACCAGCGATCAATGAAATTCGAAATCATGGTGGCCTCCTGAAGTGGTTCGGGTCGTGGTGACCTGATGGACTCAGTGTAGGCAGTGCGGATTTATTGATCCAATCGATTGATCGAATGTGATGAATTGGGATTAGCTATCGCGCCGACGCAAAAAACGCCGGCGAACCGGCGTTGTTGTGGCGAGGCCTTGGCCTCAAGCCTTTTTCTTGCTGCCGATCTTCGCTTCCTGGCCAGCCATCAGGCGCTGGATGTTCGGCCAATGCTTGCCGATCAGGGCCATGCCGAGGATGCCGACGACCACCGTCTGACCGTTACCGCCGTGCAGCAGCACGGAAATGACCGGCGCCATGGCGGCGGCGACGACGGCGGCCAGTGAGGAGTAGCGGAAGGCGTAGGCCATGAACAGCCAGGTGCCGGCGACGGCCAGACCGAGCAGCGGGTCGAGGGCGAGCAGCACGCCGGCGGCGGTGGCGACGCCCTTGCCGCCCTTGAATTTGAGGAAAACCGGGTAGAGATGGCCGAGGAAGACGGCGAGCGCGACGAGGCCGATGACGGTGCTCGAAAAGCCCATCTGCTGCGCGATGAAGACGGCGGCCCAGCCCTTGAGCGCGTCGCCGATCAGGGTGAATAGCGCGGCTTTCTTGTTGCCGCTGCGCAGCACGTTGGTGGCGCCCGGGTTGCCCGAGCCGTAGGTGCGCGGATCGGCCAGGCCGAAGAGCTTCGAGGAAATCATCGCGAAGGGTACGGAGCCGAGCAGGTAGGCGGCAATCAGGGCGAGGGCTATTTGCATGGGTCGCTTAGGGGGCTTTGGTCGCTGGGGTACAATCGCGCCAAATTTTACACCGCTGCTGCGGTCGACCGCCCCATGGACATCATTTTCCTCGAAGAGCTGCGCGCCGAAACCTGGATAGGCATCTATCCACGCGAAAAGGCCATGCCGCAGACGGTCGAAATCTCGCTGCAGATCGGCGTGTCGACCGCCTCGGCCGGGGCCAGCGACGACATTCGCGATACGGTCGATTATTCGGTGGTCGTCGACCGCCTGCGGGCCGATCTGGCCGCCGTGCACTTCAACCTCATCGAGGCGCTGGCCGAGCATGTGGCGAGCTATGTGCTGGAAACCTTCGCCGTGCATTGGGTCCGCGTGTCGGTCGCCAAGCTCGGCATGATGCCGGGCGTCAAGCGCGTCGGCGTCATCATCGAACGCTCGCTCTGAGCATTTTTGCCCCTCACCAGCGGGCGAGGGACATTTCAATTTCGGGGCTATTTTCCGGTTGACCGTGGGAATGGCTTTCCCCGGCTAAAACCGGCTCAAAACGCCGCCGCCAGCAACGTCATAACAGCAAAGCCCGCCGCCAACCCGGCTGTCCCGGCACCCACTCGCCCCGGCTTGTGCGAGGCCGGAATCATCTCGTGGCTGACCACCCAGAGCATCGCCCCGGCTGCGGCCGCCAGCGCCATCGGCAAGGCGGCGCCGGCGACGGTGCTGGCGATGACCCCGAACAAGCCGCCGACCGGTTCGACAAGCCCGGTGCCAAGGGCGATCAAGGCGGCCCGCAAGGGCGCGGCGCCAAGGGCCACCATGGCGCTGGCGACGATCCAGCCTTCCGGGATGTTCTGCAAGGCGATGCCGAGTGACCAGACGGCGTCGCTGACCACCACTGTCTGCACGGCCGGGACGAGGAGCGAGAACAGGCTGGCGGCGAGCATCATGCCGCCGGCCAAACCGAGCATCGGGGCCATGAGCCGTTCCGACGGGCGACGGAGCATGAGCACGGGAATGGCGCCCAGCCCGGTCGCTGCGCCGGCCAGCAGGCTGGCTTCAAGACCCCGGAGCCAGCCAATGGGCGACCTGTTCGATGCCGAAGGCGACGGCAACAACGGCCATCGCCATGCCGATCCAGAGGTGGCGACGGGCGGTCGGCCGGGCGTAGTGCTGGATAACGAGTTGGGTCATGGTGGCGCTCCCTTGTCCTGAGGGCCACTTTACGAACTACAGAGTCATAGCGCCAATCGATTGCTTAAATGCTGACGATCGTTATTGGCAATCATCCCTTGAGCGCCGCCTCGACCACCTTCGGCTGCAGTGTGCGCAGGATGTCGTGCGGATGGACACCGACGAGAAAGCCGCGTTTTCCGCCGTTGATGTAGATCAGCGGCAGGTCGAGGATGGTTTTTTCGATATGCACCGGCATCGCCTTCCTGGTGCCGAAGGGGCTGGTGCCGCCGACCAGGAAGCCGGTGTGGCGGTTGGCCACTTCCGGCTTGCACGGCTCGATCTTCTTGCAGCCGATCTGCCGCGCCAGTTCCTTGGTCGATACCTTGCAGTCGCCGTGCATGAGGACGATGAGCGGCTTGGCGTTTTCGTCCTCGAAAACCAGGGTTTTGACGACGGCATGTTCATCGACATTGAGTTCGCGTGCCGACACCTTGGTGCCACCGTGTTCCTCGTAGTCGTAGAGATGGGTCGAGAAGGCTACCTTGTTCGCTTTGAGGAACTTGGTGGCTTGCGTTTCGGGGGCGTGCTCGGGTTTTGTCATGGCGTGAGGGGTTTCAATGTTCTTAGCTGATTTTACATCCCCCGCCGGGGCGGGTTGACGGGCGTCTTGGGCTGGAAATAGAGGCAGGCTTGCCCCGAGGAAGCGATCACATCAAGCTCGGGCCGGCGCTGGCTTTTGAAACCGAGGGCCAGGCAGCCATAGCGGAACGGCAGTTCGTGGGTGATGAAATAATGGGTGCATTGGTTGCAGCGCGGCGATGACATGGGTTCCCTCTCAGCCGCGTGGATGATGCGCTGTATGCAGCGTCTTCAGCCGTTCGCGGGCAACGTGGGTGTAAATCTGCGTTGTCGAAATATCGGCGTGGCCGAGCAGTAGCTGGACGACACGCAAGTCGGCGCCGTGGTTGAGCAGGTGGGTCGCAAAGGCGTGACGCAGGACGTGCGGCGAGAGTTTTTCCGGGGCGATGCCGGCGATCAGGGCGTAGCGCTTGATCAGTTGCCAGAACGCCTGGCGGGTCATGGCGCCGCCGCGGGCGGTGACGAACAGGTCGTCGCTTTGCTGGCCGTTGAGGATGTCCGGTCGGGCTTCGTTGAGGTAGCGCTGAATCCATTCGATGGCCAGTTGGCCGAGCGGCACCAGGCGCTCCTTGCTACCTTTGCCCAAGGCGCGCAATACGCCGTCGGCCAGGCTGACTTCGTGCTGCCGCAGGCCGACCAGTTCCGAGACGCGCAGGCCGGTGGCGTAGATGGTTTCGAGCATGGCGCGGTCGCGCAGGCCGAGCGGGGTGTCGAGGTCGGGGGCGTCGAGCAGGGCTTCGACCTGCTTCTCCGACATGATCTTGGGCAGGCGCGACGGGCGGCTCGGGTTGGCCAGCTTGAGGGTCGGGTCGGCGACGATGCGGCCACGGCCGAGCTGCCAACGGTAGAAGCGGCGCAGCGTGGACAGGTAGCGGGCCTGCGAACTGGCGCGGGTATGCCTCGAGAGGTGGGCGATGAAGCCGGTCAGCGTCGTTTCACGCAGGTCGAGCAGTGGCTCGTGGGCGTTACTGGCCAGCCACAGGGCAAGGCGCCCGAGGTCGGAGCGATAGCTGTCCAGCGTCGCCTTGGCCAGACCGTCTTCCAGCCACAGGGCGTCGCAGAAATTGTCGATTTCGGCGAGGTCAGCCGGGGAGGCTGTTTTCATGCGACAACAGCCAGTGTTTGACGTCGAGCAGGAAACCGCCGCGCTCGCGGGCAAAGCCGCCCAGTCCGCCGCCGGTGGCAACGACGCGATGGCACGGCACGACAAGCGGGTAGGGATTGGCGCCACAAGCCTGGCCAACGGCGCGGGCGGCGTTTTTGAGGTTTTTCGCCACTTCGCCGTAGGTATGGGTCCGGCCGGTCGGGATGGCCGAAATCTGCTCCCAGACGCGGCGCTGGAAGGTCGTGCCGGCCGGGCGCAGCGGCAGGCCGAAAGTGAATTTCGGGTCGGCGATGTAAGCCTTGAGCTGGCGCACGGCTTCGGCCGCCAGCGGCGTCGTGGCGGCAACTTCCGGGCGCGGTTCGAGAAAGTCGATGCCGGTGATTTCGTCGTCGCTGCAGTGCACGCCGAGCGAGAATCCAGGCGCGGCGACGATGGCTTGATAGGCGTTGGTCTTCATGGTGCCTCCGTGATCATTGCTACGGTCGACCGGAAAAAACGGCCAAAATTCAAAAAGCCGAAAGACCGGTCTGGGCGCGGCCGAGGATCAGCGCGTGCACATCGTGCGTGCCTTCGTAGGTGGTGACCGATTCGAGATTGACCATGTGGCGGATGACGCCGAATTCATCCGAAATGCCGTTGCCGCCCAGCATGTCGCGGGCGTTGCGGGCGATGTCGAGCGCCTTGCCGGTGCTGTTGCGCTTCATCAGCGAGACCAGTTCCGGCGTCGCGCTACCGTCGTCCATCATGCGGCCGAGGCGTAGCGCGCCCTGGATGCCGAGGGCGATTTCGGTCTGCATGTCGACCAGTTTTTTCTGGATCAACTGCGTCGCGGCGAGCGGCCGGCCGAACTGCTGACGCTCCAGCGTGTATTGCCGTGCCGTGTGCCAGCAGGCCTCCGCTGCGCCGAGGGCGCCCCATGAAATACCGAAACGGGCTGAGTTGAGGCAGGTAAACGGCCCCTTGAGGCCGCTGGCCTTGGGCAACTGGTTTTCGGTGGGGACAAAAACTTCGTCCATCACGATATCGCCGGTGATCGAGGCGCGCAGGCTGACCTTGCCGTTGATGACCGGCGCCGACAGCCCGACCATGCCTTTTTCAAGGATGAAGCCGCGCAAGGCGCCGGCGTCATCCTTGGCCCAGACGATGAAAATGTCAGCCATCGGCGAGTTGGTGATCCACGTCTTGCGCCCGGAAAGCTTCCAGCCACCCGGTACGGCGCGGGCCACGCTGCTGGCGCTGGCCGGATCGGAGCCCGAGTTCGGCTCGGTCAGGCCAAAACAGCCGATCAGCTCGCCCCTGCCCAGCCTCTTCAGATACTTTTCCTTCTGCGCATCCGAGCCGAATTCGTAAATCGGCAGCATGACCAGCGAGGACTGGACGCTCAACAGCGTGCGGTAGGCCGAATCGACCGACTCGACCTCGCGTGCGATCAGTCCGTAGGAGACGTAGTTGAGTCCGGCACCGCCGAACTGCGGCGGCAGCGTCGCGCCGAGCAGGCCCATGTCGCCCATTTCGCGGTAGATCGCCGGGTCGGTCGTCTCGTTGCGGAAGGCGTCGCGGATGCGCGGCTTGAGCGCCTTTTGCGCGAAGTCGCGGGCGGCGTTGCGGACTTGCCGCTCGTCGGCGGCCAGCTGGCTGTCGAGGAGGAAAGGGTCTTCCCAGGTGAAGGAAGGTTTGGCCATTTGCTTGCTCCGGAAAAAGTTGTCCCCGCCAGCGCGGGGACTTGTGGATTTCAGGGAATGCCGCGCTTGTCCGCTCAGGCTCGAACGTGGCCGTCGCCGAGCACGATCCATTTCTGGCTGGTCAGTCCTTCCAGACCAACCGGGCCGCGGGCGTGGATCTTGTCGGTCGAAATGCCGATTTCGGCGCCCAGGCCGTATTCGAAACCATCGGCGAAGCGCGTCGAAGCGTTGATCATGACCGAGGCAGAATCGACCTCGCGCAGGAAGCGCATGGCTTTCGGGTGGTTGTCGGTGACGATGGCTTCGCTGTGATGCGACGAGTACTTGTTGATGTGGTCGATGGCTTCGTCGATGCCGGCCACCACCTTGACCGAAATGATCGGCGCCAGGAACTCGGTGTAGTAATCCTCTTCCGTGGCGGCGACGGCGTTCGGCACGATGGCGCAGGTTTCGGCGCAGCCGCGGATCTCGACGCCCTTGCCGGTCAGCATGTGGGCGATCGGTGGCAACAGCATGGCGGCGACGCTGCGGTCGACGAGCAGTGACTCGGCCGTGTTGCAGGTGCCGTAGCGCTGGGTCTTGGCGTTTTCGACGATCTTCAGGGCCTTGTTCGGATCGGCTTCCTCTTCGAGGTAGACGTGGCAGTTGCCGTCGAGGTGCTGGATCATCGGTACGCGCGATTCGGCCAGCAGGCGGGCGATCAGCCCCTTGCCGCCGCGCGGCACGATGACATCGACGAATTCGCGCATGGTGATCAACTCGCCGACGGCGGCGCGGTCGGTGGTGTCGATCACCTGCACGGCATCGGCCGGCAACCCGGCGGCTTGCAGGCCTTCGTGAACCAGCGCGGCGATGGCGCGGTTGGAGCGGATCGCTTCCGAGCCGCCGCGCAGGATGGCGGCGTTGCCCGACTTGAGGCACAGCGCCGCGGCGTCGGCTGTGACGTTCGGACGGGCTTCGTAGATGATGCCGATGACGCCGAGCGGCACGCGCATCTTGCCGACCTGGATGCCGGACGGCTGGTATTTGAACTCGCCCATTTCACCGATCGGATCGGGCAGCGTGGCGACCTGCTCGACGCCTTCGGCCATGCTGTCGACGCCTTTTTCGGTCAGGGTCAGGCGGTCGAGCATGGCGGTTTCAAGCCCGGCAGCGCGGGCGGCGGCCAGGTCTTCCTGGTTGGCGGCGACCAGCGCCGCCTTGTCGCGGCGGATGGCGGCGGCGATGGCGAGCAGGGCGGCGTTCTTCTCGGCGGTCGAAGCCGCGGCGATGCGACGCGAGGCAGCGCGGGCCTGACGGCCGACGGTCTGCATGTAATGCTTGATGTCCATGATGTTCTTCGTGCAGGCAAAGGAACATTATAGCCAGACAAATAAACGGGAACTTCCAGAACCGGGTAAACTCTTATCCGCAACGACAACAAGGCTTTCCATCGAGGACAAGATGGCTGAAAAATTGATTTTGCCGACCGAGGTTAAGGTCTGCGCTACGTGTAGCTTCTGGGATGGTGAGCGGCAGGTGGACGCCGAGATGAAGCTGGTGGTGGTTTCCGAGGAATGTTCAGGCGAATGCCTGGTGCAGGAGAAGAACAAGCCCGGCCTGCATGACGTGCGCCAGGAGCGTAGCTGCCTCTGGGAGGATCTGGAGCCGGACTCGCCGCCTGAAGACAGGGCCGCCGAAAACAAGGCCGCTTAGTTATTTCACTGTGGCGAGGCGCAGGCCGAGTCGCAAAAACTCTTCCCAGATATTGCCGTGACCGATGCCTTTGGCCAGTCGGTCGATTTTGCCGGCATGTTGCAGAGCCGCTTCGAGCGCTGCGGTCGATAGCCGTTGCAGCGCCTTCTTGACCGGGTTGGCGCGCGGCCCCCAGACCTTGGCATCCTTGAGCAGCATATCGACTGGCTTGCCGGCATCCATGCCGGCCCGAATGATGGTCAGCGCCCGGATTTCCTCGCTCATCGCCCACAGCACCAGCGGCGG
>JAUYEI010000100.1 GCA_030691385.1 Azonexus sp.
GAATGGCATCGAAGGCAGGGGAGCCCGTATTCACGCGGCAGACCAGACAGGGATGAGCGGTCAACTGAGGTTTCAAGGTTCAAGGATAATTCAGGCCGGCGTGTAGTGCACGGCCAGCCAGACCGTTGGCTGCTCAGGGTCTGTCCATTCCACCCGATGCCGGCGATGCGGGGCGATGTCGATGAAATCGCCGGGGTTGAGTCGGACAGGTTCCGGCGCATCTTCGAAACGCAGCCTTGCCTGACCCTGCAAAACCACCACCCATTCGCCCTCGGGCTGGTCGTACCAGAAGCCGTCCGGGCTGCACTGGCCGGTTGAAACAATGCGTTCGATGCGCAGGCCGGGGCGCTCGAGCAGATTTGAAAATTGCTCGTTTTTTTCGGTTGACCGTGGGAGTGCGGCAAAAAGCTTGTCCGTCATCGTCACTCCGGCTTGTAGAGCGGCAGGGCATCGAGGCGGCGTTCGATTTCTGCTGTCAGTTGCCGATAGGCCGGGCTGCTCGTGTTGCCAAAGCGGCGCCGGAAGTCGGCGGCGCTGATTGATTCGGGCAGGTCGCTGATGACGGGGATCAGGTCGCCGTCGGTCAATTCCTTTTCGAGCAGCGCGTTGAGGCGCGCATCCCGGCGGCTCAGCAGTTCGCCGAAACGGGTGCCGGCCCGGTCGGCGGCCAGGTCGGCAAACGAAAAGCCGCTGCCGTGGCGGGAATCGGCCATTTCCTTGTAAACGCCGATGGCGTCGGCCACCGGTTCGCCGGCCCAGGCGGCGAGGGTGGCGGAGACGACGAAGTGCTGGGCGGTATCGCCGCGGCCGGCCAGCATCAGGGTGACCTGGCGAAGCTGCGGCCAGCCGCGGGCTTCGGGAATGAGCGAGGCGATGTTTTTCTCGGCGAGGTAAACGCCGAGCACGAGCAGCGCGGCCCGGCGGTTTTCGTGCTGATCGGCGCCGTCGATGTCGAGCACGGTACGCAGGACGCTGGCCAGCGGCACCGGTCGGCCCGGCGCGTGGTGGTCGAGCAGGGCAGCCAGCGATTCCTGGGCGGAGCGGATGCGGACCAGATCGTCCGGCTGGAAGGCGATGGAACGGGCGCGGTCGAGCAGGGCCGGTTCCCAGACGTAGGCGACGACAATGCGCTGGCGCTGCGGGTCGAAGATCAGTTCGCGGATGGACTGGCGGGCGAGCGTCCACTCCGCTTCATAGCCGGCGCCCTGAACGGCGGTGGCGAGCAGAAATTCAAGTAATTGCGGCGGAATCGGCAACTGGCCGAGGGCAGCGGCGAAGATTTTCGGTTCGCCTTTGCCCTCGCGCAGCGTGGCGCGAAAATTCAAATAGTGTTCTCCCGGCAGCAGCGGCACGCGACGACTGAGGCGGATTTCGGCCGTCTCCTCGCCGAGCACCAGCGCACCGCGGCCATGCAGTCCGCGGCTGGCCAGGGCGTTGATGCCTTCGTCGATCAACGCGGCGGGAATGGCAGTCCGGCGCGCCTCACCGGATTGCAGGCGACGCGGGTCGTTGGTGTGGAACAACCAGCGCGCCTGATTAATGGCGACCTGCGAAATGCTTTCGCTGCGCTCGACCAGCGGCTTGCTGTCGAGTGCCGCCAGCAGCAACCCGCCGGCGGCCAGGACGAGCACGAGCAGCATGCCCGCCAGCCAGCGGAGGAGACGAGTCATCGGGATTCTCCCGACCTGCAAGGCCCTTTTTCAATGCGAAGAGGCAATGGAGAAAACAAGGAAAAATTGCTTATGAGGGGCAAGTTGAATTTGCCAGTTCAATAACGGCGCGTTCAAGGTGGGCGAAGTCGGCGGAGCGGGTACGTAGCAGGCTTAGATCAAGGTGCGCGGTAATTTTTGCCTGATCGACCATCGGTTTGTAAGCATTGCCGGCGGCGGGACGGGCTTTGCTGAGCCATTCCTTGGCACCCCGGATTTTTTCGGGTTCCAGTGGAAAGGGAGTTTTGGGGGAAATGTCCGGAAATACTTTTCGGGTTGCCGCTTCGTCGATCAGAAACAGGGTTTCGTATTCCTTGACAAGAAAGGCGATTTTTATCGGCCAGCCCGGGCGCAATGCATCCGCCCTTGCCAGCAGCTTTTGCGCTTCCTTGATTGGACAGTCGTAATCTTTGGAGTCGAAATCCATAACCCACAGGATCGGCGCCTTCACCAACGTTGCCGCTTGGAAGATGTTGTCAAAATTCCGGGCTACGCTTGGGTATTCGCCTTTACGTTGGGCTGAGATCAACTCGACGTCGTAGATTCCCTGAGCTTCAAGGATGCGGCGAATGAGCAAGGGAACAGCACGGTCTTCGCCATGCCCCTCGACTATTGGCAGCAGTCGTCTCATGCGTCCTCCGGCAACAAGCCTTCCGACGACATGATTTGTTCGAGGCTGAGCAGATGTTCCTTGACCGCTTCGCGCTGGCTGGCGCGGATCGGAGAAACACGGGTTTCACCATTTTGCATGGTGACGACTTGAATATTTTCCGGCTCGAAACAGTCGATCAGGTGCGGGCTGTGGCTGGTGATAAGCAACTGCGTGCGCTCCGAGACTTCTTGGAAAGCATCGGCCAGCAGGGCGAGCAAGGCCGGATTGACGGTTTGTTCCGGCTCCTCAATGACCATTAGCGATGGGTGCGGGTTCTGATAGAGGGCGAGCAGAATGCCCAGAATGCGCAGGGTGCCATCCGAAATCTGCGAGGGGTCGAACAGGTGTGCTTCACCGCTGGCTTCCCGCACCTTGAAGCGGGGCAGGATGAAACCGCCGACGGCTTGAGCGGAGATGTCTTCCAGTTGCGGCATGACCACCTGCATCATTTCCCGTACCTGTTCCCAGGCCTGCTTGCCCCGATTGGTTTTCTTCAAGGCGCGCAGGATGGAGGCCCAGTTGGCACCGTTTTCCTTGAGAATGGGATCGGTATCAGGTGGGGCGGGCTGGCGCAGGGTATTTGGATAGATAGAGGAGAAGCGGAAGTTGAGGATGAATTTACGTAGTGCCGGGCTGCCAAAATTGATGCCGCCCAAATCTAACCAAGTAATGCGACGGCCCAGTGCAAGGGTGTCAGGGGGCGTCGGGCGTTCGTTGTCCTGCTCTACAGTTTTTCCGGCGATTTTGAGAGTGATATGACCTTTTGCATTGCGCTCGGCAATCATCACTTTGAATTCACACTCGACCACATCATCGATTTCGTTGTCAAATTCGAACTCAGTCGGACCAAACCACTCGCAACGTTCCCGCTCAACCCGAAAATTGCCTTCCCGCAAGCTGGTCAGCGTCAGTTGATAACGGACAACGTGCGTGGCGTCATCATCTTCGACGAAGCCAAAATCGAACGAAATCTGAAACGGCTTGGTCGGCGAATACTGGCGAATCAGGCCGATGCCGCCGCGTGCGCTGACGGCATGGTCCAAACCCTGGCTCACCGCATCGCGCAGAAAACGCAGGGCATCCGCCACGTTGCTCTTGCCGACCCCGTTGCAGCCCACCAACACCGTCACCGGCTGAATCTCAGTTAATGCAATGTCCGACAGACTTTTGTAGTGGCTGATTCTGAGATCGACAAGTCGCATGGCTTTCTCCCGTGAAGACTAAACGCCCTGTTTCAGGCTGGCCTCGATGAACGGATCGAGATCGCCGTCGAGCACGCCCTGGGTGTTGCCGGTTTCATGGTTGGTGCGCAGATCCTTGATGCGCGATTGATCAAGCACGTAGGAACGGATCTGATGGCCCCAGCCGATGTCGGATTTGGCGTCTTCGAGCTTTTGCTGCTCGGCCTGCTGCTTGCGCAACTCGAACTCGTAGATGCGGGCGCGCAGCATCTGCCAGGCTTCGTCGCGGTTGCGGTGCTGCGAACGGTCGTTCTGGCACTGCACGACGATGCCGGTCGGGACGTGGGTCAGACGCACGGCGGAGTCGGTCTTGTTGATGTGCTGACCGCCGGCGCCGGAAGCGCGGTAGGTGTCGGTGCGCACGTCGGACGGGTTGATGTTGATCTCGATCGAGTCATCGACTTCGGGGAAGACGAAGATGCTGGTGAACGAGGTGTGGCGGCGGGCGGCCGAGTCGAACGGCGACTTGCGGACCAGCCGGTGGATGCCGGTTTCGGTGCGCAGCGTGCCGTAGGCGTAGTCGCCGGTGAACTTGACGGTGGCGCCCTTGATGCCGGCGACTTCACCTTCGGATTCTTCCATGACTTCGACGGTGAACCCTTTTTTCTCGCCAAATTTCAAATACATGCGCAACAGCATCGAGGCCCAGTCCTGGGCTTCGGTGCCGCCGGCACCAGCCTGGATTTCCAGGAAGCACGGGCTCGGGTCCATCGGGTTGTTGAACATGCGGCGGAATTCGAGGGCGGCGACCCTGGCTTCCAGTGCGGCGTTATCGGCCTCGACGGACAGAAGCGTCTCTTCGTCGCCGTCTTCCTTGCCCATGTCGAACAATTCGCGGCCGTCGTCGAGGCCGGACTGGACTTCTTCCAGCACCAGCACGATATTTTCCAGCGATTTCTTCTCGCGCCCGAGTTCCTGGGCACGCTTGGCGTCGTCCCAGATCTTCGGGTCTTCCATCTCCTGCGTCAGGAGGGTCAGGCGCTCGCGTTTCTGATCGTAGTCAAAGATACCTCCGCAGCTCGGCGGCGCGCTGCGCCAGATCGTCGAGCTTGTTGGAGATGCTGTTGATGTGTTCTGCTTCCATGTTTGAACTGCCCGTGATTAGGTTAAGTCGGCAATTATAGCCGCTCAGCCTTGGCAATCGAGTACCGAAATGCTGAAGTGAAACAACGATCTGCATGTGGTTCCTCAGAAAAAGTGACTGAATTCGCTCAGCGGAAGGCTGATGCCAAAAGTCGCTGTGATGGTCGTCAACATGGCGTTGATGCGGCACTTCAGGGTGCGGGCATCCTGGTATCCGGCAGCAGCAGGCGGTTCAACCAGGAGTGGATGACGCCGTCGCCCGGATGCAGCGCAACGCCGCCGCGAGTCGAGATGAAGGACGGCAGTTCGCGGGGCACCTTGATGCCGAACTGGAGAGCAATCCGCATATACTTGCACTCAACCCGATACAAACAAGGACAACTGTGCACCATGCTGACAGAAGAACAATTGAAAGCACTGTTATCGGATCTAGAGACAGATCGCGTTGAACGTACGATATCCACCAGCAACACAGACAAATTCGGGCAAGCAATATGTGCATTCGCCAACGACTTGCCCAATCATCGGCAACCGGGCTATTTGCTCATCGGAGCAAACGACAACGGGACACTCTCCGGGCTGGTTGTTACCGACGAACTTCTAATAAAACTCGGTGCCATTCGGTCTGATGGCAATGTCCTGCCACAGCCCGTAATCAGTGTTGCCAAATTTTCATTTGAAGGCGGAGACATCGCGGTTGTAGAAGTCATTCCGTCCGACCTGCCCCCCGTACGCTTCAAAGGGCGCATTCACATACGCGTTGGGCCAAGAAAAGCGATTGCGAATGAGCAGGAGGAACGTGTTCTATCCGAACGCCGAGTCGCCTTGGCTCGCTCATTCGATGCAAGACCTTGCCCGGAAGGAAGGCTCGACGACCTGGCTCTGGGTCAATTCGATGCCTATCGTAGAGAGGTCGTTGATCAAGAAACCATTGCTGCCAATCACCGCCCGGTAGAGCTACAACTTGCATCCCTGCGTCTATTCGACCCAGAACGCGCATGCCCGACCCATGCGGGAATTCTTCTCTTCGGCAAAAACTCCCGCTTTTTTCTGCCGGGAAGCTATGTCCAATACCTAAAATTGCCTGGTACTGACCTGACAGACCTGCCTGAAGACCAGGCGGAAATCTCCGGAGACCTGCACTCTGTACTGCGTGAGTTGGAAGGCAGACTCAAATTGTTGATAAAAACCTCAATGCAGCCTGTCAGCGCGCTTGAGGAAAAAATGCTGCCGGATTTCCCGGAATGGGCTTTGCGAGAACTACTGATGAATGCCGTAATGCACAGAAATTACGATAGCAATAGCCCAATCCGCTTCTACGCATTTTCCGACCATATTGAAATCCAAAGCCCGGGTGGACTCTATGGTGAAGCCACCCCTGAGAATTTCCCGACGCGTAATAGTTATCGAAACCCCGTAATCGCAGAAGCCATGAAGTCTTTTGGATTTGTGAATAGATTTGGCTATGGCGTCCAGCGAGCCCAGGCATTACTTGCACAAAACGGCAACCCTCCTGCCACTTTCGAGTTCGACGAGCATAGCGTGTTGGTCAGGATTTTCCGGAGGCCAGCGTGAAAACCATTGCCTTCTTCAACAACAAGGGAGGGGTGGGTAAAACCTCTCTCGTTTACCACCTGGCCTGGATGTTCGCCGACCATGGCATCAAGACCCTGGCTGTTGATTTGGACCCCCAAGCCAACCTTACCGCGATGTTTCTGGACGAAGATCGCCTGGAAAGCCTCTGGCCGGACGATGAGCATCCTGACACGGTCTATGGCGCAATCCGGCCGATACTCAGGGGTATTGGGGATATTGCCCATCCTCATGTAGAAAAAATCCATCCGAAGCTTGGCCTCCTGCCAGGCGACCTCGGTTTATCCAGATTTGAAGACAAACTGTCCGACGCTTGGCCTCGTTGCCACAACCGTGACGAATCCGCCTTCCGCACCATGACAGCATTTCACAGACTAGTGCAACAAGGCACCGAGTGGGGCGCTGAACTTGTATTGATTGATGTCGGCCCCAACCTCGGCGCAATCAATCGCGCTGCTCTTATTGCCTCTGATCAAGTATGTTTGCCGTTGGCTCCCGACCTATTCTCCTTACAAGGTCTAAAAAACCTGGGACCCACGCTCCGCGAGTGGAGACTGGTCTGGTCCGACCTGCTATCCAAAGCGCCAACAGCCCTGTCGTTACCCAAAGGCTTGATGCAACCGATTGGTTATATTGTCATGCAGCACGGAATTCTCGATAGCCGTCCGGTCAAAGCCTACAAACGATGGATGGATCGTATACCTGGCGTCTATCGAGAGTCAGTACTAGGAGATGAAAGCAAGATCCTTCCCAATGTGGCGCAAGACCCTTACTGCCTATCCTTGCTAAAGCACTATCGAAGTCTGATGCCCATGGCCATGGAAGCACGCAAACCGATTTTTTTCCTGAAATCCGCCGATGGTGCGATTGGCGCCCATATTGAAGCAGTGAAGAGCTGTTACACCGACTTTAATAAGCTGGCATCAAAGATCGCTGCGCAAGCTGGCATCGCATTTAGTTAGTTCTACTTTGTCAGATTGGTATTTTGCAGCAGTGTCCCACGAGTGCCCCATGAACGATTCAGGAACCCAAAAACAAAAAGGCTTTCATCGCTGAAAGCCTTCTGCTGCCTAATGGTGCCCAAGAAGGGACTCGAACCCCCACGTATTTCTACGCCAGAACCTAAATCTGGTGCGTCTACCAATTTCGCCACTTGGGCAGGCGGGGCGAATTCTAGCACTGACTAAGCGCCCTTCTCCAGAGCAGACCACGATGTCCGTCGATCATTACGAAAACTTTCCTGTTGCTTCGCTGCTCGTGCCGGCCCAATTGCGCCGGCCGATCGAGGTCATTTACCGCTTTGCGCGCAGCGCCGACGATATTGCCGACGAGGGCGATGCTTCGCCTGACGAGCGCCTGGCCGGGCTGAATGCCTATCGCGCCGAGCTGGATCGCATCGCAGCCGGCAGCCTGCCGCAGACGCCGCTGTTCGTCGCGCTGGCCGAAGTTATCGCCGCCTACAAGTTACCCATCCAGCTCTTCCGCGACCTGCTTGATGCTTTCGCGCAGGACGTGGTCAAGACGCGCTACGCCGATTACCCGGAACTGCTCGACTACTGCCGCCGTTCGGCCAATCCGGTCGGGCGGCTGGTTTTGCACTTGTTTGGCCGGACAGAACAGGAACACCTCGAACAATCCGACTGCATCTGCACCGCCTTGCAGTTAATCAACTTCTGGCAGGATGTTGCGGTCGACTGGAAAAAAGACCGGATTTACATACCGCTGACCGACTTTCCGCACTTCCGCCTAAGCGAAGACGACATCGCGCACAGCCGCTGGTCGGCCAACTGGGCGGCGCTCATGGATTTCGAGATCGACCGGGCGACGGCGCTGATGAAGCGCGGCGCCCCGCTTGTCCACGCCCTGCCCGGCCGCCTTGGCTGGGAGATCCGGCTGACCATGCAGGGCGGGCTGCGCATTCTTGAACGCATCCGCCAGGTACGCGGCGACGTTTTCACGTGCCGGCCCAAGCTTGGGAAATGGGATTGGCTCCTTCTGGCGGCCCGTTCCATTAGAATGTAGCCCCATGAATCCCGACCAATACTGCCAGGAGAAGTGCGCCGCCAGCGGCTCATCCTTCTACTACAGCTTCCTGTTCCTGCCGCTGCAACGCCGGCGCGCCATCATGGCGCTCTACGCTTTCTGCCGCGAAGTCGATGATGTCGTCGATGAATGCAACGATGTTTCCATCGCCTCGACCAAGCTCGCCTGGTGGCGCCAGGAAATCGAGCGCGTTGCCGAAGGCCTGCCGCAACACCCGGTCGGTCAAGCACTGGCTGGACTCGACAAGAGCATCAATCTGCCGAAAGAGCAGTTGCTCGAAATCATCGACGGCATGGAGATGGACCTCACCCAGTCGCGCTATCTCGACTTCAAGGGCCTGTCGCTCTACTGCTACCGAGTCGCCAGTGTCGTCGGCCTGCTCGCCGCCGAAATCTTCGGCTATACCGACCGCCAGACGCAAAAATATGCCCACGATCTGGGCATGGCCTTCCAGCTCACCAACATCATTCGCGACATCGGCGAAGATGCCCGGCGCGGCCGCATCTACATCCCGATGGATGAACTCAAGCAGTTCAACGTGCCGGCCGCTGACATCCTGAACGGCAAGTATTCGGACAATTTCACGGCACTCATGCAGTTCCAGTACGAGCGCGCCGAAAAGTACTACGAACAGGCTTTTGCCCAGTTGCCGGCCGTCGACCGCAAGAGCCAGCGCCCGGGCCTGATCATGGCCGCGATTTACCGCACCGTGCTCGACGAGATCAAACGCGAGAACTTCCAGGTCCTGCACCAGCGCATTTCGCTGCCGCCAACACGCAAGCTGTGGCTGGCCGCCAAGACCTGGATCAAGGCCTGATCCCTTGAACCTTGAAACCTCGGTTGACCGCTTATCCAGCCTCGGCCAGCCGCCTGAATACAGGCCTTTGCGCCTTCGAGGCGATTCACCCGTTGGGTGACAGCGCTACGTGGCCGCTGGCACGCCTGGTCGGGCGCCCGGCTTTGTCGCTCCTTCTTGCAGACATGAGCCTGCTGCGTCGTCGCTTCGCGCCGGCCATCCCGCCCCGGCGCACCATCTGCCACGTCCAACCGAGGTTTCAAGGTTGAAAGTCGCCGTCATCGGTGGCGGCTGGGCGGGGATTGCGGCGGCCGTTGAACTGACTGCCGCCGGTGCTGAAACCACACTGTTCGAAGCCGGCCGGGTGCTCGGTGGCCGGGCCCGGGGCGTCGATCTCGACGGCCACCGGCTCGACAACGGCCAGCACATCCTGCTCGGCGCCTATCGCGACACGCTGGCGCTCATGCGCCGGGTCGGCGCCGATCCCGATGAACTCTTCGACCGCCGGCCCTTGCAGGTCATCGATAACACCGGCTTTCGCCTCGCCCTGTCCCGCCTGCCCGCGCCGCTCAATGTCGCCTGGGGCCTGCTGACCGCCAGCGGGGTCGACATCGGGGAAAAGCTGCGAACGGCGCTCTGGATGGACGGCATCAAGCGCCGAGGCTTCAAACTGCCCCGCGAAACGACCGTCGCCGAATGGCTGGACGACGCCGGCCAAACCGGCACCCTGCGCCGCCACCTGTGGGAACCGCTCTGTCTGGCTGCGCTCAACCTGCCGGCCGAACGCGCCTCGGCACAGCTATTCGCCAACGTCCTGCGCGACAGCCTGGGCAGTTCGCGCCGCGCAGATACGGACCTGCTGCTGCCCCGCGTCGATCTCGGCCAACTTCTGCCGGAACCAGCCGGACAATGGCTACAGGCCCACGGCGCCCAAATCCGCCTGAGCACGCGGGTCAGCCAGATCACGGAAGCTGAAAACGGCATCGCCATCGACGGTGAAACCTTCGCCGCTGCCATCCTCGCCACGGCACCGCAACATGTCGGCGCGTTGTGGCCGGCGGCGGCCACGGATTACGCCTACGAGCCGATTGCTACGGTCTACCGGAATTTTGAGCCAAAAATGAAATCGTCTTTCCCGTTGAGCAACCGCCTCGGCGGCCATTGCCAGTGGATTGTCGACCGTGGCCATGGCTTGCTGGCCTGCGTTTTGAGCGGACACGGCGACTGGGAAAAACTCAACGACAAGGCGCTGGCCGCTGCACTCGACAAAGAACTCGGCTGGCCGAACCCGACCGGCTGGCACAAGGTGATCCGCGAAAAACGCGCCACTTTCTCAGCCATTCCCGGCCTGCATCGCCCGGATTTCAAAACCTCAAATCCACACCTCTTCCTGGCCGGCGACCACACCTGGGCCGACTACCCGGCGACGCTGGAAGGTGCGGTACGCAGCGGCTTGCGGGCGGCGAAACTGGCCCAAAGCGGTCACGGCAGAAGAGGCAAACATGAGGACAATTTGGGCACAAAACGGGCACACTGATTATCTGAAACTTTGGGGTTCACGTTTTCACTTCAACCACCGTCGATCAAACACGCGCGGATTACTCTTCTACCGTCTGGCTCAGCAAGCCGTTGCCATCGGCCCAGCGCCGTTTGAGGACGCTCACCCCGATTGCCTTCTGTTACCGCTGTTCTGAATCTCAACAAGGACAGCCTGCACATTGGGCGGGTTCAGATGAACATGGAATCCCAGCCCAATATCCGACATGTTATCGGCGGCGGACGGCTACACCGATGATAGCGAGACCGGCGAGCAGCATGGCGTAGGATTCGGGTTCGGGGACAGCGGCAACCGACAGAAGGAAGGCGTGTTGAACGCCGCTATGCTGGTTGTATGCATTGCCAACGATCCACCCGTTGTCGTTGATCCCCGTGGCCTCCCTGAGAACCCAACCGGCGCTGACCGTGCTCGCATCCAGGAAGCTGTTCAGATCGATAACAGCAGCACCGCTCCACAAGGTGGCATGTTGTGCAGCATCACCCGTGATATAAGAAAATCCAGCAACCTGTCCGGACGCGTTAATGGCGTTGGCGACGCTGTATGATCCGCCCAAGGTGCCGAGATCGGTGGCGGTAGTGCCATTCCACAAGGTGGCGTGTTGGGCAGCGTTGCCAGTAGTAGTGGCCCAGCCGGCTACCTGCCCGGAAGCATTCATGGCTTTGGCGGCGCTGTAGGTTCCGCCCAAGGTGCCGAGATCCGTAGCCGCAGTGCCGTTCCACAAGGTGGCATGGTATTGGGCGTTGCCAGTGGTAAAGGCCCAGCCGGCTACCTGACCAGCATCGTTGATGGCGGTGGCCTGGCTATGCATCCCACCCAAAGTACCAAGGTCTGTCACAGTGGCCCCATTCCACAGGGTGGCGCGTTGGGTAGTACCACCCGTCATGGTGTTTGACCACCCAACGACCGTCCCTGACGCATTGATAGCGGCAGCGGAACCATAAGCTCCGCCCAAGGTGCCTAAATCGGTTGGGGTGGTGCCATTCCACAGGATAGCGCGTGAGGCAGTGTTGCCGGGTGTGTAGGCAAAACCAGCGACTTGGCCGGTCGCGTTGATGCCGAGGGCGACAGTACTTGTCGTCACCAAAGCACCGAGATTTGTTGCAGAGGAGCCATTCCAAAGTGTGGCGCGCTGGGTTCCACCACCCGCGGTGTATGACCACCCGGCAACCTGTCCGGATGCGTTGATTGCATTGGCAGCACTGTAAGCGCCACCCAAGGTGCCGAGGTCGGTGAAAGTATAGGAAGTGGCACCAGCCTGACTTGCGCATGCCAGCAAAACCCCGGCGGCCAGCAAAGTCCGCTTGAGCGATTTGTTTCTCATATTGATCCCCGTTGAAAACGCTATGTGATTGTCGAAAAGTCGCCAAGTCGGTGTCTGATGTGCCCTCATTTCGCATGAAGCAGCCATCAAATCCAGAAAGTCGGCAGCGATTGTCATTTTTCACGCCTATGGCGTCATCGCTCAAATGGATTAAGCATTTCGGCTCATGTCCATGACAGCAATCGTCATAATCATGAAACATGGCCATGTCTAATTGTGTATTCCGGGCGACACGAGCAACTCGCCCGGTGTCATGAGCATTCATCCTGTTGCTCATGAGCATTATTGAACTGCTGCGGTAAATCTGTGAAGTTGGATTACAGGGTGTTCAATATTTATATCGTGTTTCACCCAAGAACTCCCTCTGGGCTAGGATCGGCGAAGCCGAACGAGCCAGAAGGCAAGCGTAGCGCGGCAGGTCATCCCTGTCAGAAGTCGGGGGAGGTTACCGCTCCCGACCTGCCTCATGCCAGGCCTTCCTGACAGGTGACAGCAAATACTCCATCACAGTCCGGTCACCCAATTTGATCTCGGCGTTGGTCTGCATCCCGGCTGATAGCACGAAACGCTCTCCATCCATCTCCAGGCTCATTCGCTGGAGTGCAACCAGCGCCTTGTAGACCAAGGGCTGGTTCCGTTTCGGAGCATCGGTCTGGGTATTACCGTTGCCGGTATTGTTATCCGCCGCATCGGCGCTGACGTGCTCTACCGTTCCTTCGACCATGCCGTATTTTTGGAAGGGAAAAGCGGCGAACTTGAGTTTCACCGGCTGGCCTTGCCGAACAAAGCCAATGTCTTCGTTGGAAACCCAAACTTCGGCGCGCAGAATTTCGTCCTGTGGCACCAGCGTCAGCAGGACCGTACCGGGTTGAACGACGGTTCCCGTAGTGTGGGTCGCCAAGTCCTTGACGATGCCATCCTGCGATGCCTTGAGTTCGAGCAGTTCTTGCTTATGGGCTTGCTTGGTTACTTCCTGCGCCAGTTTGTCAAACTGCCCCTGAATATCATTCCGCTCGGCATGCAGTTGCCGGCGGTAGTCGGAGTCGATCTGGGCAAGCTTTTTCTCTGACTGCTGGATGCTGGCTTTGGCCGATTCGATGACGAAGGCCTGGGTTTGCAGTTCCTGTTCTTTCTCGACGCGCTCCCGTCGCTTGTCGCTACCCATCAGGGTGCCGGCATAGCCATCCTTGACAAGCTTCTGGTAGGCTTTGTCCTGATCCCGGTAATGGGGCAAGGTTTCTTCGAGTTTGCGTTTGATTTGTTCGGCCGCGGCTAATTCCTGCTTGGCCTTGGTCAATCGGGAACGCTCTTCAGCGAGTGCCGCTTCGAAGGACGTACGATTGGCCCGGTATTGGGCATTGATCTCTTGAGCAAGCCCAATCGGGTCGCCGGCTTCTGTCTTGAATGGGGTGCCGGATAACTCAGCTTGTATCCGGCGTAGCGCCAGGCGCTTGCGCTGGTAGTCGGCATCGATGGATTTAGTATCGGCTTCGCTGATCAGCGTATCCATGCGCATCAGCACCTGACCGGCTTTGACGGCTTGTCCTTCCCTGACCAGAATCTCCTTGACGATGCCCGCTTCTGCGGGCTGGACGATCTTGACGTAGCTCTCGGGAATCAGCTTTCCTTCGGCGACGGCCACGATGTCGAGGCGGCCAAGAATGGCCCACAGCAGCAAGGCCGTCAGGAGGCTGAGGAGCAGCCAGAGCACCTTGCGACCCAACGGATTGGGTGGGGCGTCCTGCAGGCGCAGCAGGGGTGGCGAGAAATCGAGGGGATCGACTTCGTTAGCCCGAGTTCGACAGTTAAACGCGTAAGTGATTGTTTTATATGAACAGCAGTTCAAAAACGTGTACTACAAGAGAGAAAGTTGCTGTGGCTGCGTCGGTTTTTTCAATCTCAATGCGGCAAAGACGCGATCCTGTGTTTCGGAGAGACGAGAGATGCCAGTGACTGGCCGGTCGGCCTGATTGATACGAATCTGATGATGTTGAAGCTTTTGCAACTCCTCCAGCGCCCGCTCCGGCGACAGATGCGCATCGGCACTGCTCAGTCGC